>NZ_CAJXIV010000033.1 GCF_913054185.1 uncultured Shimia sp.
ATGTCCTCACCCACATTGCAGTTCAGCTTGAAGGTCACGCCACCATCTTCCAGCAACTTGTTGCGGCGCATAACCACATCTTTTTCCAGCTTAAATCCCGGAATGCCGTAAGTCAGCAATCCGCCAGCACGGTCATAGCGATCATAGATGGTCACCTGCAGACCTGCACGGCGCAGACGGTCTGCAGCCGCCAAACCACCCGGGCCAGCACCAATGATGCCAACGCTTTCGCTGCGCTCTTGCGCCGGCTTCAACGCCTTGACCCAGCCTTTTTCCCAGGCGGTGTCGGTGATGTATTTCTCCACCGAGCCAATGGTCACAGTGCCGTGGCCGGACTGCTCAATCACACAGTTGCCTTCACACAGGCGATCCTGCGGGCAAATACGGCCACAGATCTCCGGGAAAGTGTTGGTCGCTTGGCTGACGGCATAAGCTTCTTCCAGACGGCCCGTCGCAGTGAGGCGCAGCCAGTCGGGGATATTGTTGTGCAGCGGGCAATGGCTCTGGCAATACGGCACACCACATTGGCTGCAGCGACTCGCCTGCTCTTCCGCCTTCGCCTTGGCGAACTCCGCATAGATTTCGTCGAAATCTTCCTTGCGTACAGTGGCGCCACGCTTTTCCGGCATGTCACGATCCACGGTCACAAATTTCAGCATAGGTTGCTTAGCCACGTCGCTGCCTCCTGATTAAATCCAGTTTGGAGTGTTTAGATAATTTTCATGGGATATAAAAGTCAATTGTACTGACCTATATTTCAGTTTTCTGGCAAATGACGCGGTCCAAACACGAAAATTGGATCGCTTTTTGGTCCGAACCGGACCTACATTCGGTATTTCCCTTGAATCATTGACCAATTATACGTGAGTCGCTCAAGTAAGGATCCCACCCCAAATGGCACTTTTTCACATTTTTCTGGTGGCGATCATCCAAGGCCTCACCGAATTCCTGCCTGTCAGCTCATCTGGACACCTGATTCTCTTATCCAAAGTGACACCGTTTCCTGACCAAGGCCTCGCGATTGATGTGGCCGCCCACGTCGGCACGTTGGGCGCAGTGATCCTCTATTTTTGGGCCGACGCCAGAATTGCCTTTTGCGGATTGCCTCGCATGTTGACCGGCCGCATCGACACCCCCGGCGCACGACTCGCCTTCCTCCTGTCCGCCGCAACCATCCCCGTGATGCTCGCAGGGCTCATCCTGAAGCTCACAGGAATGGACGAAACATTGCGCTCCGTTGCGGTGATCGGCTGGACCATGATCCTCTTTGGCATCGTGTTGTGGTGGATGGACCAACACGGTCCCCAAACCAAAACTGAAACGGATTGGTCCTTGAAAGACGCACTGAAGATGGGCCTCTGGCAAGCGCTTGCCCTCATTCCCGGCACATCACGCTCCGGCATCACCATCACCGGTGCCCGCCAGATCGGCTATGCCCGCAAAGACGCGGCAAAACTGGCTATGTTGATGTCGATCCCGACCATCATCGCCAGCGGTACGCTGCTCTCACTGGATGTCATCAAAGAAGCCGATATCGATCTGGCAAAAGACGCCGCCATCGCCGCCGTCTTTTCTTTCTTCGCCGCCCTGCTTGCACTGGCATTCATGATGCGCCTGCTGCGCTCTGTGAGCTTCACACCATATGTGATCTACCGCATCCTTTTGGGCGTTGCCTTGCTCTTCATAGCCTACAGCTGAACACAAAAAACGCCGCTGAAACAGCGACGTTTTTCCGTATTCTTTGTGAAACGCAGCTTACGCCAGCGCTTTCACCCGTGCGGACAGGCGGGACATTTTCCGCGCTGCAGTGTTCTTGTGGTAGATGCCTTTGCTAACGCCACGCATCAGCTCTGGCTGAGCGGCACGCAGAGCGGCAACAGCTGCGGCTTTGTCACCGGATTCGATGGCTTCTTCCGCGGCGCGGATGAACGTACGGATGCGGGAACGACGAGCTTTGTTAACTTCGAGACGACGCTCGTTCTGACGGGCGCGTTTTTTTGCCTGAGGCGAATTTGCCATGATCTGAGACCTTTTGGTTCGGTACGGTTGTTGCGTGCGACGTCCCGAACGGGCTCTCTTCTTCAGAGAATCAGATCAAGCCTAAGCGGGCTGCACGCGCATGTATGGTGGCGCTGTATAGAGATTTTGTAGCGGAACGCAATCCCAAACGCGCCGTCAGTTTTGCCACGCATCACTCACGCTGGTCTTTCAAAGCACGAAACGCCTCCAACCGCACCTCAAGCGCATCAAAGCGCGCCGCAATATCTGAGCTGACTGTCGCACGTTCCTTGAGAGACAAAACAAACATCACCGTCTTCAGAACATCACGCCAGCGCGGATTGTCCGGCAGCGTTTCAATCAACAGGTACTTATCCAGCGTCCGGGTCTGCAACGACGTTTTGTCGAGGTTCACCCGCCAGATGCCGCTGGTCTCTGCAAAGTCGATCTTGGTCTTACCTGTCGCAGCTCCCCAAATCTGCAACGAGTCCGACATCAATGCCACAATGGTTTCGCGATAGCTCTCACCGGACGCGCCCTTGTCCGCATCCTCTCCGCCATCCGACATCAGGGATGGCAAAGAGGTATCCACAACATCCCTCAGAGAATTGACAAACTGTGCCCGCGGCGCGGATGCACGCGTGAACAAAACCGCGCGCCCACCGCCTGCTTCCGGCAGCATAGCGAACAAACTCACTTGATGCAGCTGTCCACGCAACATCACCTCGATGTGGATTGGCTCGTCCTCAACCTCCGTTTGCTCCAAAGGTGTCACAACTTTTTGCGGCAAAACATCTTTCAGGCGACTCTTTTTCACGGTCACGGGCTTATCAAGCACCTGCTGGGCCGCCTCATTAACATAAGTGACCGCCCCGCGCGCGTTGATACAAATCAGACCATCCTCCAAGGTATCAAGCAGTTGCGCCATACGCCTTTGCGACAAGCGCAAAGCGTCTTCGACCTGTATGCGGCGCTCAATCTCTTCTTTCAGCTCACGGTTTTCTGCCGCCTGGCTGCGGGCGCGACTGGCCTCCAAAAGTGTGCGGATACGGCTGAGAAGCTCGTCTTTTGCAAAAGGCTTCACCACATAGTCATTGGCCCCGGCTTCAAATCCGGCCAGCATGTCACTAGTACGCCCGCGCGCCGTTAGCAGAATGATCGGCAACTCATGTAATTGATGACGCCGCCGCAAGTCACGGGCCACATCCAATCCGCTCAAGCCAGTCATCATCACGTCCAGCACAATCAGGTCTGGTCGCTCCTTCGCGACACTGCGCAAAGCTTCTGAGCCGTTATGGGCCGTGGCAACCCGATATCCCTGCGGCCCAAGCAAATTCTGCAGCACCTGAAGGTTGATCGGTTCATCATCCACCGCAAGGATCAACGGCGACCCTTCCGGAACAACAGTGCCGGTTGCTCCAACTTCAGCCTGAAGCGCTGGCGGTTGAGAAAACTCAGGTGGCAGCAGATCCTCCGGCAACGCCAAAGGTGCCTGATCGGTTACAGGCAGTAAAACTCGAAACTCTGCCCCTTCCCCAACCGTGCTGGACACCTCGATCCGTCCAGACATCATATCCGCAAGATGCCGCGCGATGGTCAGCCCCAACCCAGTACCTGTCGCCTGCCCCGACCCTTCCGGCGTCAGTTGCTCTAAAGGATGAAAAATTCGTTCCATGCTGTCTGCTGCGATACCCGGCCCATGGTCTCGGATACTCACAGCCATCTGATCCGCATCCATAACCTGCGCAGTGATCTCGACAACACTGCCGCCGCCATATTTCACCGCATTGGACAACAGATTGAACAATATCTGTTCAAACCGCACTGGGTCCGCAACGACGGCTGGCAAACCATCTTGTAGGTCAACTTGGAAAGTGGCCGGATCCACATGAAAGGTTGGCTGCAGCAGATGCACCACGTTGTGCACCGAGTGTGAGACATCAACAGGCTGCATGTCCAAGCGCATGCGACCTTCGCGAATGCGATAAATGTCTAAAAGGTCGTCCACCAACCGTGACAGTCGGCGCGCGCTGAAGGTGATCAGGCGCAGCTGACTGGCCTGAGCCGGCAACATATCTCCCATAGCGCCGCCCTCAAGGGTTTCCAAAATGCCGATGATCCCATTCAATGGCGTGCGTAATTCATGTGAGGTATTGGCCAGAAAGCGGTCCTTGATCCGATCCGCCTCTTCCAATTCAGAGTTCTTTTCACCGATCTCGCGAAGTTTTTCTTGCAGCTCCGCATTTTTGTCCCGGATCAGGTCCAACTGGTCACGCAAGGCACGTCGCATCTGGTTCACAGCACGGGACAAGCGTGCATATTCCACCGGGTGATCGTATTCCGGCAGGGCATCATTGAGACTGCCGGTGGCCACGGCACTCGCAGCTTCCGACATCTTGCGCACGGGCCTTGTGATGGCATTTGAGAATATGAAAGACAAAAGCGCCAAACCCGCAGCTGCCGCCACCCCAATCAGAATCAACGTGTCGCGCAATCGATGGCTGTTCTGAAAAGCCATCTCCCTGCTGGTCTCCGCGATCACGGTCCACTGTGGGAACGGCTCTTCCAATTCTCGCCATGCAGAAAGTGTAGGTATCCCTGTCAGCCCTGCGTCCAAAACTGCTACACCCTCATTACTTTTCATCGGCTTGGGTATCCGAACCTGCTCGCCAAGGGTCAGACCACCGCTGGACGCGATCATAAGCCCCCCCGATGAAATAACCGACAGCGATGCATCCCCTTCATTCACAAGGCTTTGCAGGCTGTTGGGCGGAATCCGAAGGATCATCGCACCTTTGTGACTGCCATGAAGTCGCACAGGCACCGCCAGATACGCCGCCAGCTCGCCGGAAATCGCATCCACTGCATAGTCCTGAAACACAGGATCGAATCCATCGCTAGATGTCACCTTATGAAACGCCTGCCCAAGACCAATAACACGTTGGTTCAGCGGCCTGCCGAGGTAGGCGTCTTTATAAACAGAATACACAACCTGCCCGTGGCGATCCGCCAAATAGAGATTGTCAAACTCTGCCTCTTGCAAGAAGTCGAGAAAATCCTGGTGAAACCGGCGGTGCGTGTTGGAGTACTCAAGCGCCTCGCGTAACAGTTGGTCTTCTGTCTCACTTTCGTCGCGTTGCCCTTGAGCGCTGTCCACCCCAAAAATATTTCGTAGCTTGGCGCCGGCCTCTTCCGGCGTGCCCTCAATTTGCCGGAGCGCATGGCTAAAACCGTAAAACTCGCCCACCGAGTAGCGCACGTTTGCGGACTGCGCGAGGCTCTCTGCTTGCCGGGCCGCATAGGTCATATACTGCGAAATTTCGCTCGCCTTGGCGTCACGTACAAAAGCAACCTTCTCAAAAGTCTCTGTGGTGATGATCTGGTTGACCAGCCGATAAAACACCACGCCGCCGAGTGCCAACGGCAGCACCGAAGCAAGGAGGAAGGTGACAAGCAGGCGCGCGCGAATTCCCTGAAAAGGCACAGTATCTCCAAAGTTTCTGGTTTTGCTGCGGGTGATCCTGCGACCTGCCCAAGAGCGAAACAAGTATCCAAATCGAAAATCCCAAATGTTTTTCTTTGGGATAACATCTCCAACAACCTAAATAAGTTAGGTTTTTAAAGAGCTTCTCTGCTCACTCCTCCGTGTTTTGACGAAATTGCCGATTTTTCTGGTGCCATTTCCAAGGCGGCCGAGATTTCAATGCACCACATCCGAGGCGTTTGGTGAGGAGACCAATTGCAACCATGATGTGTATCATGGCCCCCAAAAATCGGGGAGATCCGGCGGATTGATATAAGGCGGGACAACCCGCCTACACAGGGAGAGACAAAATGAATTTCAAGACAACCGCCGGGCTTCTGGCATCGGTTGCGCTTTGGTCCACTGCCGCTCAGGCTGAAGAAACAGTACTCACAGCGCTGCCGGATCAGGTCACCGCATGGGTGGAAAACTTCAACCCGTTCAACCAGACCACCGCGGCGCCCTCCGTGTTGCATTTCATGTACGAGCCGCTGATCATTTTTAATGCCATAGATGGTGGCAAGCCGATCTACCGTTTGGCCACCGCGTTTGACTACGCAGATGACCTCAGCGCCATCACCGTGACCCTGCGCGATGGAGTGCAATGGTCCGATGGCGAGGCCTTCACTGCTGATGACGTTGTCAAATCTTTTGATCTTGCCCTGAGCAACTCAGCGCTGGACAGCGTGGGCATGGCACAAATGTTGTCGGGCGTCGACAAAGTTGACGACAAGACCGTACGCTTCAACCTAGCCACGCCTTCCAGTCAGGCGATGTATCAAATTGTGCGCGTGCCAATTGTGCCTGAGCACATCTGGAGTGGCGTCGACGATCCTGTGACCTTCACTAACCCGAACCCAGTTGGCTCCGGTCCCTTGACCGAAATCCGCCGCTTCACGCCGCAGGAATATACCCAGTGTCGCAATGCCAACTATTGGGATGCAGACAGCCTGAAAGTGGACTGCATGCGCTTCCCGCAGATCGCCAACAATGATCAGGCGCTGGCCGCAGCAGCCAATGGCGAACTTGATTGGATGGGCTCCTTCCTTCCAGACATCGACAACACGTTTGTCGCCAAAGATCCGGAGCACCACAGCTATTGGCTGCCGGGCGGCTCTCTTGTGGCCTTCTACATGAACTTCGAAGCACCCGAAGCCGGTGACAAAGCTGCCTTCAACAACCAAAATTTCCGCCGCGCCGTGTCCATGGCGTTTGACCGCGAAGCCATGGTTGAAATCGCTGGCTACGGTTACCCGACCATCAACCAATACCCCTCTGGCCTTGGCCGCGCCTTCCACGCCTGGAATAACGCTGAGGTGGATGAGAAATTTGGCGCCTTCACCCAATACGACATCGAAGCCGCAAAGGCGCTTCTGGCCGAAGCCGGCTTTAAAGACATCGACGGAGACGGTTTTGTCGAAACGCCGGATGGCGAGCAGATCGATCTTGAAGTCATCGTACCAAACGGTTGGACCGACTGGGTCAACAGCTGCCAAATCGCAGTTGAAGGCTTAAACGCAGCTGGCATCAAAGCCAATGTGTCGACACCAGAAGCTGCGATCTGGACCGAGAAGCTCATCACCGGTGAGTACGACATGGCCATCAACTCGGTCCGCGTTGGCGCCACGCCGTTCAACCAGTATCTCGACTCACTGCACGAGGACAACCAAGCCAAATCACGCTTTGCCGCCTCACGGTATTACAACGCGGAACTAAGTGAGCTTCTGGATGCTTTCACGCAGACCAGCGACACTGAAAAACAGATGGCGATCATGGCTGACGTACAGACCATCGTGGGAGAGGATATGCCACTGGCTTACGTCTTCAACAATCCACGCTGGTATCAGTACAACACCAAGCGTTTCACCGGTTTCTTCAACTCGGAGAACCCAGTGGCCAACCCGGTGGTCCACAAGACCAACCCCGCCCGTCTGGTGCACCTGCTGAACCTGCGTCCGGTAGAATAACCTCCCTACCTTCGGGGCTGCTCACCAGATGAGTGGCCCCGCTTTTGGCCTTACTTCCTCTCTCGACAGATGGTTTGACCTGATGCGTTTTCTATTGAAGCGGCTCGGCTTCTACTGCGTGGCTTTTCTTGTAGCTGCGACCTTCAACTTCATGATCCCTCGCATGTTGCCTGGCAACCCAGCCGACATCATGCTGGCCAACTCCGGCGGCATGATTGCACCCGAGGCCCGCGATGCGCTGATGGCAACCTTCGGCTTTATCGACGCTCCTTTGCACGAACAGTATTTTGCCTATCTCGGCTCGATCTTCACCTGGGACTTTGGTCTGTCGATCAAGTTTTACCCGATGCCGGTGGCAGATGTGTTGATTCAGGCCCTGCCGTGGACTCTGTTCCTGACCGGATCTGCGCTGTTGATTTCTTTCTCAATCGGCACGCTTTTGGGCATTCTGGCCGCCTGGCGGCGCGGACAGTTGACCGACGTGATCGCCTCGCCAACCGCTCTGGCCCTGCAATCCGTGCCTGCGGTGGTTGTGGCGCTGTGTGGTCTCTATTTTCTCGCGGTGCAAAACCGCTTTTTCCCAACCTCTTACGCCTTCAATCCAAGCCTGGATCCGGCCTGGAGCTGGGAGTTCATCTCGTCGGTTCTCTACCATGGCTTCCTGCCGGTCGTGACGCTGAGCGTTGTCCTGATTGGGGGCTACCTGATCACCATGCGCAACAACATGATTGGCCAACTTGGCGAAGACTATCTCGCCATGGCCGAGGCCAAGGGCTTGAGCGACGCCCGCGTACGCTACGCTTATGCCGCCCGCAACGCGCTTCTGCCCTCCGTGACCGCCCTCGCGCTCAGTTTTGGCGCCCTGTTTGGCGGATCACTCATCACCGAAGTGGTGTTCAACTATCCGGGTGTGGGCAACCTTTTGTACCTTGGCATTGTCGGACGTGATTTCCCGCTGATCCAGGGTCAGTTGCTCATCATGACACTTGCCATGCTGCTCGCGAACCTCGCGGTAGATCTGGCCTATGTCTTCCTTGATCCCCGATTGAAGAGGGCCTGATGTCTGATCTTCTCCGTACTTTCCTGCGCAACCGCAAAGCCGCCATCGGCCTGACCATCGTGCTGATCTACGTGGCGATTGCGATCTTTGCGCCCCTCATTGCGCCGTTTGATCCTGTGGCCCGCATTGGTCGCCCACATCAAGCGCCGTCGGCCGAACATTGGCTCGGCACCACCCGCATGGGCCGCGATGTGTTTAGCCAATTGGTCTGGGGCACCCGCACATCCCTCATGGTGGGCATTGTTGCCGGACTGATCGTCACCGCCATTGGCACGGCCATCGGCATCACCGCGGCCTATTTTGGTGGCTGGGTCGATGACATCCTGAACTTCCTCACCAACGTCGTGCTGGTCCTGCCGCAACTGCCGCTGCTGCTGGTGCTGGCGGCCTTCCTTGGCCAAGTGGGTCCGTGGGCCATTGCCCTGATCATCGGCCTCACCTCCTGGGCCTGGGGGGCCAGGGTGACTCGTTCTCAAGCCATGTCCCTCAAAACCCGCGACTTCATCCAGGCTTCCGCAATGATTGGAGAGCCAAACTGGCGCATGATCCTTGTGGAGATGCTGCCGAACCTCCTGTCGATCATCGGCTTCAACTTCATTGGCTCCGTAATCTTCACTATCATCACCGAAGCCACACTGGAATTTCTTGGCCTTGGCAGCCCCTTGGCCACCTCTTGGGGCACCATGCTTTATAACGCCCAAACCGCCTCCGCGATCATGGTTGGCGCCTGGTGGGAAATTCTCGCTCCTTGCGCCGCAATTGTCCTAATTGGCGTTGGTCTTTCCCTTATGAATTTCGGCGTCGACGAAATTGCAAATCCGCGCATGCGCACACTTGGCAACGTGGCCAAAGCTCTGCGCATCGAAAAACGTCTGACACGTCAGCGCATGCAGGAGGCCAACCAATGAGTGCCCTTCTTTCCGTCAAAGACCTGCGTATTGACTACCTCACCGCCAGGGAGCCCTTCACCGCAGTGCGCGACATCTCTTTCGAGATCCAGCCCAATGAAATCCTTGGCCTCGCCGGGGAGTCGGGCTGTGGCAAAAGCACGGTGGCTTACGCGTTGATGCGCCTGCACAAACCGCCAGCGCTGGTGCGCAACGGTCATATCCTCTTTGAAGGCCACGATGTGCTCTCTTTTGCCGACAAAGAGCTGCGCGCTTGGCGCTGGTCTGAGGTCTCCATGGTGTTTCAAAGCGCGATGAACTCCCTCAGCGCGGTGATGACCATCTTCCGACAGTTCTACGACATGCTGCGCGCCCATGGCACAGTGACCAAAGCGCAGGCGCAAGAACGCACCGCAGAAATGCTTGAGATGGTCGGCATCCCAGTTGACCGTATACACGCCCACCCGCATCAACTCTCCGGTGGCATGCGTCAACGAGTGGCGCTCGCGCTGGCCCTCACGCTCAAACCCAAGCTGATCATCATGGACGAGCCGACCACCGCGCTCGACGTGGTGGTGCAGCGAGAAATCCTGCAAGAGGTTCTGCGCCTGAAAGATGAACTCGGCTTCTCCGTGTTGTTCATCACCCATGACATTGCCCTAATGGCCCAGATTTCGGACCGCATCGGCATCATGCGAGAAGGCAAGATTGTCGAAATAGGCACCGCGTCGCAAATCGTAACTTCACCGGAACACGACTACACCCGCAGCCTGTGGGACGCGATGCCGCTCCTCGCCCAGCGCCCGGAAGGAATGGCCCATGCCGTCTGACACCCCGATCCTCAGCCTCGACAACCTGAGCAAGACCTTCACCGTACGCCCGGCCTTTGGCCGCGCCTCGGTCGTCGACGCGCTGCGCAATGTGTCGCTAGATCTCCTGCCAGGCCGCGCCTTGGTGCTTGTGGGTGAAAGTGGCTCCGGCAAAAGCACGGTTGGCAAGATGATCGTTGGCATTCACGCGCCCACGTCGGGTCGGATCCTGTTTGACGGCCAAGACATCGCCAGCATGACCTCCAAAGCTGAGCAATTGCGCTACCGTCAAGCGGTGCAAATGGTGTTTCAGGACCCGTTTTCCGCCCTCAACCCAGCCCATACCATTCGACACCACCTGCTGCGTGCTTTGGCCCTGCATCAGCCCGAGGCCGACCCGGAAACCGCGCTGCGGTCCATCTTGGAAGACGTGGAGCTGGACCCAATCTCGACTCCAAACAAATTCCCACATGAGCTGTCCGGCGGACAGCGCCAGCGCGTGAACTTCGCGCGGGCTTTGGCAGTGAAGGCGCGCCTGATTGTGGCAGACGAACCCACGTCCATGTTGGATGTGTCGATCCGAAAATCTATTCTGGGTTTAATGCAGCGCCTCAAATCCGAACACAGCCTCTCAATTCTCTACATCACGCACGACATTGCCACCGCTGAATACTTGGCCGAAGACACGGCTGTGATGTTCCGCGGCCAAGTGGTTGAAACCGGCCCAACAGAGCAAGTTGTTGGCAATCCGCAACACGGCTACACCAAGCTTTTACGCACCGCTGTTCCTGATCCGAAGTTGCGGCTCACAGGCAGCGACGCCGGGTTTGCTGCCAAGGCCAAACTGGTACGTGAGGCCAGCGCCCAGCCAGTAAGCACACTACGCGAAATTGGCCTCGGTCATTTCATCGCTGAACACATAGAGTTGGTACATGCGTGACATGCTGATGCCGTTTTGCAGGTTGCGCTGCCAATGTGATTCACCGCTCCGAACGTGGGCGTTTACCACCGCCCATGCGTGACCCCTTATGACACTGTCTTAGTCATCCAACCAACAGGACGATACCAATGCACTTCCACCTCGACAGCCTTTGGCACTCAGAAGACGGCGCCATGGAGTTTGCCCTAACCAACTGCAGCGATGTTGCCGTGACCAAACCCGGCCTGGTTTACACCACCCTTGTGCGCACCCTGCGCCCGTCGCGCTGCACCGGCGCAACCCTAGTCCGCCGACAGGCCAATTTCCACGAATACGCCTCAGAAGACGGTTTTGTGCTGAACCCGGGTGAAACCTGGCGCTTCACCGAGCAGAGCCTCACTCGTCCAGCCCAGCACTCCAACGAAGGCCCAAAATCAGCTGGTGTTGTGCTTGAGGACGGCACGCTGGTGCCTGTTTTTGCCAGCGAATTGCAGGCGCCTGCTGCCCTTGGCGAGACCAAGCCAACGGAAAGCTCGGCTTTGTCTTGCGGAGTGTTGCCACAACCCAACCAAATTCAGGTGAGTCATTGGTGCGCCAACGCCCCCGTGCATTACGCCGTGGCACAGCGCGATCTGGCAACCATTCAAGCCGTGTCCCATGTCGCCGACCTCACCCGCCGGCTCTATCCTTTGGCGCCGGTGCCTTTTGTCCTGACAGCAAAAGACGACGTGCCGCAGCTACAGATCGCAACCGACGCCTCCCTTGGGGATGAAGCTTACCGGATCACTTGGACGGATGGCCAACCGAACCTGCAGCACAGCACAAATCAGGGCCTGCTCTATGGCCTCATCACGCTGGCCCAGACCCTGACCAACGCCTATCAGGACGCAGCCAACTACGGCGTGCCTTTCACCGGTGAAATCTCCGATGCCCCACGCCACGAATGGCGCGGCGCGCATCTGGATGTCTCCCGCCAAATCTACCCGATGGAGCAAGTGCTGCGCTATGTGGACATCATGGCCTGGCACAAGATGAACCGCTTCCATTGGCACCTGACCGATGACGAAGGCTGGCGGCTGGAAATCAAAGCCTACCCGCAACTCACCGAGGTCGCCGCCTATACCGGCATGGACCTTCCGGTCCTGCCACAGCTTGGTGCCGATCCCGCCGGTCAGGGTGGCTTTTACACCCAGGACAACGCGCGTCAGGTGGTGACCCATGCCGCCAAACTTGGGGTTGAGGTGATGCCAGAAATTGATGTGCCCGGCCATTGCGCTTGCGTTCTGGGCGCGCTGCCGGAGCTGGTCGATTCTGAGGAACCGGAAAGCTACTGGTCCGTACAAGGTTACGCCAACAACGCGCTCAACCCGGCGATTGAGGGCTCTTACACCTTTGCCACCAAAGTGCTCGAGGAAGTGCTCGACATCTTCCCGTTTGAGGTTGTGCACATCGGTGGCGACGAAGTCGCCGAAGACGCCTGGATGCAGTCGCCCAAGGCCCAAGCCATGATGCGCGAAACTGGCCTCAAGGGTACGCACGAACTTCAGGCCTATTTCCTACGCCAAATTCAGGATTTCCTCGCCGACCGTGGTCGCAAACTGGGTGGTTGGGAAGAGGTCGCCCATGGCGGCGGTCTGGACCCGGAAAAGAGTCTTCTGTTTGCTTGGACAACTGTAGAAAAAACCGCCGATCTGGCCAATGACGGCTATGATGTGGTCAGCACCCCGGGGCAAGCCTACTACCTAGATATGGCGCTGTCCGATGCGTGGTACGCACCGGGTGCAAGCTGGGCCGGGTTCACCCCGCTGGACAAAACCTATGCCTTTGAAGCGGACAACGGTGACGCCGCACTTCAGGAACGTCTCAAAGGGGTTCAAGGTTGCATGTGGAGCGAACACCTCACCACGTTGGAGCGTCGCAACCACATGATTTATCCACGCCTGAACGCCATTGCCGAGGCGGGATGGAGCGAGGCTAAGAATAAATCATTTGAGCGCTTCGCCGCACTGGCGGAGCTGATGCCGCGCCTCTGAACAACAAAAGGTCCCAGCCATCGGTTGGGGTCTTTTTTGTCGCTAGGATCTTCTTAGTCGCCCAGCGGCTGCGGACCAGTTCGGCCATGATACGCCGTCAGCGAGGCACGAATACGACGCAAGTTTTCCGTGGTCTCCGACGCCATGCCCTGCGCCACCGCCATTGCCAGCGCATCCACCAAAATCATATGCACATACCGCGAGGCTGTGGGTTTGTGGATGTCCCGATCTTCCGGCAGATCCACCACAATCGGAATGCTACAAGCCTCGGCCAGACGCGTGCCCGGCTTGGTTATACAAATGGTGGTCGCGCCATATCCGCCAGCAATTTCCGCCGCGCCGACAATGGCATCTGCCTCGCCGCTGGCGGAAATCAAAAACAGCACATCGCCCGTTTTCAACGTCGCCGCCCGCATCTGCAGAATATAGCTGTCACTGGTGGACACTGACGGGATGCCAAGACGGAAAAACCGGTTGGCCGCTTCTTGGGACACATTGGAGGATCCCCCACCAATCCCGGCGAACAACACATGCTGGGTGTCTAGCAGAGCGGCCTTTGCCTGCTCCATCACATCCGGCTCAATCTGATGGCGCATCGTATTTGTGGCGGCAAACAGCGCCGCGAGAATTTGATCAACCGCCGTGTCCCCCGCTGCCGAGGCTGGCAACGGATCAGCGGAGAGATATTGTCGGCTGACCGCAAGGTTTTGCGCCAACCGAAGCTTAAACTCCCGGAAGCCATCACAGCCCAACGTCCGACAAAACCGGATCACAGTGGGCGTGCTGACCTCACAGTGTTTGGCCAACTCCGCGATGTTCATCGAGCTGACATCTTCAAGTTGTGCTTTGACGTAATTGGCCACTTTCTGCTCCTGCGTCGCCAGCTTGCCGTCATGGTGATGCAGCGCAGAGATCACATCTCCGGCCCCAGCACGCCCCTTTTTCGGAGGCAGGTTGTCCAGGTTCGATTCGGTGGCGTTATCGGTCACATCAGCCTCACATCTCTCTTCATCGATGTGTAATTCAGATACATTTTCACGTCAAACACGACAATAACCTCCCTTTAATTACGGCGACTTGCCGCAAGATATGTACCTCAGTAACAAATTTTGCTTGATTGCGTGCCAGATTCGAAAATATACGTACCTAAAGTACATAAATCGTTCCAGGGGAGGGGGCCGATGCGTCACTGGGCAGAAACTGCCAGCGCGAAGATCAACACAGTGGTTGAGGCCATTGTTGCAGCCTTGATGCTGGCCTTGGTGCTAGATGTCTGGCTCGGAGTGGTCGACCGTTACTTCTTTCACTGGCAACTGCCGTGGCCCGAAGTGCTGGCCCGCTACCTGATGATCTGGGCCGCAATGTTGGCGGTGTCTTCCGGCATTGCCCGGCGCGATCACATTGGCCTGACGGCGTTCATCATGGTTCTGCCATATCAGGTCCGCCGCGCCGTTTTGATCCTGATGGACGTCATTGCTCTGGCGCTGTTCCTCTATGTTGCATGGTACGGCATCGCCTTTGCCCAATCCGGTGCACCACGTCAGGCGATGATTTTTGGGGTTAGCCTCGCGCCGTTTTATGCCGCGATCCCCGTCGCAGCGATCCTGTCATCCATTCAGCTTGCCCTCGTTCTCTTGCGCGACTTGGGCACGCATATCGACAATCCGCCCTTCTCTGATCACCTCGAGGAGGAAACCTCATGATTGTCGCCATCACGTTTGTGCTGCTCATCCTGTTTGGCATGCCAATTGGCTTTGCCATTGGGCTGGCAGGTGTTGTGGGTCTGATCGACATGGCGGGCACGCAGTTTCTCGCCATCGGTCCAAGCAAGGTCTTCAACGGGCTGAACATTTTCCCATTCCTTGCTATGCCGTTTTTCATCCTCGCCGGTGAAATCATGAATGACATTGGCATCACCAACCGTCTGGTGAAGCTGGCCCAAGTGCTGGTTGGCCGCTTCCGCGGCGGGTTGGCCCATACCAACATGCTCGCTTCGGTCTTCTTTGCCGGGCTCACGGGCTCTGCCACCGCAGACGCCGCCGCCTTTGGCCGCACCTTGGTGCCAGCGATGGTCAAAGAAGGCTATAAGCGCGACTACGCCTGCGCCGTGACTGCCGCCGGGTCGATCATTGGCCCAACCATTCCGCCCTCCGGCCTGATGGTAGTCTATGGCTCCTTAATGGGTGTCTCGATTGCGGGTCTGTTTGCGGCCGGTGTTCTGCCCGGATTGGTGATCTGTCTGGTTTGCATGAGCGTCATTGCCACTGGCGGCAAACGCGAAAACCTGCCCAAAGCCAAACGCGGCGCCACACCGCGCGAAGTGTGGAACACCTTTGTTTCCTCGCTCTCCGCGTTGGCCATGCCCGTGATAATCCTTGGCGGCATCTTGGGCGGCGTCGTCACCCCCACCGAAGCGGCATCAATCGCCGTGGCCTATGCGGTGTTCATCGGCGTGTTTGTCTACCGCACCCTGACCATCAAAGGGTTTTACAGCATGCTGGTGCGCACAGCGCGCATCACCGGTGTGATCTTTGTCATCATTGCCTTTGCTGGCATCCTGGGCTGGTGGATGAGCTTTGAGCGCATCCCGCAACTGATCGCGGAAACCGTGCTGGGCCTGTCTGACAACCGCTATGCCGTGATTGCCATCATCATTGGTCTCTTGTTGCTGGTTGGTATGGTCATGGACATCACCGCCATCCTGATCATTCTGGCCCCGGTCTTGGTGCCTTTGACAGAACAGGTTGGCCTCGAGCCGATCCACGCAGGCATTATTTTTGTGCTGGCGCTCAATATCTCTCTTATGACGCCACCGGTCGGTGCCTGCCTCTTTGTCTTATCCTCAGTCACCGGCGAAAAACTGGAACGCATCTCCATCAAGCTGTTCCCGTTCCTGCTCGCCGAAGTTGCCATCCTTTTTGCCTTTGCCTTCTGGGAAGACGCCGCGCTCTGGCTGCCCCGGATGCTTGGCTTTGCCCAATAACACCAAATAACTAAACCCAACGGGAGGAACCCATGAATACTCTTATCAAAGGTCTGGCAATTGCCGCGACAATGACCGCGACCAGCGCCTCTGCTGGCGGCGTGATCAAATTTGGCCACGACAACAAAACCGATCCGTTTGAAAACCCGGCCCACGCCTGTACCGCCGTGTTTTCTAACATCGTGACCGCCGACACCAATGGCTCAGTCTCTGTTGAAGTCTTTGGCTCCAATCAGCTTGGCTCCGCGGCAGAGCACGTACAACAAGTGCGCGACGGCATCATCCAAGCGACCCTGACCTCCACCGGTGCATTGGCCAGCTACTACCCACGCATCGACGTGCTAAACCTGCCATTTGCCTTTGACGGCAACGCCTCAACTTACAACGTTTTTGACGGTGACTTTGGCAAAGAGCTGGCCGCGGACATCGAAGCGGAACTTGGGGACGTTGTGGTTCTGGGCTTCCCGGACACCGGCGGCTTCTTTGCTGTCACTAACTCCAAACATGCCATTGCCGATCTGAAAGACTTCGAAGGCATCCGCATCCGCACCATGACTCTGCCATCCCACCAGAAGATCATGCAGTCCTTGGGCGCAGAGGCCTATCCGCTGTCTTGGGGTGAAGTGTACTCCGGCCTACAAACCGGCGTGATCGACGGTCAGATGAACCCGGTGCCAATC
The DNA here is from genome assembly GCF_913054185.1 of uncultured Shimia sp. Lineage (GTDB taxonomy): Bacteria > Pseudomonadota > Alphaproteobacteria > Rhodobacterales > Rhodobacteraceae > Shimia. The sequence goes on from NZ_CAJXIV010000033.1 coordinate 16,860, forward strand.
ATTTCTTTTGCCAACTTCGCCGAAGTGCAAAAGCACATGACCCTGACCAACCACCTGTTCTCGCCGTATACCTTCATGATCAATCGTGCGTTTTACGAGGGCCTGAGCGATAGCGAGCGCGCAACTGTTCACACCGCTGCGGAAAACTGTGTTGCGGCAAGCCGTGGTCTGTCTCGCATCATCGAAGCCTCTGACCGTGGCCTCGCTGGATTGATGGACAAAATCGAAGTCACTGCACTTTCCGCGGATCAACGGGCTGCCATGGCCGGTGCCGCCCAGCCTGCGTTTGAAGCCCACGTGGCGGAGAACATGGATGACCGCGCCGGTGAGCTTCTGGCCAAATTCAAGGCTGAGGTTTCTGCTGCCAACGCTGCCAGCTACCTCGATTAAACCACTCCCACCCCGCTCCTCCAAATGTGGGTGGGGACTTGGGCAAGCATCCTGTGTGATGCTTGCCCGACTTGATTAAACAAAGGACCAAACCATGCGGGTTTTCTGTGCTTCGGTTGCCACCGAAACCAACACTTTTTCGCCGTTGCGCACTGATTTTTCCGACTTCGCACAGAGCTTCTACGCCCCGCCCGGCGAGCATCCGGAAACGCCCACACTTTGCAGCGCGGTCTTTCCGGCTCTACGCAAACGCGCCAAAGCGGGTGAGGTGGAGCTGATCGAAGGCACCGCCACCTGGGCTGAACCCGGCGGTCTGGTGAACGCCCGTACCTGGGATCGCCTGCGCGAAGAAGTGCTGGACCAGCTGAAAGCCGCCCTGCCGGTGGAGGCCGTTGTCCTGGGTCTACACGGTGCGATGATTGCCGATGGATGTGTCGATTGCGAAGGCGTGTTGATTGAAGCTGTCCGCGAAATTGTCGGCCCTGCGGTCACCATCGGCGTGACCTTTGATCCACACAGTCACCTCAGTGAGAAACGCGCCAGAAACGCTGACATTATCACGGTGTTCAAAGAGTTCCCGCACACGGACTTTGTAGAAACCGGCGAAGCCTGTGTAGACCTAACCCTGCGCGCAGCGCGTGGTGAAATCACCCCGCAGATCTCAGTGTTTGACGTCTGTATGATGGACGTGCTGCCCACCAGCCGCCACCCGATGCGCGGCTTCGTTGACAAGATGATGAGGCTAGAAGCCGATGGCACCGCGCTCTCGGTCTCCACCATTCACGGCTTTATGGCGGGTGACTCCCCGGACCTCGGTGCCAAGATCATTGTGATCAGCAATGGTGACAAACCAGCAGGCACTCAGTTGGCGCGCGATCTTGGCATGGAGTTGTTCTCATTCCGTGGCACAACCAAGCCCGAATTTTTAACCGTCGAAGACGCCCTCGTCGAAGCCTCCGCCGCCAGCACTGGCCCGGTGATCATTGCGGATGTTTGGGACAATCCAGGTGGCGGTGTGGCGGGCGACTCGACCATCTTGCTGCAAGCGGCGCTGGACATGAACGTCGCCAATATGGCGCTCGGCACCATCTGGGATCCGATGGCGGTCCGCCTGTGCCACGCCGCTGGCGAAGGCGCAAAACTTGATCTACGCTTTGGCGGTAAAACCTCCGCTCACGCAGGTGCACCAATCGACGCAACCGTGGCAGTTCTGAAAGTGGCCAAAGATGCCGTTCAAAGCTTTGGCGACTCCATTGTGCCGTTAGGTGACTGCGCGGTGATCGATGTGAGTGGCATCAACGTGGTGCTCAATTCCAACCGTTCGCAAACCTTCTCGCCGGACCTTTTCACCAACCTTGGCATTGACGTTTCCGCCAAACAGGTTGTGGCCGTGAAATCCACCAACCACTTCCACGGTGCCTTTGCCCCCATAGCCGCCGATATTCTCTATGCAGCGGTTAACGGCCCTTACCCGAACAATCCAACCACAACGCATTACACCCGCCTGACGCGCCCGCTGTGGCCTATTGTCGAGGCGCCGCATGAAGAGGAACTGGCATGAGTTTCCCGTCCATCGACACACCGGCGGTCCTGATTGACCTTGATATCGCCGAAGCAAACATCAACCGCTATCAAGCCTATTGCGACGACCACAAACTGCACCTGCGACCGCATATCAAAACCCACAAACTGCCCATGCTGGCCAAACGCCAACTGGAAGCCGGTGCCGTTGGGATCTGCTGCCAGAAGGTCAGCGAAGCTGAGGCAATGATCTCAGATGGCGGCATCGAAGATGTATTGATCACCTACAACATTCTTGGGTCCGAGAAATTGGCCCGCCTGCGCGCACTCTCGGACAGAGTCCGCCTGAGTGTCGTGGCCGACAGCAAGACTACAGTGGACGGGCTTTCAGATACTTTCACAGATGCACCCAACCCACTCACGGTCCTCGTGGAATGTGACACCGGCGGCGCCCGCTGTGGTGTGATGTCTCCGGACCAAGCTGCCGATCTCGCGGCGCACATCGACGCAAAACCTGGACTGGCCTTTGGCGGTCTGATGACACACCCGTCGATTGGACAAGAAACCTCCGTGCAAAATTGGCTGACAACAGCGGTGGATATGATCACCGCAACGGGCCTCCAGGTGCAAACAATCTCAATCGGCAGCAGCCCCAACATGTGGCGTACACATGACGTGCCCATTGCCACCGAATACCGGATTGGCACCTACATCTATAATGACCGCTCCCTGGTTGCCCACGGCGTCTGCACCGAGGACGACTGCGCGCTCACTGTTTTGGCCACCGTGGTCTCCGTGCCAAACGACTCCCGCGCGATCATCGACGCCGGCTCCAAAGTGCTGACCTCCGACCTGCTGGGCCTGCAAGGGCATGGCAAAGTTAGTGGCCGCCCCGACATCACAATCTCCGGCCTCGCCGAGGAGCACGGGATCCTGACCGCTGACAGCATCAATCTCACCGTCGGTGACCGCCTGCGCATAATCCCCAACCACGCCTGTGTGGTGACCAATATGATGGATGAGGTGCAACTGATCCGCGGCGACACAGCCCTTGGGCCCCACCCCGTTGCCGCCCGTGGCAAGGTCTGGTGATCCCTGCGCCCAAACCCTTTTCTCTTTTACTTCAACACAAGGACTCACAAACATGAGCAGCAAAAAAATCGAACGCCTCGGAGATGACCGCACCGGTGCCGGTGGACAAGCCCTACCCTTTGCCCCCGCTGTGCGTGCCGGCGACTTCGTCTTTATCTCCGGCCAAGTGGCGATGAAAGAAAACGGCGAGATCGAAGACGGCGGCATCGAAAGCCAGACCCGCCGCACAATGGAAAACCTGATCAAAGCGCTGGAATTGGCCGACTGTACTTTGGAAGACATTGCCAAAGTGGGTGTCTGGCTCGACGACCCACGTGACTTCTGGACTTTCAACCGGGTTTACGCCAGCTACTTCCCCAATGGTGGTCCCGCCCGTTCCACGGTGCGTTCGCAAATCATGGTTGATGCCAAGGTTGAGATCGACGCAATGGTCTACAAACCACTGGACTAAAACAAGCCTCGCAAGACTGGAAGCTGTGTCTGACCCGCCGCTCCGGCGGGTCAATCTCACACCAAACTGATAGTACCCACATTTCTGTCAGGCGTGGCTTGCTCTATCTGATCGCGATTGGAGATTGGCCAAAACGTAAAATGCTGGCAGGGTCATTGTCGGTGCATGGTCAAGCTCAAGAGCTAGGTACTTGCCCAATCTGCCAACCAATCAACATTGCCCGGTCACCCAAATTCCCGCACCCTAAAAAACAATTCACGGTCTATTTTGTTGGTTTCTAGTAGGTGAATAAGTGCGGCGCTCAGGGACGTGGCATCACCCAGGGCATCGTGGGCTCGCAAGTTTGGCCCGTTTAAGCCAAAGAATTGGGACAATTCAGAGCTGTTGATGTTTGCAATATCACGCTCTGAAATTGCCGAATGCATCACCGATTTCAGGTTGGAAAACCGTCGTGCTGGAATCGACGGAGACAAGCCCTGAACAAAGCAGCTAATGCCCAAGGCAAAAAGCTCATCTTTCCCCCAACTCCAAAAATCGCTGCCTTGGGAAAAACTGTCCAGCATTTCCAGAGCATCACGCAAAGGTACGCCTTCGGTTTCCAATTGCTGGTCCGTCAGACCTGTCAACTGAACGAAATACGGATCGAGCTGACAAACACGACCATGCCGGTCTTGCGGCGTGACAATCACGTTCAACGTGTCGACAACGCGGGCCGGTCCGTCCAAGTCGACCAAGACCGCCCCTATTTGAACCAGTATTGGATCTGGGTCATTTGCGGCAGACCAAACGCGATACATTGCCCCATCACAAGACAAGTATTCCGTATCGAAAATGACAATTTTTGGCATTTGATTATCCCATTGCGTTGATCGGCCGTCCAACCGACGCTGCTGTTCCCAAGATTTAAAACACATTAGGCCTGCTTACGTGAATCTGTGAATGTATCTGGCCAAGGTCTCTGTCTTCATTCGTTAGACACACCAGTTGCCGCAAGACACGCACATCATGCGGGTCATGCGGGTCAACACCGCATCCCGCCGGTTTTACGAACGATTTCAAGCCAAACTCACAAAACACCTAGTCCCCAAAATTTTTGTGGCTTCCTCATTAACTCGCGCCTAGTGTGCATATGCGCATATGTACTTATGAGCATAATAGTGAGTCTCACTCATAAAACAATAAGTGGAGGATAAAAATGAAATTTGGAAAGACGTGTTGTGCCTTGTTCAGCGCAGTTTCTGTCATGGCTATGGCAACCACCATTCAGGCCAATGAAGCTTGGCCGGATTTGCCTGTCGGGTTCAAAAATGGCGTATTTGCCCAAGACGGCAACACCGCCTTTATTGGGCTAGGATCCACCGGAAACGCTCTTTATTCGATGGATCTGGGGTCCGATGTCCGCACTTGGAAAGCAATGAGTTCTTTCCCTGGGCCATCTACCAATGGCGCCGCGTTTGCTCTGGCCGGTGACAAACTTTTTGTGTTCTCAGGCTCAGGCAAGGCGAACCCAGACGACGCTTCGCCAGTCATTTTTACCGATGTTTATGCATATGACACTTTGGCTGACACCTGGGCCAAGATCGAAACGGCCACGCCGGTAGGTCTGCTAGGAGCGTCGGCCCATGCAATTGACGAAGACCGTATCGCGATCTTTGGCGGCTACAACAAAGAACTGTTTGATGGCTACCTCCATGATGTCCTGACCACCGACAAGGAAAAAGAGCCTGAAAAGTGGCAAAAGATCGTAGATGATTACATGGGTATGCCACCCGAAGACTATCTCTGGAACACACAGGTACTGCTGTACACGGTGTCCACAAACTCTTGGTCTGATCTCGGTGAAAACCCCTACTTGCCCAACACGGGCTCGGCCGTAGTTGAAAATGACAAAGGTATTTTGCTTATCAACGGTGAGATCAAACCGGGGCTGCGCACTCCAAAAATCAAGCAAGTTGCCTTTGAGGAAAACGGTGCAACGTGGACAGAGATGCCGCAACTTCCGGCACGGATTGGCGCCTCGTTGCAGGAAGGTCTTGCAAGCCCATTTGCTGGGTATTCAGACGACGTACTGATTGTGGCTGGCGGCGCAAACTTCCACGGTGCCCGCGCGCGCGGGTTTGCTGAACAATGGTTTACGCACGCCGGTTATCCAAAAGCTTTCAACGCCGATATCTATGTGATGAAAGAAGGCTGGGCCAAACAGGTCAATGATCTGCCTGTGGGCCTAGCTTACGGCGCAACATTCACCACGCCGGACGGCATCTTGGCCGTTGGCGGAGAAGATGGCGAACGTTCCGCACGGACAGAGGCGTTTCAATTGAGCTGGGACGGTGAACAAGTGGTTGTCACCAATTGACACCCACGCTGTCGGCGGTTCGCAATGAGTCAACTGCCGACGGCCCCCAACAATGTTTATCTTGCAGCGCTCGCTTTCAGCCTAATTGACTGTTAGACAATCCAAAACTTACCCAAATTCGCTAATCCTGGTCAGCTTAATGAACCAAACACCCAATTCCCAAGTACTTGCCGCCAAGCGACGTGTTTCGGATACAGTCGCCGACGTGATACTGAGCCGCATTATGAGTGGTGAGTACCACGAAGGAGAGTTTTTACCCTCCGAAAAAGAAATGATGGCAGAGTTCGATGTTGGACGGGTTAGTGTTCGGGAAGCCATTGCATCCCTGAGATGGCGTGGTTTTTTGATTGTAAAACAAGGCGAGCGCCCTCGCACATCGATGCCCGACCCTCAGGTTGTTATCCAACAGATTTCACATGTTGCGCATTCCATTCTGGGGTCACCCAAGGGTGTCGAACAATTCAATCAAGCTCGGCTTATTTTTGAGCAAGGGGTGGTACAGTTTGTTGTCATCCATGCCAGCGACTCCGAAATTGAACTTATCAGCGATGTGCATGCGGAAAACGCTGCTCTGTTGGGGCAACCCAATACATTTGTCGCAGGCGATGTCGCATTTCATCGTGCGCTCGTAAATGTCACCAAGAATCCAATCCTGATCTCATCGCACACCGCCTTGGTTGAGTGGCTCATTCTTGATCGGGTACAAAAATCAAAAAAGAACCCAGTGGAAAGTCACAAGGAACACGAAGCCATCGTCGCGGCAATTCAAGCGCGCGACATTCGTGGCGCCCTACAGGCGGTCTCAGACCACCTGCAAAAAACGGTTTCTTCCTGATAATAAGCGACCCAAACCGGACGACATTGCGAACATTGAAGCGGCCCTCCAGATACAGGTGGTCATCGCGGTTTAGGCCGTCTGCTCCAGACACTGATACACGCCGTCGCGCACCACACCCACACTGTTCAAGTCCCCATCAAGCATCGTTATGGACGCATTAAACCCCGCCGCAATTTGACCGTAGGTGTGGTGCACTCCAACCGCGCGCGCGGGATTGGTGCTGGCAAACACCGCAGCATCACCCAACGTGGCCTCGGTCATTTGCGTGATATTCCGCACGGCTTCATTCATGGTCAGATGCGCACCTCCAATTGTGCCATCCTCGCCATTCAATCGGCCATTTTCCAGCACGATGCGCTTTCCGTACAACATCATTTCCTTGGAGTTTCCGTTCATCGTTTGCATCGCATCTGTGACCAAACAGAGCTGTTCCGGAATGGACCGAACCGCAAGATTGAGATTGCGGGGATGCACATGATACCCGTCTGCAATGAGGCCGGCAAAAAAGTCCCCACTGCCAAGGACCGCCCCCACCACGCCCGGATCTCGAGCGATCGACTGCCGCATGGCGTTGAAAAGATGTGTCACCCCCACAACCCCTGAACGCGATGCCAAATCCATGTCCTCTGCACTTGCTTCAGTGTGGCCAGCAAACAGCTTGATGCCACTGTCACTGAGTTGCCTTAACAATTGAGGATCCTGCTCCTCTGGAGCAAGCGTGAGAAGAATGGTGATCGACTTGGCAGCCTCACAGAGCACGTCAGCATCTGTTTTGGTTAGCGGGCGAATGAAGTCGGAGCGGTGAATGCCAGGCCTCGCGGGAGAAATAAAAGGGCCTTCCAAATGAATGCCAGCCACGCCGGGCACCCCAGACGCGACGGCCTGCGTCACAACCTCAAGCGCTTCGACAAAGCCGCTATCTGGCGCGGTGGTAAACGTCGGAAAAATATGTGTCGCGCCGCCGTGCGCAGAAGCCGCTACCAACGTTTCAAGCCCAGCCACGGAGACGTCAAAGTTAAACTGTACGTCGCCAGCACCGTTAATTTGCAAGTCAATGAACCCTGGCATGGCCACAGGCACACAAATTGCATCCCTGGGTACATCATTGGGCGAAACACCCTCATGCACTGCGGTAATTTGTTTCTCAGAAATGCAGATAAGTGAGTTTGGTTTTGAGTTTGGAGAGGTGCCGTCATACAGCGCGTCGGCAAACACAAACGAACACAGCTTGGGATCAACCATTGTTAAGCGGACTTTCCTGACCATCTGGATGCACAAGGTGATAATAATTACGAAGCTCGAGATCCCGTGCGGCATCCTCATCCAGCATCACAGTAACTTTTTTATGCATCTGCAATGCGCTGGCGGGACAGGCCGCAGACACAGGGCCTTCAATCATAGATCGAACAGCCACTGCTTTGCTGGCCCCTGTACCCACAATCAAACATTCGGCGGATTTCAGGATTGTTCCGATCCCAACAGTAAGCGCGTATTTGGGCACCTCGTCGATCGTCTCAAAAAATCGGCGATTTGCGCTTCGCGTGCTTTCCGTCAACGTCTTGAGGCGGGTTTCCGACGCGAGACTGGATGTCGGTTCATTAAAACCAATGTGGCCGTTTTCACCAATCCCCAACAACTGAAGATCTATCCCGCCAGACGCCAGAATTTGCGCTTCAAATTGCGCTGCGGCTTGCCCCGGGTCCGTGCCTTGGGACATCGGAACATATGTACGCGCCGGATTGATATCTATTTGAGAGAAAAGATGATGGTTCATGTAGGTGCGATACGAGGCAGGGTTATCCTCAGAAATCCCCCAATACTCATCAAGATTGAACGTCGTGATCTCAGACCATTTGGTGCTGGATTTCCGCGTTATGGAAACCAACTTGGCGTAGACGTCTTCCATCGTGCCGCCGGTCGCCAATCCCAAAACCGACTTTGGCCGCTGTTGTACTTGTTTCAACAGGCGACGCGCGGCATGCGTTTTGGCCTCTTCGGCGGTTTTGTAGATCAATACTTTCACTGTGACCCGCCCTTCGTGATGGCGGCAGACAACGCGCCATACATGGCACTATGCTTGCCCAGCCCGGCCGGAACAATTTGCGGCTGAAATTGCATCGGCTCCCTTGCTAGGTGCCGTTTGACGCCACTCAAGAAGCCGTCTGCCAATCCGACACCACCACCGAGAACAACGCGCTCAACTCCCAGAACAGCAACAAGGTTGGCGCAGAGTTCAGCGATGGAAGAGCACGCGTCATCAAACAGTGTTTGCGCCCAATGTTCTCCTGCCGCCGCCGCAGCAAAAACTTGATGACACGTAAGAGCGCCATGCCCCAACTGACCGGCCATGGCTTCGATTGCACGCCCTGAGGCCATGCTTTCATAAGTGCCAATTCGTCCACAGCCGCACTGACGCTCGCCATTTCGGCTAACCATCGCACCGACGTGTCCCAGCATGCCATTGGGAGAATGCAGCGACGCGCCATTCAACACAAAGCCAGCCGATATCCCGGTTGAAACAGTCAAGTAAGCCAAAGAGGACACATCTTGACCAGCGCCATAGCGGTGCTCACCAATCGCAGCCGCCTGAGTGTCGTTCAAAGCAACCACTCCGGCCCCAAGTACATTGGCCAAACTTTTTGCAAGCGGCAACTTGTCGAGGTCTTTCAAGATGGAATGGTTGACAGATGACCACAGCCCTTGGTCGTCCAACTTACCGGCCACAGCAACGCCGATGGGCGCCCCCTGCGTGTATCCGATCTCTTTGGAAATCTGTTCCAACTCCCGCACCAAAGTGGCCGGGCCATCCGCACTCTTTGTTTTGCGCACCAGCGCGTTCTGAACTTTCCCACGCGCAAATGAGACGGCGGCCAATTTGGTACCACCCAAGTCAACTGCAAAGCCGTTCAATTCAGTCACTGTGTGTGTCACCATTTTCGTCGTCCCGCATTCGCAATGCCTCGTGGAATTTCGTAGTGTTGACCTCCAACCGTGTGAGGACCGTACCGACAGTCACGCAATCCGCACCTGCCTCTAAAGCCATGCGCGCCATCTGCGGCGTGTCATAGCGCCCTTCCGCCATTACAAAACGGTTTAACTGACGCAGAATCGAAACGAGCTTTAGATCTGGCCCACGGCTGTCGGTATCTGTTTCTGCGGTGTAGCCGGACAACGTTGATCCAAGGATTTGCGCACCGCCTTCGGAAGCTTCCGTGGCATCCGCAAATGTCGCGCAATCGGCCATGGCCAGACAATTATGAGTTAGGATGGTGCGCAAGATCTCAGCAGCAGGTGTTGGCCTGACGCGCTCGGTGGCATCATAGGCAATCACATTTGCGCCCGCCTTCGCCAGTGCAATAACGTCCTGTACCCAAGGGGTTATGCGCACCGGGCTGTCATTAAAATCACGTTTGACGATACCGATGATCGGATGATCCAACCCCGCTCTAACCGCGGCCACATTGTCCGCGCCTTCGACCCTTACCCCGACGGCGCCACCGGCTACGGCAGCCTGCGCCATAGCCAGAATGATATCCGGGCGATCCATGGGACCGTTTTCAACAGGTTGGCAAGACACCACCAACCCGCCTTGAAGTTGCTTCAGTACGTTCATTGTTTATCTCATCAAACTTGGCAGGCCCGTGGCCAGAATTGGAAAAGTGCAAACCAGTACCAGAACAATGATAGGGGGCAGCAACCAAGGCAGGATGGCCTTAGCCAGCCGTTGATATGGGATGTCACCAACCTGAGCGACAACAAACAGGGCCATGCCCATCGGCGGCGTTAAGATCGAGATCATAAGGTTCAGAACAACGATGATGCCGAAATGCACAGGGTCCACGCCAAACCCAAGCGCCACAGGCACCAAAATCGGAACAACAACCAACAAAATCACCAGCGATTCAATAAAAGCACCCAACACAAAGATCATGAGATTCACAGCGATGAGGAACGTCAGTTTATCATCAGCAATCGCCAAAAATAGGTTGGCAATCTGCTGAGGAGCCTGCTCACGTGCCAGAACCCATCCCAGCAATCCAACCCCTGCGATGATGGTTGCGATGGCGGATGACGTGACCACCGTGTCGTAGATCGCATCCCAAAGTCGGCGAAACGTGAGTTCCCGGTAAAACAGCAAATCAATCAAGATCGCATACAGAACGGTAATTGCCGCCGCCTCGGTGGGGGAGAAGTAACCGGAGAAGATCCCGCCGACAATCACAACGGGTGTCAGCAAAGCAGGGAGTGACTTAACAAACATTCCAGCAATTTCGCCGGCGGGCTTCAGTGTGTCGGTCGGATACGCCCGTTTTCTTGCAACGAAGTAGACCATGCACATCAATGCGCCTGCGCACATAACGCCTGGCACAATGCCACCCAAGAAGAGCTGACCAATCGACGTGTTCGAAATTACGCCATACAGCACCATCGTGATCGATGGCGGCACCAACGGTCCAATCATGGACGAAGCTGCTGTAATGGACCCCGAAAACTCGTCGTCATAGCCAGCTTCGCGCATCGCTTCGATTTCCATTTTTCCGAGGCCACCGGCATCCGCAATCGCAGAGCCTGACATGCCAGAGAAAAACAGAGAAGCCAGCACATTAACATGGCCGAGACCACCTGTGACATGCCCCACCAGCGCGCGGGCGAAACCAAACAGATGATGCGTGATTCCGGCAGAATTCAAAATGGCAGCAGCCAAGATGAAAAGCGGAACCGCTAGCATTGGAAAACTGTTGAGGCCATCAACCATACGCTGCGTGGCAAACGTAAGTCCAAGCCCGGAATAGTAGAAATAGCCCATCGACACAAAAATCATGCCAATACCGATTGGGATGTTCAGAAGGACCAGCAGGAGCCAGCCGACCACAACGCACAAAAGGACCATGCTCAGGACTCCGCTTTTTCGAGATCGGTGGATGTGAATGAGGTGCAGTTGGACAGCAATCGCCGGAAAATGCGGTGCACGATTAGCACTAGCGCAACAAAAGCGGATGCATAAAGAACCGCGTCTGTTGTGGGCAAAGTGACCGTTTCGTTATTCCAGGTTCGAAGGATTGTTTTATACCCAATCCAAACCAAGTGGCTCGCCAGGGCGATGTAGACGCAATCGATCAGGATCGCCCAAATTTTCTGAACTTTTGGGGGCAGCGCTTCCATGAGAAAGCCCATACGCAAATGCGCTTCATCTCGCTCCACAGTCCCAATACCGATGAGGGCCATCCAAACCCAGAGCCACCGCGCCAATTCTTCCGTCCAGATCGGGCCGACAACCAAATCGGTGCGCCCAACAATCTGTAAAACCATAACAAAAAACAGAACGATGAATAAAACGGACGACACTGAGGCCTCAAAACCGTATTTTCTCTTCATCCTTGATGCCCTTCCGTAGAATTTTGGGGGACCAGTGTGCCCCCCAAAATAGGTGGTGTTATTCGCCGCGAACTTTTGCGATGGCGCCGGCGCCGAACTCGGCTTCCAGCTCGCTGTAATACGGCTTCATCGCATCACGGAACGCAGCGGTGTCAGGTTCGGTGATCGACAGGCCCCGCTCTTTGAAAGTGTCAACCAGCTTGGCTTCCGCATCAAAGGTCAGACCGTCAGACACGTCCCCACCTTTGGCTACCGCAGCTTGCACCCAACCTTTTTCTTCATCGGAAAGGCTGCCCCAGGTGGAGGTGCCAATCTGGATCGCGCCGGACGCAATAAAGTGGTTGGTCATCGCGATGTGGCTCTGCACCTCATAGAATTTCATCGCTTCGATGGTCGGCAGCGGGTTCTCTTCAGCGTCAACCTGGTTGGTTTGCAGCGCCAGATAAACCTCGGCAAATGCCACGGGCGCCGGTGTGGCACCGGTGTTCTCTGCATAGGCAATCAAGAACGGCACATTTGGCGTCCGCAGGCGCAGGCCGGCCATATCTTCGAGCGAGTTGATCGCCCGGTTAGATGTCGTCTGGCGGGTGCCGTAATACCAAACGTCCAGAAGATGAATTTTCTGTTCATTCATCTTGACTGCCATTTCCTGGCCCCACGGACCGGCCACGATTTTCTGCAGGTGATCAAAGCTGTCTACAACGTACGGCGCACCAACCAGCTTCAATTCGGGAATGATGTAGGACATGTCAGGGTAACCGGTCATCACCATGTCAAGTTCGCCGGCCTGAACCTGCGCCACCATCGCTTTGAAGTCTCCGAGAGAGGAAGACGGGAACAGTTCCACGGTCATCTCACCACCAGAAGCTTTCTCCAGTTCCTCCTTGAAGGCAAGCGCGCCCTGATAGACGTTGGAGACTTCATTATCTTGCATCCCAAATGTCAGGGCCTTTTCTGCAAAGGCAGCACCCGACATCATCAGAGAGACAACAGTCCCGGTGATAAGTTTGTTCAGCATCTCTTTTCCTCCATGCTGTTAATTTGCGGCACTTCGTCCGCTTTGTGTCAGGTATCCCCGACAGGTTTAGTCTCGTCGACCAGCGATTTGGGCGCTGCCAATCGAGAACGGTAAGAACGCTCCAGGTGACTATCCATTTGCTTGGTTGCTGAGACCACGTCGCCGCACAAAACGGCCTCGTAGATCGCGCGGTGCTCCTCGTAAACTGAGGCGTCCTGTTGGCGTAAACTGGACGGATCTTGCTGACGTAAACTCAACGAATTAGGACGGTGAGCCAACATCTTGCTCACAAACATATCATGCAGCTTCAGAATAATCGGGTTGCCAACAACAGCCACAATGGAGCGGTGAAACGCGATATCGGATTCCGGAAAATCTTTCGTTCCAACAGCCTGACGATTGTCTTCGAGCGCCGCCTGCATTTTGGCAACTTGAATGTTCGAGGCATTTTCCGCCGCGACACGGACCGCGCCAGCTTCGATGAACTGACGCATCTGCTCCAAATGCGCAGCGCTTTCGGCATTGCCGAGAATTTCTCGAATATGATCACCCGCCAAGGTAAACACGTCCTCTAAAGACGGGGTGGTGACACGCGGACGCTTCCCGGTGCCGGTGGAAACAAATCCTCGCAAATGCAGATTTGAGAGCGCCTCACGAACGGTCGGACGCGATGTCGAAAACTGATTGCACAATTCGCGCTCCGTCGGGACCGCATCGCCCACAGCCAGGCTTCCGTCTTTGATTTGAGCGATAATCGTCTCCGCAATGAGATCCGCAACTCGCTTAGGGCTATCGCTCTGAATGTCCTTTTCGGGCTGCATGTCCATCCTCCTAAGCTTGGTGATTTCTGCTTTTGCCGCGGCCAAAGGCACCACGACTTACCACCTGAGTTATCAAATTCTCAGTTTTGGTAATTCCAAATGGTCATTTTGTCAAACCATACTTTACCAAAGCGCAAGTTTCAGCTATCAAAACTGTCAAAATGGTATCGAAACCGTGATCGGTACCGCCAGAAACACATCAAGCATGAGGAAATGATGGATAGTTCACTTACCGGGATGTACGCCGCACTATTGACGGGCTTTGCCGACAGCGGCGCTTTCGACGCGGACAGACAAACGGCGATCACCAAATACGTGCTGCGACAAGGACTGAAGGGGATCTACATTGGCGGCAGCAGCGGAGAATCCGGCCTCATGTCCACAGATGAACTGCTTGAACAGCAGTCTGTGATAGCAAAGCTCACACAGGACAAAAAAACATGTGTGATCGCACACGTGGGCCTGCCCAATATTCGCGACTCGATTTCGCTGGCCAAATCGGCCGAGGCGCACCAGTTTGATGCTCTGTCAGCACTGCCACCCCACTCTTACCCGTTCTCAGATGAAGAAATTTACCACTATTATTCTGAGCTGGCCGCTGCCACGTCATTGCCGCTGATTGTTTACGAAGTTCCGATACGGACATCGCGACCTCTTCCTCTTGAACTGCTTCAGAGGATCCTGGACTTGCCCAACGTTGCGGGCATCAAATTCACATCCACGGACCTCTTCAAGCTGTCCATGCTGCGCAAAAGTCGTCCTAACAAGCTGTACTTCTTTGGCTTTGATGAGATCTTTGCCGCAGCGGCGACTTTGGGCTGCGATGGCGGAATCGGCACAACGTATAACTTGCTGGGAAGGCTCTACGTAGACTTGTACAACAGCGTTCAGGAGTCCGATTTGCAAAAAACGCAGGAACTCCAAGGCATCTCACAAGACTTAGTTGAAGCGCTTTTGCCAACTGGTGTAATTCCGGGGATGAAAGCAGCCCTAAGATCTATTGGAGTTGACGCCGGATACGCGCGTGGCCCCTTGATTGAACAAGACAAAGCCGCGGAGCAGAGAATTGGCAAATTCCTGGAAAGCTCTCCAGCTCGAGACTGGCTAGCCTAAAAGCCCAGTCACCGCTCTACTGACTTCCGCAGCAGGGCCGATCAAGGCGTTGCGTGAGAGCATATTTGGGTGTTTCGCCAGGCGATCAGAATTGCATTTGGCGGGACACTCAAAAGCCTACAATGAACCCTATTTAACTTTATCCAGTCAGCGGCAGAAATGACTTGCAGCGCGAAAGCTCCTAGCAGTGGCCAGAAGTTAAAGCGATACCAATGATGTAGCTGAAGTAATGGTGCCCAGAAGAGGACTCGAACCTCCACGTCCATACGGACACTAGCACCTGAAGCTAGCGCGTCTACCAATTCCGCCATCTGGGCACGGGTTGGTGAGACAGGCGTTTAAGCCTAGCTGCAGGGGGTGTCAACGCGATTCTCCGACTTTTCCCCTTTTTGTCTCCACGCCAATATTCCCACCCTCGAGACACCCGCAAATTTGGCAAAAGTTGCAGGGGTTTCTTGTCGCGCCCCTGCCATTGTAGCTTGTTCTGAAACGCTGTCGGGGCTATCCCATCAGGAAATGGTCTACCTTGGAGGCAACCCATGTCCAAACTTGTCACCATCTTTGGCGGCTCCGGCTTTGTCGGGCGTCACATTGCCCGCCGCATGGCAAAAGAAGGCTGGCTCGTACGAGTCGCGGTGCGCCGCCCCAACGAAGCCATGTTTGTGAAGCCTTACGGATCTGTCGGCCAAGTCGAACCGGTGTTCTGCAATATTCGCGATGACGCCTCAGTACGGGCAGTGATGCAAGGCTCTGACGCGGTGGTGAATTGTGTGGGCCTCCTGTCTGATCGCGGCAAAAACACTTTTGACGCTGTGCAGCACGAAGGTGCCGAACGCATCGCCCGCATCGCCGCAGCTGAAAACGTCAACACGATGGTGCACATCTCTGCCATCGGCGCCGACAAAGACAGTAACAGCGACTATGCCCGCTCCAAGGCATTGGGTGAAGATGGCGTGCTGCAACACATGCCCAACGCCATGATCCTGCGCCCGTCGGTGATTTTTGGTCAGGACGATCAGTTCTTCAACCGCTTCGCCTCCATGTCGCGGCTGGGTCCGGTTCTGCCCCTGGTCGGTGGCGAGACCAAATTTCAGCCGGTCTATGTTGATGACGTGGCTCAGGCAGCGGTAAAAGGCGTCAAAGGCGAGGCCTCCGGCACCTTTGAGCTGGGAGGCCCGGAAGTTGACACTCTACGCGGCTGGGTCACCGAAATGCTCGACGTCATCCATCGCAACAAACTGATCGCCAACCTGCCGTTCTTTGTGGGCAGCCTGATGGCTTTTGGCTTTGGCCTACTACAAACCGTGACCTTTGGCCTGATCCACAATTCGGTGATCACCAAAGACCAGTTGAAGCTGCTGAAAAAAGACAATGTGGTCAGCGATGACGCACAGGGTTTTGACGCGCTGGGCATCAAGCCGCTGGCACCGGAAGCCATCATGGCTGATTACCTGTGGCGCTTCCGCCCGTCTGGCCAATATGACGCCATCAAAGACTCGGCGCGTAACCTGAAAATCTGAGCCCATCACTCAATGAAAAGGCCCTGCCTGTTCTTCAGGCGGGGCCTTTTTGTTTGTGAAAGTTGTAATCATGCAGACTATGGTTGGTCGCGCTCTTTCAACATTCTCTCGATGTCAGTCAACCGCGCCAGAACTGCGTCGCGGTATGTGCCGGTCTCGGCCTCAGCTTCCACATGGTGCGCGTCTTGCATCGAGTTCACAACCAATCCGACAACAAGGTTGAGCACCACAAAAGTGGTCAATAGGATGAACGGCACAAAGAACATCCAGGCGTAGGCGTAAACTTCCATCACCGGACGTACGATACCCATGGACCAGCTTTCCAGCGTCATAATCTGAAACAGCGAGTAGCCGGATTTTCCAAGCGTGCCAAACCAAGCCGGGAAGGCCGCGCCAAACAGTTTGGTCGCCATCACCGCGCCGATATAAAAGATGAGCGCCATCAGCAAGAACACGGAGCCCATGCCCGGCAAGGCATTCAGCAACCCTTCGATCACGCGACGCAGGGACGGCGCCACCGACACCACCCGCAACAATCGCAAAATGCGCAGCGCCCGCAGTACAGCCAGCCCCTGCGCGGCAGGCACCAGAGCCACACCAACAATGATGAAATCAAACAGGTTCCAGCCATCTCGGAAAAACTTGCCGCGCTGCACATAAAGCTTGGCGGCAATCTCCCCGACAAAAATTGCCAAACACAGGCCGTCCAGGGCAATCAGCACAGGGCCAAACGCCTCCATCAGCGGTTTGGACGTCTCCATGCCAAGGATGACGGCGTTGAACAGGATCACGCCCAAAATGGCGTTGCGAAAGGCAGGGCGGTCAATAAACGCCCCGATTTTGTCGCGTAGGCTCATGTAAAAAATCTCAAAGTTGCGCGTTTGTGACTGGGTTGAGGGATACATAGGTGACGGGGGCAGGTCTTCGCAACCCGCCCCCACAAATCATTGCGCTTATGGTTTCCAACCCGGCGGTCCAAACAGCCGCCCCCACAACTCTCGTCCAGTCTTGGCGCGCTTGATGTCACGCCACAGTCCTGGCAACTCAGAGAACCACACTTTGACCGGATTCTGGCTGTCAAAATCGGTGGTCAGCCCATATCGCGGCCGCTCTTTTTCCACCTGAAAGCTGCCAAACAACCGGTCCCAGATGATCAGGATGCCACCGTAGTTTTTGTCCAGATACTTGTTGTCACAGCCATGATGCACGCGGTGGTGGCTTGGCGTGTTCAACACTTTCTCCAATGGTCCAAGCTTGCCAATCAACTCGGTGTGCAACCAGGTCTGATACGCCTGCACAAGGATCACCGATCCCAGCACCACATCCGGACTGAACCCAACCAAAATCATGGGAATGTGGACAATAAACGACCACAGACTTTCCAGCGGTCCAAAGCGCACCGCCGTCACAATGTTGTAATCCCGGCTGGAGTGATGCACCGCGTGTTGCGTCCACAGGATCCGCACCCGATGCGCAATCCGATGCTCCCAATAATACGTCAGATCAGCAATCAGCACAGCCAACACAATCCACGGCAACGTGGTTGGCAGATGCCAGCTCACCACGGTTGCACTAAAGACATAGAGCCCGAAATAAAGTGCCGTCATCATAGTGGCTTCAAGCAGCAAGTAAGGCACTTGCGTTGAGGCACTGGCCAACATTTCCAACCAGGTTTTGCCTTTCAAAGCCCCTTTAAACCAAGCTTCAGCAATCTCAATCACCAGGATGGCCAACCCAATCAGGAAGAACACCTCATCCACTTGTGTCGCCAATTCAATAAACTGCTCCGGTATCATTTTGCTCCTCCTGTCAAACCAGATTGCAACGTGCGCCAGGCCAGCACAGCCGCCTCCTCTGGTGTCGCGTCCCCATCCCGCACCACAGTCCAGGCCGCGTAGGTCAGGGTTTCAATTGCTTGAACGATCCAAGCTGTTGGCACATCCGCATCAAACCCACCTTCCTCTTTGGCGGCCTCAACAGCTTCGGCGGTTTCGTCCAGCTGTTGCGTGTAAGCTTCCAGCACCTCTGGCACATGATCTAAGGGTTCATTGGCGAGGAACATTTGCCGGTCCGCCAGCGGAATGATCACCTCCAAGCTCAGGCGCAGGGCCTCTGTGTAACTCGGCGCGTCTTTGGTGGCGGCCTCGATGGCGTCATCCAATTCTTGCATCGCGACCATCGCAAGCGCAGCCATAAGGTCCTCGCGCCCGGCATAGTGACGATGCAATGTCGCACGCCCCACACCTGCCTCTTTGGCGACATCCGCCAGTGTGGCTGTGGGATTTGCGGAGAAGACGGTGAATCCCGCCTCAATAATTTTGGCTTCTGATTTTTTCAACATGAGACATAGATGTCTCATTTTTTCACGAAGTCAAGAGGTGCCCTTTGCGCAATTTTCGGGTCGCCGCGCCAAACCCGACAAACTAGGTTACTCTCTAGACAGGAGATGACCCCATGAATGACATGACCGAAGGCTATCACTACAACGTCATGCGTCGCGCGATTGAGCTGATCGATCAAGGTGGCGAGACCATGTCGCTTGAGGACCTGTCCAAAGCCATGGGCATGAGTCCCGCGCACTTCCAGCGGCTCTTCACCCGCTGGGCCGGCGTCTCGCCCAAGAGATTCCAACAATACCTCACGCTGGGCCACGCCAAAGTGCTGCTACATGACCACTTCACGACATTGGACACCGCCAATTCGGTTGGGCTTTCTGGTTCTGGCCGCCTACACGACTTGTTTCTGCGTTGGGAAGCCATGAGCCCGGGCGACTACGCCAAACGTGGCGACGGCTTGACCATCTACTGGGGATGGTTTGACAGCCCCTTTGGCCTGTCGCTGGTCGCTGGCACAGAAAAAGGCATCTGCGGTATCGGCTTTGCCGCCGAAACGGGAACTGAGGCCACGATGGAAGACCTCTTTTCCCGCTGGCCCAACGCTAACCTGGTAGAAGACCCGATGTTCCTGCGCCCTTGGGTGCTTGCCGCCTACCAGGCGGAACAAGCCGACCATGACAAAGTGCCGGTCTACATGATTGGCTCTGCCTTGCAGATCAAAGTCTGGGAAGCCCTGATGCGCATCCCTTCAGGCGAAGTCACAACCTATGCCGAAATCGCACGCAGTATTGGCAATCCGCGCGCCGTGCGGGCTGTGGGCACAGCTGTGGGACGCAATCCTGTCAGTTGGCTGATCCCGTGCCACCGCGCCATGCGCAAATCCGGCGGATTGGGTGGTTACCATTGGGGCCTGCCTGTCAAACGCGCTCTGCTCGCTTATGAGTCCGCCCGAGCTGAGGCCTAAACTGACCTTCGGCATCAATTTGCCGATCCATAGCGGCTCTTTGCTTGGGGCATGCGGAAAAACCCAGTATACAGGCCTCAAAAGCCGACCAACGGCTGCAAATACTTGAGGCACGAGATGAAGACACTTCCAATTTCCCTAAGCGCCGTGGCTTTGTTGGGCCTGACCGCCTGCACCGATCCGGCTTATGTGTCCGGTTCCGCGGATGACCGCGATCAATATCGCAAAACCAAAAACGGCGCGATTATTGGCGCGCTGGCGGGGGCTGGCATCGCCGCTGTCACCGATGGCGATGCTCTAATGGGCGCCGCGCTTGGCGCAGGCGCAGGTGCCATCATCGGCAACGTCTTGGACAAGCAAGAAGCCGAACTGCGCGCGCAACTGGATGATGAAGTCCACATTGAAAACACCGGTGACCGCCTGATCCTGACATTGCCACAGGACATCCTATTTGATGTGGACAGCTATAGCGTGAATGCAGGCCTGCGCGACGACCTGGCCAAGGTTGCGACCAGCCTGGACAAGTACCCAGACAGCACCGTGCAAATCCTGGGCCACACCGACAACACCGGATCCGCAAGCCACAACCAAAGCCTGTCTGAACGCCGCGCCAATGCGGTCGCCGACGTGCTGCTCACCAACGGTGTGCCGGTCAGCCGGATCGACACCATTGGTCGCGGCGAAGACCAGCCCATTGCCTCCAACCTCGACGAAGAAGGCCGCCGCCAAAACCGTCGTGTGGAAATTGTGATCCTGCCAACGGCATAAGCCCGCGCATCAACGCACAACCATTGTTTGAAAGGCGTCGCTTGATTGCGGCGCCTTTTTCCTTACGTAATGGGCACGCGAACAAGGAGATTGGTCTATGCCTCACAAACTGCTCGGAATTTCCGGCGCCCTGCGCGCCGACTCCACCAACAGCAAGCTGCTGCGCGAAGCGGCCCGGCTTTACTGCGCGGACAGCTACGTTGAGGCCAATCTGAACATTCCGCTCTATGATGGCGACCTGGAAAGCAACAACGGCATCCCTGCGGAAGTCGCGCTCCTCGTGCAGCAAATTGCAGAAGCCGATGCCGTTCTGATTTCTACTCCCGAGTACAACGGCGCGGTCACAGGTGTGTTAAAAAACGCATTGGATTGGATCAGCCGCCATTCTGAAAAGCCGATGGTTGGCAAACCCACCGCTCTCATGAGCGCCGCCGCCGGTCGCGCGGGTGGTGTGCGGGCGCAAACCATGTTGCGCAGCTGCCTCGTGGC
>NZ_CAJXIV010000034.1 GCF_913054185.1 uncultured Shimia sp.
GCCGTTTACCGTACTGAACTCGTTCGTCACCTTGGCGGCTTTGCCTTTGGCCTCAATGGAGAAGACAGCGACATATCCATGCGCATTGGCGAGTTGGGCTACCGCATTCAAGTGGACCCATACGTGCGCTACGAATCCGAAGTGCCCGCCACTTACGCGCACATGCGTGAACAACGCATGCGCTGGTTTCGCTCCGCGTTTCACATAACTGCACGTTGCCGACAGTCGACGGAGTTTGGCAACCCATCTCTGCGTGGTTGGGTAGTCCTGCCCATCATGCTGCTCAACACGTCTGTGCGCACCATGGGTCTGCCACTTGTGATTTTTGGTTTGATCGAGTTTCTGGAACCTTTTGGCACAGGCCCGCGCCCGCTTTGGACCGCAATCGCAGCGGTTGTTCTTGGTGCCCCGACTTTGGTTGGGTTAGGGGCTGTACTGATCAACCGCACGCCTCGAGCTGTTTTTTGCCTGCCGGAGTATACTGTATTCCGCCTCATGCGCGCCTACTTCACACTCGAAAGCATGCTCTCCATCAAACTCAGCGGAAAAAAGCGAACTGCGGCAATTCACTTGGAAGCCCTGGAACAAATCACGCTTCCCGACGAACCGCGGCTCGAAAATAGCGCGGTGCGCGCCCCTGGTGACGCTTGAAGTCTCGACTAAAGTGAAACGGATCTGCATAGCCACATTTAAGTGCCACATGCGAAATTGGTTGTTCTGTTGTGCGCAAGAGATAGCAGGCCAACACCATTCGCTCCCTGCGCAGCCACGCCATTGGGCTGCTGCCCGTTTCCTCCCTAAACCGCCGAAAAAGTTGCGACTGACTGATGCCAGCAATCTCGGCCAAACCTTCAACACTCCAGGCCCGATCCAACTGCGAGCGCAAACGATGCGATACACGCATCACAACACCCGAAGGCCCCGTATGGCCTTGTGCACGGCGCAACACGGACAAGTCAGCGAGCAGCTCTGAGATTTTTGCGCTCACCAGAGCTGGCAAGTAGACGGAGTTCACAGACAGCGCTTCTTTTACCGCTTCAAAGCGTGGTCTTTGGTCAGCACACCCATGAACGACCGGAACTTGTTCAAAGCCAAGGTGAGCGTGCAAAGCATTCACCCGATACCCTGCAAAAGACATCCACAAATATGTCCAATCTGATTTGGCGTCCGCACCATGCGCATAACTCAGAGCAGTATCGATCCAGGCCAAATCACCAGGCAACAGCTCAAATCTCTCTCGTCCCAACTCGACACATCCGAGACCACTGAGGCTGAGGATCAAGACGTGTTGATGATAATTTTGGCGCACCATCCCGTCATCGTGTCGCGCAACGGTAAGTCCCGCGACAGGAACGTGGTAGGGCCAGAGGTTTCCATCGTCCTGGGTTGCGTTGAAAACAATGGTCGAGGTATCACACACCTCAGATGACATTATACCTGAGAATCCGGCACGTTGATCACCATGCCGTGCATGTCTTCGCTTACCACGACCTGACAACTCAACCGACTGGTTGGTTGCGGCTCGATGACAAACTCTAACATATCGGCTTCATCGTCTTGAGGCGCAGCGACCCGCTCAAACCACTCCTGAGGCAACACGCAATGGCACGTACCACACGCACACGCCCCTCCACACTCGGCCGCAATCTCATCAACCCCTGCGTTGACAGCGGCCTGCATGACGGACATGCCAAGCGCCGCATCGGTTTCAATTTCCGTGCCATTTGCCTGCACAAATTTTAGTTTGACCATTTTCTTGCTTCGCCTTTACGCACGCTTCCAACAGATACGCAGCTCTTTTGGGCCACGAACCGACAATCCTGACTTATACTTTGGCTCAGCTCCGACGAGTTCCATTTCTGTAAATCGCGTGTTCAGGGTGGAAAAGATCACATCCATATCCAGTCGCGCCAAATGGTTGCCAAGGCAGAAGTGCCCTCCCCCGCCAAAAGCCATATGCCGATTGGGCGTCCGACCAACATCAAACACGTCCGGGCGCTCAAATCGATTAAGATCACGATTGGCAGCCCCATAAAGTAAGCCAAAGCGCGTTCCGGCTGGAAACAGTTTGCCACCAACTTCGGTGTCTTCGGTCGCAAACCTGTGAAAATAAGGCAGCGGAGATTCATACCGAAACATCTCCTGAACAGCCGTTTTCATCAGGTTGGGATCGTCCCGCAACCGCTGATGCTGGTCCGGAAACCGCAAAAGCGCGTGCAGCCCACTCCCCAACACATCGATGGTTGACCCATGCCCCGCCATCAAGATCAGCATGGCCGTGGAAATCAGTTCATCTTGGCTCAGCTGACCCGAATCTCGATACACGATCAGTTTGCTCAACAAATCTTCTTTCGGAGCCTTTTCCCGTTCGGCCAGAAGGACCAACAAGTATTCGTAGAATTCTTTGGTCGCGCATTCCGCACGCGCCTTATCTTCTGCGCCCCTCTCAGGATCAAAAAATCGGACCACTTCTTCTGACCAATGGCGCAGCATTGGCGCATCTTCGTCAGGCACCCCCAAAACACGTCCAATTATATGGCCAGGCACATGCGCGGCAAACTCAGCAACAAAATCGACTTCGTCTTGCTCGCACAGTTCCTCTAGAAGGGTATCCACAAAATCCTGAATCGCGGGGCGCTGGCGCGCGATCATCGCGGGTGAAAATTCGCGAAAAACCACCTTACGCAACCGCGCGTGCGTGGCACCCTCGCTTTCGAGTAAATTCACCTGCACGTAACGCTCGTGATACGGCATGTCATGGAAGTTGATCGCCCGCTGCTGTGCTTTTTGGTCACCGTCCTCGATGAAATCCTCGTTGTTGCGCAACATGGTTTTATCGAGCGCCACGGCCTCCACGTCCGCCATTTTTGTCAACATCCATGTATTCGCGCTCTCCCAAAAGTAGGGTGTGTCCAACGCGCGCATGGCGGCATACGTGGCATAAGGATCCGCGGCAAAGCCCGTGCTTTGCGGGTCAAAAGAAATCCGGCTGGCTGGGTCCGTAAGCATGTTGTCCTCGCGCAATAAGAAGCTGGACAATACTTCTAATCCAAACGAAGTAAATGCCGACGACGCACCAAAACATGGATGAAACTCGCATACTGCTGATCCTATTACGGTCGAAAAACATGCGGTTTCACTCTGATTTCATCGGTCTATCGCGCCGCAATCTAGCCAAGATTAAAACTTTTGTAACGCGGCACGAAAATATTTGACCAAATGATACATTCCCCCCATGGTAGCGGCATCAATCAACATAAGAAAAGATCCCGGGGGGATATGTTCCATGAAAAATCAACCATTTAAGCTGTCTATGACCGTTGCTGTAGCAGCAATGCTCAGCGCAGGTGCCGCTTCCGCAGACACGCTACGCCTTTTGACCTGGGGCGGCTATGCACCAGAAGACGTTGTCGCAAAATTTGAAGCCGAAACCGGCCACACCGTCGAGGTGACCAAATCCAACAACGAAGAAATGATCGCCAAGTTGCGCGCCACAGGCGGCGGTGGTTTTGACCTGGCACAGCCAAGCCAAGACCGCATCGCTGGCCCGCAAGCCGAGTTCGGGATTTACAAACCAATCGACCTGTCCAAAATTGACGCGTCCCTCTTCATCCCTTCCATGCTGGAAGCCACCCAAGGCAACACAACCGTCGGCAGTGACGTGTATGGCGTGCCTCACGTGTGGGGCACCTCCGGTCTTGTGGTCGACACCGCCAAAGCCTCCATGGTTCAGGATTACACCGACCTGTGCGCATCTGACGTTGCAGGCAAAGTGTCTTACCGCCTGAAGCGCCCGACTTTGATTGGTTTCGCTTTCTCGATGGGTCTTGACCCATTCGCCGCATACGGCGACGAGGCAGCTTATGCTGACATCATGTCTCAGGTCGAAGCCAAACTGATCGAATGTAAAGCTGGCGTAAAAACCTACTGGGGTGGTGGCGACGAACTAATGGGCCTGATGCGCTCTGGCGAAGTTGTGGCGTCCATGGCATGGGACACCGGCGGTTGGAAGCTGAACTCCGATAACGCCGACATCACTTTTGTGGCCCCTGCTGCAGGTGCTCTGGGCTGGGTTGATACTTTTGTTCTGCCAGCCAAGGGCAAAGCAGATGACGCGGCTTATGCGTGGATCAACTTTGTGATGCAGCCAGAAGTGGCCGCAATGATCACAGCTGCCGCTGGCAACTTCACCGCATCCAAAGGTGCTGATGAATTTGCCTCCGCAGATCTGAAGGCACGTTACCAAGGGTCCTTCCCTGCGGAAGCCATCGACAACATCAAATGGTACCCACCAGTACCAGCCGGTCTTGAAGCCATCGAAGGTGGTGTTCTGGACCGCGTAAAAGCCGCTAAATAAACCAGCGCTTTTCAACTACTAAAAACAGCGTGTGTCCTCGCGGGCGCACGCTTTTACGACTTTAAAGGACCTCCCAATGACGCCCGATCTGCAGTGCACCAACCTCACCAAAAAATTTGGCGAGACAACAGCGGTGGACAATGTCTCCTTCTCTGTACCAGCGGGGTCCTTCTTTTCGATCCTCGGCCCATCTGGCTGTGGCAAAACCACAATCATGCGCATGATCGCAGGCTTTCTGGAGCCAAGCAGCGGCGACATCCAGATCAAGGGCAAGTCCGTTTTGAACGTGCCGCCTAACAAGCGCCACGTGAACATGGTGTTCCAACACCTCGCCCTGTTCCCGATGATGAACATCGCGGACAACATCGGCTATGGCCTTCGCCGCAACGGAATGCACAAGAAAGACATCGGCTTCAAAGTGGACGAAGCGCTTGAACGGATCGGCTTGCCAGGCATCGGGCACCGCCGTGTAGATGAGTTGTCCGGCGGCCAAAAACAGAGAATTGCCATCGCCCGCTGCATGGTACTGGAACCAGATGTCCTATTGCTCGACGAACCTCTCGGCGCACTCGACCTGAAACTGCGCGAACACATGAAGGTGGAGCTAAAAACCCTTCAGGCTGCGTTTGACACCACGTTTGTATACATCACGCACGACCAATCAGAGGCTTTGGTTATGTCGGACAACATCGCCGTGATGAACGCCGGACGTTTTGAGCAGGTTGGCAGCGCCCAAGACCTCTACTACCGTCCTGATACGGCTTTTGTTGCCGGCTTTGTGGGTGACAGCAACCGCTGGTCGGGCAAAGTCATCAAACAAGACGGTGACAACACGCTAGTTCAAACCACCAGCGGCCTAACGCTTCGTGGGGCAACGCAAGGGCGCTCACTGTCTCAGGGAGACACAATCGACGCCTTTGTGCGGCCCGAAGCCATTCGCATCGCCCATAAAGCCGAAGATCTCGCGAGTTTTGACAACCAGATCTCCGGCACAGTCACGTCGATCCTCTTCAATGGTGCGGCCTCTCGAGTCATGGTGCGTGACACAGATGGTCACGAAGAAGTCGCCGTGAACCTGCCGCAATCTGGTGAATTTGCAAACCTCACCAAAGGCGCTCCGGTGCACATTGGCTGGGCCAGCGATCAGGCCAATTGCTTCTCGGCGGGAGCGTCTTAATGCACCGCGAAGCCAAACTTGGACTCATCCTTTTGCTGACGCCGTTTCTTCTCTGGCTCAGCTTGCTGATCGTGATTCCTCACATCGATCTTTTGCTGGTTTCTCTGCGCGAGCGAGTGGGCGTTGGTCAATATGAAATCAGCCTCGGAAACTACCTCACCTTCTTCACAGAGCCTTTGTACATCGTCACCTTTCTCCGCACCGCGGTAATGTCGATTTTTGCAACAATCCTGACCCTGCTGATTGGCTTTCCAGTCGCCTATTACATCGCAAAAATGGCCAAAGGCCGCACCCAATCCGCGCTATTCTTACTCTGCTTGGTGCCCTTTTGGGTTTCGGAACTGGTGCGCACATTTGGCTGGATGATCTTACTTCGGGAAACCGGCATCATCTCCAACTTGCTGCAATCTGTGGGTCTCGCCAGCGGCCCAGTCGAGATGCTCTACAACGATGCCGCCATTATGGTGGGCCTGGTTTATACCTCCATGCTGTTCATGGTTGTACCATTGATCACAACGCTCGAGAGCCTGTCTGACGAAGTGGTCGAAGCTGGCTACGATCTTGGAGGCAGCGGTTTCAGCGTCTTGCGTGAAATCATCATTCCTCACGCGATGCCAGGAATCGTGTCAGGCTCCATCGTGGTCTTCATGCTCTGCTTGGGCAATTATCTGACCCCAACTATGCTGGGCGGCAAGGAGAGCCTGTGGTTCACCGAGTTGATCTATTCTCAGTTCATCGTGCGGTTTAACTGGGAACTTGGTGCTGCCTTTGGCTTCCTGCTGTTGATCCTATCTTCTGTGATTGTCTGGGGCATGTTGCGCCTCACCGGGCAATCGCTTGAAAAGACGATGGGGTAAGGAAAAGAAATATGATCCCTACTATCCCTCAACCCCGTCTAGTCACCACGGCCTATAAAGCCTACGTGGCGCTGTTTTTCGTCTTCCTTGCGCTGCCATTAATCGTTGTGGCGGCCTTTGCCTTCAATGACAGCCAGTTCCCATCCCTGCCTTGGGAAGGCTTCACCTGGAACTGGTTTTTTGGCTCGGAGCGCCCCATGATTGGTGCATTCCATGAACGCTCAATCCTGCGCGCAATTGGCACGTCTGTGTTTGTGGCCTTCTGTGTCTCCGCACTTTCCATGGTGGTGGGTCTGTCCAACGCCTTCCTGTTCAACCGTTACAAGTTCCGCGGGCAAAGCATCCTCTACGTCTTTATGCTGCTGCCTCTGGTGATCCCCGGCATTGTGCTTGGTATCTCCATTCTGGTGTCCTCCAGCCGCTTGGCAAACGGCTTATGGGATGGGTTTCAATGGGATGTCGAAGCCCTGCGCCCAGGCCTGTGGTTGGTAATCCTTGGTCAATTCTCCTTCATCACAACAATCGCGACCTTGGTGATTGGGGCCCGCCTACAGAAGTTTGACAAAACCTTGGAGGAGGCCGCGCTAAACCTCGGTGCTGGTCGTTTGACAGCAATCCGTACGGTCACCCTGCCCTATCTTGCTCCCGCCATGATCGGCGCGTTTGTGGTGGCTTTCTTGATGAGTTTTGAGAACTTCAACACCACGTTGATGCTCGTTGGTTCTGATGCACCTTTGACCATCGCCATGTTTGACCGTCTCAAAGAGGGGTCCACCCCACTGCTGAACGCTGTCAGCCTGCTCTTGAT
This sequence comes from uncultured Shimia sp., assembly GCF_913054185.1. Classification (GTDB taxonomy): domain Bacteria; phylum Pseudomonadota; class Alphaproteobacteria; order Rhodobacterales; family Rhodobacteraceae; genus Shimia. Next base: position 7,200 of record NZ_CAJXIV010000034.1, read on the forward strand.
GCTTGGTTCATCACTGCTGGCTCTCGTCATGATTGCCTTTCAAAAGAAAGGCTAACCAGAGGCTTTTGGTTTCAACAGGCGCGCCGCGATCGGCGCGCCTAAGATCACCAAAACAATGCGCGTCAGGTGATGGGCAATCACGAACCCAAGGTCTGCGCCGACCACAATCGCCAAAACTGTCATCTCCGCCTGCCCGCCCGGTGCAAAAGCCAAAAACGCCTCCATCGCAGGCGCAAGGCCGAGCCGTGTCGCGATTTCAGCAAAGCCCGCGGCCAACACCGCCAGAACAACCATAAACGCCAGCCCAGACAGCACAACACTGCGCAACTCGCGCATGGTGACGCCGACGTAGTAAACCCCAATTACAACACCGATGAAAAACTGCGCTGTCCAGATCGCTTCTTGTGGCGGCCGTGAATGCAAAACACCGCCCATGGTCAGGGCTGCGGACACAATCATAGGCCCTAGAATGGACGCGCCAAACAACCCAATGCGTTCGCCACCTTTCCACCCGACAATCGCTGCAGCTGCCATGATCACCATCTCGTGGATCGGTAATTCCGACGCAGGTTGGCCAATCGGATTGGACAGGCTCACACCATATACGGATATCAACATGATCGGCGCCACCGACACGATCACAAGGACCCGTGTCGCATGGATCAACGACAATATCCGCGCATTGCCTCCTGCCTCTTCGCCAAACAGGATCATGTCCTGCAAACCACCCGGCATCGCCGCATAGTAGGACGTCACAGGGTCAAATTTGCAGACCTTATGGAAAAACGGCACGCCGATTAGCGCGATGACAAATATGTAAACCGGCATCAACGCAATCGACCCCGCCATTCCCGGCAGTTGCGAGGCCACCTCAGGCGTAATGGACGTCCCGACAGCAACCCCAAGAATGGTGCGTGCACCCGCGGTGATCTCGCCAAATCCGGAAAATCGGGCACCACTCAGCGCCGCAATGAGACACGCGGCCATCGGACCAAACAAAAAGGGCAGCGGCAAATTCAACGCCCAGAAAACAAAGGTGCCGATTGCCGCCACCACAAAGGTGAAGGCTCGAAGTCGCAGTGTAGACACAGATGATTCCAATCTCGATTGACCGATTGCATCCTACTGTATACAGCTGGATGCAATTTAACAATATGCGGCCAAACCCAATGAGCGACGACCTATCCCCTTCGGAAAAGCTTCATGGAAACGCGGCTTACGGCGCGCTTCTTGCTGAAATTCGAGACGGGCATCTGTCCCCCGGCGACCGTCTCCGCGAAACCGAACTTGCCAAACGCTTCGGCGTCAGTCGCACCCCCGTGCGAGAAGCCATTCGCCAGCTGGAAGCCGATGGGCTTGTTACGCATCTCCCGAGAGTCGGCGCCACGGTGCGAAAGTTGGATTATTCCGAAATCATGGAACTGTACGAAATGCGCTGCGTTCTGGAATGCACCGCAGCTCGCATGGCTGCCCGCTCCGCCTCAACTGTGGAAATCGCAGAGCTGACTGCAATCAGTGACGAAATTTCTAAGGTGGGCAAAGGCACGGAAGCCGCCCGCCTGAATCGCCAATTCCATCGGGCACTGCTGGAAGCTGCAAAAAATCGTTTCCTGATCAAGTCCATGCTGAGCGTGCAGAAGGCTATGTTAATTCTTGGCCGCACCACTTTGGCTGATGAAGAGCGTTATGAAAGTGCCATCGAGGAGCATAAAGCGATCTTGGACGCCCTAGTTGCCCGCGATGGCAACACAGCCGAAGCAGCCATGCGGGCACATATCACCGCAGGCCAACGCGCTCGCATTCGCGCGTTAAGAGCAGAGCTGGAAGACACTGTGTTCCTGTAGCACGGCGCAAGAGGCGCTCTTAAACTTCAAACCAAGACACTAGGCATCACAACCCAAGGATCAAACCTTGCCAGCGCGGTTCAAATTCGCTTTTACTACCCGTCGCGCTTGCACAACAAACAACCAGTTCGATTTAGCCAGTGCAATGAATTGCTCAAATGGCGCGCACCCCGAAGGCCTCTCGCCTTTCGGTGACTTTGTGAACCGCGGCGCAGCGATCCACTAGACAACACCCACACTGAACTCTCGATTTGTGGCACTGAACGCCAAAGCTGTCGATCTGGTCTGAAACAAAAAGTTGTCAGCTGTTAGGCCTGTCACAGCAGTTCAGCGCCGCCGCATATCATGGCTAGGATCAATGTGGCCAGCAACGTCAGTGGCGACCTTGGCACCAGCGGAGAAGTGAAGCTTCGCGACGCAAAACCGGTGAACGCTCTTGAAAGTGCGTTTTGCAAACAGATGTGCTGGACAACAAACCCCTAGCACATCATGTTTTGACCAAAGAGTTCAAAAGGGAAGATATCTCCGTGTTTCACAAAGTCATTGCCGCCACCGCGCTCACCGCGCTGTCCACCTCCGCAGCGTTCGCAGCAGGCCACTGCGCCGACGGAAAAACCCTGACCGATGGCACTCTCACCATCGCGACCGGCAACCCCGCTTACTATCCGTGGGTCATGGACGACGCGCCGGAAAGCGGCAAAGGCTTTGAAGCCGCCGTGGCTTACGCTGTGGCCGAAGAAATGGGGTTTGCTGCCGACAAAGTGACATGGGCCCGCTCCTCATTTGATCAGGCAATTCAGCCTGGCCCGAAAGATTTTGACTTCAACTTGCAGCAGTTCTCCATCACCGAAGAACGTGAGAAGATGGTTGATTTCTCCTCGGCTTACTACGCGGCTCCCATGGCGATTTTGGCCTCAGCGGATGCAAAAGGCACGGACGCAACTGTAAATGCCCTCAAAGACCTGAAGTGGGGCGCCATGGGCGGGACAACTGCCGTGCCCGTTTTGATGGATGCCATTGGGCCAAACGACATGCCGCTTTTGTACGGTGACAACGCGGATGTGACCGCCGCAATGCAGGCCGGTCAAATCGACGCGGCTTTGTTTGATTTGCCAACAGCATTGTACCTAAGCGCCGTTGTGGTCGAAGGCTCCGCTGTGATTGGCCAATTCCCGGCAGATCGCACCGAGAACCCAGACCGGTTTGGTCTTTTGCTTGAAGAGGGTAACCCCTTGAAAGCATGTGTCGATGAGGCTATCGCATCCCTGACAGAAACAGGGAAGCTGGCCGCCATTGAGGCCGAGTGGTTGCAGGAAACCACTGGTGTGCCGCTGATCAAATAACATGAGCAAGACCAACGCGGCGGGCAAAACCCGCCGCCAAATTTACGAAGATCGCCTGCGCCGCCGCTCCATGCTGATCGCGGGCGGCAGTACTTTGGCTGTGTTGTTGTCCGTCCTTATACTGGTGCCCCTGGCACCGGGTTGGGACCGGGTCAAAGCCAGTTTTTTCAACTGGGAAGTCTTTGCCAAGACGTTCCCTAAGCTGCTTGAAGCCTTCAAGTTGGATGTTGCGATCTTCTTGTGGAGTGCCCCTGCGATTGTCATTCTTGGGCTGCTGGTGGCACTGGCACGTGACACGCGCAATCCCGCTTTGTTTCCGCTCCGCATCCTAGGCGCGGCCTACACGGACATCTTCCGAGGTGTACCGGTGGTATTGACCGTTTACCTGATTGGCTTTGGCATTCCTGGCCTCGGGCTTCCGCGGCCATGGAATTCGCCCTACATTTGGGGCTCACTTGCGTTGATCCTGACGTATTCGGCTTACGTGGCAGAAATTTTCCGCTCCGGCATCGAAAGCGTGCACAAAAGCCAACGTGCTGCCGCACAATCTCTTGGCCTATCGGACGCCGATAACATGCGCTTTGTCATCCTGCCACAGGCCATTCGCCGCGTGATCCCCGCGCAGATGAACATGTTCATTGCGTTGCAAAAAGACGTGGCATTGTTGAGCTTTATCGGCCCGGTTGAAATCTTCCGCCAAGCTGGCGTGTATAAATCGCTGCTCGCGAACTTCACGCCCTATGTCGGGGCAGCGGTGATTTTTCTTGCGGTTACTATTCCGGCCACTCGTTATGCGGACTACCTCATGGCAAAGCAGAACCGGGACCGAAGCTGATGGCGAAAATCATTCTGAAAGGCGTCGAAAAACGTTTTGGCGACAACACAGTCTGCGACGGCATCGACCTTGCGGTTGAGGAGGGCCAGATGGTCTGCCTGATCGGTGCCTCCGGTGCGGGCAAATCCACCTTATTGCGCTGTATCAATCTGCTGGAGACCATTGAAGACGGGGAAATCCTACTGGACGGCGAAGACATATCCCTGCCCGGCTTGAACCCGCAACCGGTGCGCCGCCGCATTGGTATGGTGTTTCAGAGCTACAACCTATTCCCGCATATGACAGCGGCGGAAAACGTGATGCTCGCGCCACGTCGGGTCTACAAGAAGTCCCGCGCCGCGCTGCGTCCGGAGATCACAGAGCTGTTCAAACGCTTTGGTCTCGCCGACCGTATGGACCACTATCCGGATCAGCTCTCCGGCGGACAGCAACAACGGGTCGCCATTGTCCGCGCCTTGGCGATGAAGCCCGAGGTGATGTTATTTGACGAGATCACCTCGGCACTGGATCCACAGCTGGTGGGCGAAGTGCTCGACGTGCTGCGCCTGCTTAAAGACAGCGGCATGACCATGGTTCTCGCCACCCACGAGATGGGCTTTGCTCGTGAAGCGGCGGACAAGGTCTGCTTCCTGAAAGACGGTAAGGTTGTTGAAGAAGGTGCGCCCAGCGCCTTGTTTGATGCGCCGCAACATCCCGACACCCAGGCGTTTCTGGCACGCGCTCTGAAATAACCCCCACCGCCCCAAACCAAAAAGCCCGCTGTCATCACAGCGGGCTTTCTCTAATCAGATGTTTCAATCCAAATCAGGTGTTGAACAGGAAGTGCATGACGTCGCCGTCTTTCACTTCATAACCTTTGCCTTCTGCGCGCATCTTGCCCGCCTCTTTGGCTCCGCTTTCACCGTCACAGGCGATGTAATCCTCATAGGCGATGGTCTCGGCGCGGATAAAGCCTTTTTCAAAGTCGCCGTGGATCACCCCAGCCGCCTGCGGCGCCATCGTGCCCTGACGGATAGTCCAGGCACGGGCTTCTTTTGGACCAACAGTAAAGTAGGTTTCCAAGTGCAAAAGCTCATAACCTGCCCGGATCAGACGATCCAACCCAGCTTCTTCCAAGCCCATCTCCTCAAGGAACATGATGGCCTCATCGTCTTCTAGCTGGCTGATCTCTTCTTCGATCTGTGCGGAGATGATCACATGACTGTTGCCTTGTGCCGCCGCCATCTCGGCCACTTTGGCAGAGTGCGCGTTGCCCTCAGCAGATTCAGACTCACCTACGTTACACACATAGAGCACTGGCTTGGTGCTCAGAAGTTGCAACATTTTCCACGCCTTGGTGTCGTCCTCATCAACCTCAACCAGGCGTGCAGGCTTGCCATCTTCCAGCATCGCTTGTGCCGCTTTCAGGAGGCGCTCCTGCTGAACCGCTTCCTTGTCGCCACCGCGCACCTTTCGCACGATGCCCTGAAGTCGCTTTTCAATGCTTTCCAGATCCGCCAGCATCAGCTCGGTTTCGATGGTTTCCGCATCAGCCACCGGGTCAACGCGGCCATCAACGTGCGTCACATCGCCGTCTTCAAAACAGCGCAGCACATGCGCAATGGCATCGGTTTCGCGGATGTTCGCGAGGAACTGATTGCCAAGGCCTTCACCTTTGGACGCGCCTTTCACCAACCCTGCAATATCCACAAAGGTCATGCGGGTTGGAATAATAGACTTGGACTGCGCAATGGCAGCCAATTTATCCAAACGCGCGTCCGGCACGCCCACTTCACCCACGTTGGGCTCGATGGTGCAGAACGGGAAGTTTGCCGCCTGCGCTGCAGCGGTTTTGGTCAGCGCGTTAAAGAGCGTGGATTTGCCAACATTTGGCAGACCTACGATGCCCATCTTGAAACCCATGTCCGGTCTCCTGTCACATGTTTGTGCTGCTCTTAGGCAGAGTTTGGGCCCGGCGCAAGCTGCGTGTTAGGATAGACCCATTAAACAAGGAGATTTTGATGACTTTTATTCCCTACGTTTACTTCGATGGCACCAGCGAAGACGCCATGGATTTCTATGCCGCAGTCTTTGACGCCGATGATGTGGTGAAGATGCGCTTCAGCGAAGCACCACAAGAAATTGGAATGCCACACAGCGACAAGATTATGTACAGCCACATCGAGAAAGATGGCTGGAAGTTGATGTCAAATGACACGGCCCCAGGCATGCCGTATCAACCGCAAGCTTCAGTTTCGGTCGCCCATCAAACCAAAACAGTTGAGGATGCCCGCACCCGATTTGACAGGTTGTGCGAAGGTGGCGTGGCGATCATGCCGTTTGAGAAACAATTCTTTTCCGCGGGCTTTGGCATGTGCAAAGATAAATATGGTACCCATTGGATGATAATGGTCGATGACGCAGCCACCTAAGCCGCACCACATGCTCGGCAAGGATTGATTTCCCTCGGAGATTTAGGCACATCTTCTGTCATCAAACTCTGAGGACTGTTCATGACACGCATCGACGCCAAATTCGCCGAACTGAATGCCGCTGGCAAAAAAGCCTTTGTGGCCTATGTCATGGCCGGAGACCCGGACTACGACACCTCACTGGAAATCATCAAAGGCCTGCCCGGTGCCGGCGTCGACATCATTGAGCTAGGCCTGCCGTTTACCGACCCAATGGCCGATGGCCCAACTATTCAGCTTGCGGGCCAGCGCGCGCTCGACGGCGGCATGACAATGGAACAGACGCTTGATCTGGCCACTGAGTTCCGGCGCGTGGACGACACCACACCTATTGTGTTGATGGGCTACTACAATCCGATCTATTCCCGCGGCGTCGACAGATTTTTGATCGATGCAAAGCTTGCTGGCATTGACGGGTTGATCGTGGTGGACTTGCCGCCGGAAGAAGACGCAGAGCTGTGCATTCCAGCGCAGGCCGCAGGGTTGAATTTCATCCGCCTCGCAACGCCAACCACAGACGACAAACGCCTGCCCAAGGTTCTGCAAAACACATCGGGGTTTGTGTATTACGTCTCCATCACCGGCATCACCGGCTCCGCAGAAGCAGAAGCCACCAATGTTGGTCCCGAAGTGGCCCGCATTAAATCCAAGACAGACCTGCCTGTGATTGTTGGTTTTGGCATCAACACCCCGGAGAAAGCGCAAAACATTGCCTCCATCGCCGACGGTGCTGTGGTTGGGTCTGCCATTGTTAGCCAGATTGGCGCTGGTAAATCGGTGAAAGACGTGCTGGCCTTTGTGAAATCCCTGGCAGATGGTGCCCACCGCGCCTGATGGCATCAAATATTTGGCGCGGTTCGCCGCGCCATGCTACACTTATCCCGCTCAAGTCGGCAGGCAGTGAGCGTAATCGGTGTGTGCCTTTTTCGCTGTAAAAAGGAGCTAGCGCCATGCCAACCGATCATTCCCCAGCCCCTCGAAAACGCCGCGGTCGCAAATCACCACCCGTCAGCCGCGCTTCTGCGGATGCCTTTTCTCTTGAACATATCATTCGGCCACGCGCGCAGTTTGGATTTTTAGACAGCGATCGCATGGCAACCCTCAAGGGTCGCGTGTTGGACCTGCTGGCGGACTACGGTGTCATGGTGGTGCACCCAGAAGCCAAAACCGCTCTGAAAAAGGCTGGAGCCATAGAGGGCAGCGAGGCCGGACGCCTGAAAATGCCGCGCGAGATGGTGGCAGAGGCCCTGATGGCTACGCCAAAGTCCTGTCGGCTGGCCGGACGCAACCGGATCTATGACATGACCCTTCCTCGCGCGGACGGCGGGTTCATTCTACGCACTGGCACGGGGGGGCATGGCTATGTTGATCCGCGCGACGCCAGCTACCGTAACATGGACCTCACCGCCGCGCGTGAAATCGCTGCTGTGGCCAACATCTTGGATCAAGTGGGGTTCGTCGCCCACCCGTTTGTGCATGGCGTTCCGGAGGTTACTGCAGACATTCACAGCTTTGCGGCCATCTCAGCCAACACACAAAAACACGTGTGGATGCAGCCTTATCAAAAAGAGAACGTCGACTACCTTCTAAAGATTGCCGCCATAGCCGCCGGCGGCGAAGACGCGCTGCGGGCCAATCCCACCACCAGCACCATTACCTGCTCATTTTCGCCTCTCGAATTCAAATTTATGGACACTGAGGTGATCATCGCATGCGGCAAATACGGTGTGCCGGTGCATGCCTGTTCGCTGCCAAGCGCTGGCGGGACGGCTCCCCTATCCCCGGCCGCCCTTGCGGTGATGGCTGTCGCCGAGGTGGTCGGTATGGTCACCATGGCACATGTTTTGTCTCCTGGGTTGCCGGTGATTGCCACGCCTTTGATGTTTGCCTTGGACATGCGCACTGGCAGTGCTCTGCAATCTTCTGTGGAAGCCATGCAAGCCGCCTCGCTTTCTATACAGCTGGTCAAACGGGGGTTTGGCTTGATGGCACACACTTATGGATCCGGATCTGACACGCCGGATACGGATCATCAATCCATGGCAGAGCGCGCACTTTTAATGCAAACCGTTTCCCTTTCAGGTGCGGACATTCTCGGCGGAGTTGGACAATTGGAATGTGCGACGGTGTTCTGTCCTGTGCAGGCGGTTTTGGACAACGAACTCGGCGGTATGGCGCGACGCTTTTTGCAGGTGCCGGATGTAGACGATGCCGCATTGAATTTTGGCGAAATGCTCAAAGTCCCCGTGGGGGGGCATTTCCTGGATAGCAACCACACGGTTGCGGGCTGTCGGGATCAGCATATCCCTGAAGTTTTTCAGCGCATTGGCCGTGATGACTACGAGACAGGCGGACGGCGTGGCGCCTTTGAACATGCCAGGGACAAGGCTCTTTCAGCCATTGCAGCGACGCCAGAAGCCGGCTTCTTATCCCCCCTTCAGACCAAAGCGATTGCGGAGCTCACTGCCGCAGCAGACAAGCATATTGTGGAAGTCTATTCTGGAAAAGTGGACACCATTTGAATGCGCTGTGCAACTTGCGCGGGGGGGCATATTCGGGTCTGCCCGCGCCTCTATCATGCCCGTGACTAGTCTGGCCAACGCCCTTCTGCGGCCAGCGCATTGGCCATGGCCTGCACCAGGCACTCTCGGCTAATGGGTTTGGCAACATGCCCGCTCATGCCCTCTGATAAGTAGCCTGCCACCTGATGAACCATGGCATTTGCGCTCACGGCTAGGATTGGCGTCGCCTCCAGCATGTCTCGACTTTCAATTTCGCGGATTTGTCGCGTTGCCTCTAGCCCATCCATAACGGGCATATTGATATCCATCAATATCATGTCGTAGTGCCCCGTTTTCCAAGCCTGCACTGCTGCACTCCCGTTCTCAACAATCTCCAATGTGAGACCAACTTTCTTTAGCATGTGCTTAAGCACTATTTGATTGGTGCGATTGTCTTCCGCCGCCAAAACCCGCAAGCCAGCCAGGTTGCGCCCTGCATCAGCGGCCGTCACGGACGCAACCGAAACGGCCCGTTCCTCAGCCGGATCAACCGGAACTTTGGCGTGAAACTCAGCACCAGCGCCAAGACTGGACCGTAGAGATACCTCCCCGCCCATTAATTCGCAGATGTGTCGAGAAATTGCCAACCCCAGGCCGGTGCCCCCGTGCATGCGTGTCACGCTGGTGTTTGCTTGGTTAAACCGCTCGAACAATCGCAGCTGCTGAGATTTCGGAATGCCAGGCCCGGTGTCTCGAACTTTAAGGCTCAGCACCGCCTTTCCCGACCGGTGTGGCACCAGGTCGATAGACAAGGAAACAGAGCCCGATTCCGTGAACTTAATCGCATTTGACAAAAGGTTGCCCACGACCTGTTGCAACCGCACCGGATCCGTGTGCACAGAGCAATGGGCCGCCTTTGATAGCACAGCTTCAAAACTGAGCCCTTTTTCCTCTGCCCGGAATTGGTAATGGTGCCGCATACCATCCACCAAGTCCGACAGCTTGTAAGGGATGATCTCAAACTCCAGCTTACCTGCTTCAATCTTGGAGATATCCAAAACGTCATTGATAAGCGCTAATAGCAATCGACCGCTGTCCCCCAGAATCGCAACCAATTTGGCTTGATCATCGCTCAAACCGCTGTCGTCCAGCGCTTGGGCCATGCCAAGAATTCCATTGAGTGGCGTACGGATTTCGTGGCTCATCGAAGCCAGAAATGCCGATTTCGCCTCATTTGCCGACTCTGCAGCAACACGGGCGTCTTCTAGCTCGCTTGTGCGGTCACGCACGGCCTGCTCCATTGTGCCAAGAAGCTTCTGCAAACGTTGATTGGCCTCATAAAGCTCGCGACTTTTTCCCTCCAGAAGTGTCTCCGCTTCCTCACGCGCGACACGCTCCCGAAGGTACCTCCGGCGCGATACAGCATCTGTCGGTGGCGCTATGGGCTCACGTAGGTACATCAGGCCGCTTTCTGCATCACAAACTCGGCACAGAATTTGTCGCCATCCTTTCGCTCCGTCATTTGAATCGACGCATCATGCTTGAAATGCTGTAAACATGCCTCGATCAAGCCATGGCAAAAGTGTTGCAGGGGACGCTCGCTTGAGTACACCATCTTGAACCGACCGTCATCGAGCCGTTCTGTCGCAAATGTCGGCAACTCAACTTCAGGATAAAGCTTGCGCACTTCGACGTGGACCTCATTTTCGATGGATTCCAACATGTCAAAGCCGTCGGTTTTACCCTCAAAAAACACCGGATATCCGTCTTCAAACCGGCCAAACATCCAATGGCCAAACTGTTTGTGCAGCGCTTCAACCGGCGCGCCAAGTTCCGCACCAACCGCGTCCACAATCTGCAACAGTTCTCGACAAGGGTAATTGCCCACAGCGCTAAATGCGCCGTCGTTTTCCAAATCAGCCTTATCCAAAATGTCATCCACCGCCTCCTCGCCCATCACAGACTCGGCCATTCGGATCAATTCGACAAAAACAATGCCTTTCATGGAAAACCTCCGCGTCACTCTCAAAAATCTCACCCAGTCCATTGTGAGAACAAAGTGTAAACATCGCATTAACCCCAAAGAAGGATTGCGCCAACCCCGCCATATTGGTAAAGAACATTTACCAAAAGCGACTTGAGAGTGAGTTTATGACTGTCATCACCTGTATTGAGGACCTCAAACGCCTCTATCAACGCCGCGCACCGCGAATGTTTTACGACTACGCAGAGACCGGCAGTTGGACAGAAAAAACCTTTGTTGAGAACACCTCTGACTTTGCCGACATCTATTTGCGCCAACGTGTGGCCGTCGACATGTCCGGGCGCTCGACGGCAAGCCAGATGATCGGGCAAGATGTGGCAATGCCCGTCGCCTTGGCACCAGTTGGCCTTACCGGTATGCAATGCGCAGATGGGGAAATCAAAGCAGCGCGTGCCGCCGAGAAATTTGGCGTGCCGTTCACCCTCTCGACAATGTCGATCAATTCAATCGAAGAGGTCGCCGAGGCCACCACAAAACCGTTTTGGTTCCAGCTTTATACCATGACGGATGAGGGTTTTGTCGACCGATTGATCCAGCGCGCCAAAGACGCGAAATGCTCGGCCTTGGTGATCACGCTAGATCTTCAGATTCTGGGCCAGCGCCACAAAGATCTCAAAAACGGTCTCTCTGCCCCGCCGAAGCTGACACCGTCCACCATAGCCAACTTGATGACAAAATGGCGCTGGGGCATCGAAATGCTGGGCGCGAAACGGCGCAACTTTGGCAACATCGTTGGCCATGTTGACGGCGTCACCGACACCGCAGACCTCGGCGCTTGGACAGCAGAAAGCTTCGACCTGACCCTTGACTGGGATAAGGTTGCCAAAATCAAAGAGAAGTGGGGCGGCAAGGTCATTCTCAAGGGCATTCTGGACGCGGACGATGCCAAAATGGCGCTCAAGGTTGGCGCGGATGCAATCATTGTTTCAAATCACGGTGGTCGCCAATTGGATGGCGCACTCAGCGCAATCCGCGCCCTGCCCTCCATCATGGAAGCCGTGGGTGATCAGGTAGAAGTCCACCTTGATAGCGGCATCCGCTCCGGTCAGGACGTCCTTAAGGCGCTGGCACTCGGTGCCAAAGGCACCTACATAGGCCGCGCCTTTATTTACGGTCTTGGCGCTATGGGGGAAGCCGGCGTCACCAAAGCGCTGGAGGTGATCCACAAGGAGCTCGACGTGTCCATGGCGCTATGTGGTCGCCGCACCATTGACGAGCTGGATCGCAACATACTCCTGGTGCCGGAAAACTTCGAAGGCCGCTGGCAGGCATAACCAATTGCTTTGACAAGCTCTTGTCCGGCGCGTCATAAACGCATCGGACAAGAGGTATCGCGTGTATGTTGGTCTTTTTCAAACCAAATCTGGCATTTCTTTCTGTGCCCAAAACCGGCTCCACCGCTTATGAGTTGGCGCTGAGACCTCGGGCAGATGTGATTTTCACCAAACGGGTGAAACACATGACCATCGGCAAATACCACGCCAAGTTTGCACCATTCCTCAAAGACACCTACGGCATTGCGCCGGAACGCTTTGCGGTGATCCGAGATCCAATTGACCATGCGCGCAGTTGGTACAAATACCGCAGCCCAGAGCGGATGGCCCCGAATGCCCCCACGTGCCACGGCGGCATAAGCTTTGATGACTATGTCAGCGACGCGATCAGCAAACACCCGTCCAAAGCCGCTGGCATCGGTTCCCAAGCGTCCTTCCTGTCCTTGGCGGAAGGCGACGTTCCAGTCGATCACCTTTTTGCGTATGATCGCCAAGAGCTGCTTCAAGCCTTTATCGAAGAGCGTTTTGGGGCAAAGGTTCTTCCGCGCCAGAAAAACGTCTCCCCCGACGTGGAGGCCCCTCTGTCACCCGACGTGGAAGCGGCATTTCGCGCCGCGCGCCCGGCAGATTTTGAGCTTTATGACAGAGTTGTGGCTGCCGGCGGCGTATTACGGGAATTTCGGAGCGTTTAAGGCGCGAATCCCCTTTGCATTCAGACAAATCCGCGGTATAGGCGCGGCTTCACGCGGGGATACAGCCTTGGAGGATCCCTGCCTATGTATATGGAGAATTCAAAATGGCTGGTCAAATTCCTGATCTTATCGCCGAAGCACGTACGGGGACAGGCAAGGGCGCCGCTCGTCAAGCACGTCGCGATGGCATGGTTCCTGGTGTTGTATACGGCGGCGAAGCCGACCCTGTGGCAATCCAAATTCCTTTCAATGTTCTGCTGAAGAAACTGAAAGATGGCCGCTTCCTGTCGACCCTGTTCAACCTGAAGGTTGAAGGTCAGGAAGACGTGCGTGTGATCTGCCGTGGCGTTCAGCGCGACGTCATCAAAGATCTGCCAACCCACATCGACCTGCTGCGTCTGCGCCGCACTTCCAAAATCAGCCTGTTCATCCACGTTGATTTTGAAAACGAAGAAGAAGCACCGGGCATCAAAAAAGGCGGCGTGCTGACCATCGTACGTCCTGAAGTTGAGCTGAACGTGACCGCAGGTGACATTCCTGAGCGTCTGGTTGTGGACCTGACCGGTAAAGACATCGGCGACACCATCACCATCAGCCAGATCGATCTTCCGGAAGGCGCGAAGCCAACCATCGATCGTGACTTCGTGATTGCCAACTTGTCCGCGCCGTCTGGCCTGCGCTCCGCTGGTGAAGACGAAGAAGGTGAAGCTGCCGAAGGTGAAGAAGCCGCAGCCGAAGAATAATCACATCACCGCATCAGCGGTTTGTGAGAACGCGGTGCCCCCGGGCGCCGCGTTTTTTTTGTTGCCCGCTTGAGTTGAACACAATTGAAACAAGAGCCTCTCAACTTTGCAGGACTTTCAACTAGGGATCACCCCACACACCCGCAACACATTCACAGGTTGTTAGGGGGTGCACAGCAATCTGGCGCCAAGTCGTTTGGGAAACTTTTGCCCGATCGCACTAACACTGTTTTCAACAACTGGGGTGCCTAGATGAAACACGCTTTGATGGGATGTATTTTGGCGGCGAGCGCGAGCATGGCGCATGCAACCGAACAGCTCAATATTTTTTCTTGGGACGGCTACGTCAACGACACCGAGGTGGCGGCAGTCAATGCCCTCCTGAAAGAGCAAGGATACGACGTTGAGGTCAACCTGCTGGAAACGGTTGCAGAAGGGCCGCAGCAGATGTTTGACATGCTGCGCTCTGGTGATGTGGATGTGTCCTTCCTGACGCTGAATTACATCAACATGGAAGGCAGCCCCTCTGCCAACATGCTACAGCCGATCGACGTGAATTCCCCTCGGCTAGAGAACTATCAGCATTTGTCCAAGGCGCTGACCAACATTCCAATGGGCATGAAGGGTGATCAACATCTCTACATTCCGTGGGGTGGCGGCGCTTACGGCATCTGGGCCAACCTCGACACCGTTCAGGACATGCCCACCTCGGTGAAGGACATGCTTGAGCCGGAATGGAAAGGCCGCCTGTCGCTCACCGATGGGCAGGTGCACCCCAACGTGTCGCTGGCCTTGCTGGCGCTTGGCCGCACCGCCTTTGAAGTGAACGATGTCTCCGGCGACCGCGCCTCTTTGGGCGCCCTCGCTTCCCCAGACAGCGAGCTACAGCAGACTGTGAACGCGCTCTACGGCCAGGTTGGCCACTTCTGGAGCGCCTCCCCGCCTTTCACTGGCGAATACGACCTGGTGGCCTCTTATGGCGTAGGTGCGTCTGCGGCCATCGCAGAAGGAGGCAACTGGGGTCTGGTACCGTTTGCGGAAGGCAACACCGTGTGGCTCGACACCATCAACTTCGCCAAACATCTGGATGGTAAAAAACTGGAAGCGGCCGAAATCTTTGCCAACTATTTCATTGGCAAAGAGGTCCAGACCCGCGTGGTTGAAGGTCTCGGTATGGTGGCATCTTCCTCGTTGGTCGATGCCAACCCTCTGATCGAGGCCAACCCGGACTTCTTCGAAGAAACCATGTTCTGGCCGCCTTACACCCGCGCCGCAGGCAACGCAATTGAGCTGATGTCCAAACGTGCCATGGGTATGAGTGCAACCAACTAAGTCGGATGAATGTGTTGCCGCCAATCTAGTTTGGCGGCAACATTCTTTCAGCCCTCGTCGTAGAGATTTGTCATTGGAAAGTGGCGCTCACTACAGGCAGGTTTACCTCAGCTTGTGCGCCTTCAGCTCCAACAAATCCCACCGGTTGTCAAACGGATCGCGCCACACGGCCACCTTGCCGTATTCCTCAACACGGGGCACTTCTTCAAAGTGGACGCCTGCGGCCTGCATTTTGTCATAGTCCCGATCAAAATCATCAGTGTTGAGGAACAGTCCAACCCGACCACCGAACTGATCGCCAATCGCGGCCTCTTGCCGTGAGCCTTGTGCTTTGGCGAGTAAAACGTTGGTTGCACAGCTCTCATCTGGGGCGACCACTACCCAGCGTTTCTCCTTGGAAAGCTGCAGATCTTCCCGCACGACAAATCCGAGTTTTCCGACATAAAATTCTAGGGCAACGTCATAATCCGGCACAACCAGCGCCAACGCATACAGATGGCGTGTCATTTCACAGCTTACGCCCACGCGCCTCAGGCAATGAAATACTCGCCACTTGCTCGGCAATTGGCGGTGTTGACAGCGGGTGACTGTCTTCTGAGAACTCTTCCGGATTTGTCATCGCCTGCCAGCGCCCACCGACAAACACCTCTAACCCCGAAAATTTAGCTTTGTAGTTCATCTTTTGGCTGCCTGGCACCCAATAGCCAAGATAGACATACGGCAGGCCAGCCTCGCGGGCGATCTCGATGTGATCGAGGATCAGGAAAGTGCCCAGTGATGTGCGGCTCATCTCCGGCTCATAAAACGAATAGACCATGCTCACACCGTCTTCGAGCACATCAGTTAGGCACACGCCTGTCAGCTGACCGCTGTCCTGATCACAATACTCCACCACCCGGCTTCGAATGGGCGTTTCCTCGATCATCGCGGCAAATTCAAACACGTCCATATCCGCCATACCGCCCTCCGCATGGCGGCTGTCGAGATACCGGCGGAACAGATCAAACTGTTCTTCCGTGGCCCAAGGAGACGTGGCGCGCCGCTGCAGATGTCCATTGCGCCGCGCCGCGCGGCGTTGGCTCTTGGTTGCGGTGAATTTTGACACATCAATCCGCGCAGACATGCAGGCGTTGCAGTCGGTACAAGACGGCCGATAGAGCACGTTTTGTGAACGCCGAAACCCTTGTTGAGACAACGAGTCATTCAGGGCGGTCGCATTGTCCCCTTGCAAGGCGGTGAAGAGCTTACGCTCCATCCGGCCCTCCAGATACGGGCATGGCTGCGGCGCGGTCACATAAAACTGCGGAACTATCGGAAGACTATGACGCATGACACTCCATCACCTCTGAACGCTTCCGACGTTATCAACAGGTTGTTAACCCGCCAAGCCCTCCGTAGGGGGTAATAGGCGGGTTTCTTAAGCCATGGTTAAAATTTGACAGGCATTAACCGTTCATTTCGGTTAATTTCATGCCCCTTTGGGACGACCTCAGGAGCACGCGGCGATCAGCTTCTCCATAAAGCCTTTTCCGGCCTCAAACTGCGCAACCGTCAGAAACTCGTCAGGCTGGTGCGCTTGGGCAATGTCGCCAGGTCCACAGATCACGGTGGAATAGTCCGCGTTTTGGAAATGCCCGCCTTCGGTGCCGTAGCTCACCACGCGGGACGCATTGTCTCCGGTCAACTGACGCACCAGTGCCTCAGCCTCTCCCGCCTCTTCCGGAAGCAGCCCCGGGACATAGAACTTCTCTTGCAGGTCGATGTGGCTCTCCGGCACAACCGCCTGCATCTCCGCCTCAACCTCGGCCACCTTGGCCTTAAACCGCGCGATCCAGTCGTCGCGGTTCTCATCGGGCACAATCCGGAAATCGAGACCAAAGCGACAGTCCAATGCCGTGATGTTGTGGGCTGTACCACCCTCAATCATGCCAACGTGCACCGTGGTCCAGGGCGGTTCAAACGTTGCCGCCACTGGTCCTGCCTCTTTGGCACGGTTTTCGAGATTCATCTCGTTGGCCCACTCAATCAGCTTGGCCCCATACATGATTGCGTTCACGCCAGTGTGCATCAGCGAGCTGTGCACTTCAAAGCCGCGCACATGAACGTTGAACCCTTGCCCACCTTTGTGACCGGTCACCGCGCCCATCATCGACGGCTCACCAACGATGACCGCAGATCCTTTCGGAAAATGTTTGTCGATGCTTTCAATAAGAGGCGCCGCGCCCGTACAGCCAATTTCCTCGTCATACGACAAAGCCAACTGCAGCGGCCGCTTCAGGTCACTGTAATGCCCTTCCACGACGGCCCAAATCGCCAGCGCGTCAAAGCCTTTCATGTCACACGTACCACGACCAAACAGCTTCCCGTCTTGCTCAACAACCTCGAAGGGGTTCGTTGACCACGGCTGACCTTCCACGGGAACCACATCGGTGTGCCCGGAAAACACAACCGCACCCTCAATTTTAGGCCCGACATGGGCAAACAGCCCCGCCTTGGCAGGGTCTGTCTCGTGAGGGTGCTGATGGGCCACAATTCCGTGGCTTTGCAGGTAGTCTTGCACCCAGTTGATCAGTGGCAAATTGGTGTCATGACTCACGGTTGGAAACGACACCAGCTTATCCAAAATGGCCCGCGGGTTCAGACGCTCCGCCATGCGCTTAATATCCGCTGTCAGTGATCAGAACCTTGTGACCTGGACCAACCTCTTTGTACTCCGACAGCGCGGCCTCATATCCTTCTGGGTGGATTGGCGACGGGATTGGCTTAAAGTTCAGGTCTTTCTCCGATTTACGCTGACGTGGGTCAGCAATCGGAACCGCCTTCATCAAAGATTGTGTGTAGGGGTGCTGAGGATTCTCAAACACCGCGCGACGCGGGCCAAGTTCCACAATCCGACCCAAATACATAACACCCACATGGTGGCTCACACGTTCCACAACCGCCATATCGTGGCTGATAAAGACGTAAGAAATACCCAGCTCAGCCTGCAACTCCATCATCAGGTTCAAAACCTGCGCCTGAACCGACACATCCAATGCGGACACTGCTTCGTCTGAGACAATCAGCTTTGGATTCAGGGCAAGCGCACGGGCAATCGCAATCCGCTGACGCTGACCACCAGACATTTCATGCGGATAGCGACGCATAAAGCTGCGCGGCAACTCCACACGATCAAACAGCATCTCAACACGCTTCTGAAGCTCGCTGCCGGAATGCGTGCCATAGTTGCGCATCGGTTCGCTGACCTGATCCTGCAACATCATCTGCGGGTTCAGCGACGCAAATGGATCTTGAAAGATCATCTGCATCTCTTGGCGCGCTGTGTGCATCTCTTTGGGGTTCAAAGAAATAATGTCCTGTCCGTCAAAGCTCACTTCACCGGAGGTCGGCTCCACCAGGCGCAACAAAGAACGGCCAGCCGTCGACTTACCACAGCCGGATTCCCCAACCAGCGACAAGGTCTGCCCTTTGTTTACCGTGAAAGATAGGTCCTCGACGGCGTGAACATTGGCCACAGTCCGACGCATCAAGCCGCCTTTTACCGGGAAACGCGTGACAAGGTTCTTTACCTCCAGGATTGGTTCTTCGGTGCCCGGGATCGGATCGGTGCTATGGGTGTTGTCGCCAAACAGCTTCATTGGGCTTGGCACATCCGTGCCGGTCATTTCACCCAACTTTGGCACAGCGGCTAGCAGTGCCTTTGTATAGTCGTGTGTCGGGTTCTCGAAGATCTCTTCGACAGTGCCCTCTTCAACTTTGTTGCCGCGGAACATTACCACAACGCGGTCTGCCATCTGCGCCACAACCGCCATGTCATGCGTGATAAACATTACGGCAGTGCCAGTTTCACGCTTCAGCCGGTCCATCAGCGCGAGAATCTCGGCCTGAATGGTCACGTCCAAAGCTGTTGTAGGCTCATCCGCGATCAACAAGCGCGGCTCACAGGCCATCGCCATGGCAATCACAACACGCTGGCGCATACCGCCGGACAGCTCGTGCGGATATTGCTTCAGGCGACGCTCGGGTTCCGGAATACGCACTTCGCGCAACAGTTCAATTGCCCGGGCTTCCGCATCCGATTTGGACAGGTTTTTATGCAACCGCAGCCCTTCGGTCAGCTGACGACCCACTGTGAACACCGGGTTCAGCGCAGTCATCGGCTCCTGAAAGATCATACCGATCTCATTGCCGCGAATCGTCCGCATCAGATCCTGATTGGCCTCGGCCAAGTTCACATCGTCCGCATCTTTGCGGTCAAACAGTAGTCTACCGCCCGCAATTTCGCCGCCGCCGAATTCCACCAAACGCATCAGCGAAAGTGATGATACCGATTTTCCGGATCCAGATTCACCAACAATACAAACGGTTTCACCGGGGTTCACCTTGAAGGACACATCCTCCACGCCCACCACAGGGCCGTCCTTTGTCTGGAACTCGACTCGCAGATTTTCGATTGACGCAATGGCGTTGTCCAACATGAAGGTGGCTCCCCTGAGTATTGTTTTTATTTGTCCCTCGGCCAGACGCTACCGCCCACAAATGCAATGGTCAAACCATGTTGGGCCAGTTTCCAGCTCTGAATGAACATTTATTCAATTTGGCCCCTTGCAATTTCACCCCCACTGGTCTGTGATGCCTGCAGTCGGAGGGGTGTACGACTTTTCCACCTTGTGGAACCGTAGATGGCAACATCTGTGTCCCTTCCTGACAAGCAAAAACCGGGCGGAATCAATCTGCCCGAACGCACGCAACCAGTGTGCACCAACATGGAGTGAGACATGAAAGCAAAAACTTTGATGCTTGGCGCCGCAGCAGCGTTTGTGATGGCCCCAGCGGCCATGGCAGAGCGCGGTTCGGACGGCCACGTGAACATCATTTATTGGCAAGCGCCTTCCATCCTGAACCCATATCTGTCTTCGGGTACCAAGGACGTTGAATCCGCTTCCCTCACCCTGGAGCCGCTGGCACGTTACGACGAAACCGGCAAAATGGTTCCATTCCTCGCAGCTGAAATTCCAACCGTTTCAAACGGTGGTGTTTCCGAAGACCTGACCAGCATCACCTGGACCATCGCAGATGGCATGATGTGGTCTGATGGGTCCGCAGTGACCGCTGCTGACGTTGTCTTCACCGGCGAATACTGCATGCACCCCGAAGGTGGCTGTGCTCAAGCGGCATTCTTTGACGGCGTTGAAAACATCGAAGCGATTGACGACAAAACCGTCAAAGTGACTTTCAACCAACCAAAGCCGAACCCATACGGCCCATTTGTTGGCGGTCAATCCCCGATTATCCAGAAAGCTCAGTTTGAAAACTGCACCGGTGCCAAAGCGCCCGAGTGTACTGCTGAGAACTTCGGCCCAATCGGCACCGGCCCATTCGTTGTGACTAACTTCAAGACCAACGACGTGATCCAGTACGAAGCCAACCCAAACTACCGTGACGCATCTAAGCCTGCGTTCGCATCTGTGACTTTCAAAGGGGGCGGCGACGCAACCGGTGCTGGTCGCGCGGTTCTAGAAACCGGCGAATTTGACTACGCCTGGAACCTCCAGCTGGCACCCGATGTGATTGCCAAGATGGAAGAAGGCGGCAAAGGCAAAGCTGTTGCAGGCTTCGGTCCGCTGGTCGAGCGTCTCGAAATGAACATGACCAACCCGTCCTCCGATCTTCCGGAAGGCGAGCGCGGCACTGTTGCACATCCTCACCCGTTCCTGTCTGACATGAACGTGCGTAAAGCACTGTCCATGGCAATCGACCGCGAACTGCTGGTGGAAATTGGTTACGGCAAAGCAGGTAAAGTTACCTGTGACCTCGTGCCTTCTCCAGACAACTACGCTGCCAAAAACGACTACTGCGCAACGCAGGACATCGCTGGCGCCAACGCTCTGCTGGACGAAGCTGGTTGGGTTAAAGGTGGCGACGGCATCCGCGCTAAAGACGGCGTGAAGCTGTCCATTCTGTACCAAACCTCCACAAACGCCGTTCGTCAGGACTTCCAAGCCCTGATCAAACAGTGGTGGAGCGAGATTGGTGTTGAAACCGAGCTGCGCAACCTGTCCGCATCTGTCTTCTTCGGCGGTGACCCAGGCTCCCCTGACACCTTCCAGAAGTTCTACGCAGACGTGGAAATGTATGCCAACACCTTCAACGGCACCGACCCTCAGCAGTACCTCGCAGCATATCGCTGTGGTGGTGAGCCGAAGCCGGACAGCCAATGGCAGGGTGAAAACATCAACCGTTTCTGTGATCCGGCATACGACGCTCTGATCGATGAACTGGCTCGTACCGGTGACATCGAGAAGCGCGGCGAGATCGCGATCAAGATGAACAACATGCTGACCAAAGACAGCTACACCATCGTGCCTCTCGTGCACCGTGGCCGTGTCTCGGCACACGCAAACTCTCTGGGCGGCGTCGTCCTGAACGTTTGGGACTCCGAGCTGTGGAATGTTGCTGACTGGCACCGCGTGAAGTAATTCACCGACATGGGGCGAGCTTTCGAGCTCGCCCCAACTCTTTTAGGCCCCGCGCAGTAAGGTCACTGTGCGGGGCTCAACAACAAAAACGACGCACAAAGGCGCTTTCATGCTGACCTTCACCATACGCCGTCTGATCCTTGCGATCCCGACGTTGCTCTTTATCTCACTTGTCATCTTCCTCCTGCTCGAGCTTGCGCCCGGCGATCCGATGGCACAAGTTCCCCTGACCGTCCCGCCAGAGGTCAAAGAGAAGATGCGCCTGGCCCTTGGCCTTGGCGAACCTGGCTATATTCGTTTTTACAAATGGCTGGTCCAGTTCTTCTGGGTAGAACCCCAGGTTCTGTTTGATCACATGTTTGGCACCGCCTTTTCCGAAGGCAAGCTGCGCATCATCAGCTGGCAGCACCGCGGCCCAGTGATGGACGTGGTTGTCGAGCGCCTGCCACAGACCCTTTGGGTTGTAGGCTTGTCCTACATCGTCGGTATCATGATCGCGCTGCCGATCGGCATCTACTCTGCTTACAAGCAATACTCGATGTTCGATCAGGCTGGTACGTTCATCACCATGATCGGCTATTCCATTCCACCGTTCTTCACCGGTCCGCTGGTGATCGTTCTGTTCTCGGTGAACTTGGGCTGGTTCCCGTTCATCTATGACACGACACATGAGGTGGTTGATTGGGACAGCTTTGTCTATCAGCTGCGTCAGATGATCATGCCAGTGATGGTGCTTGCCTTGCAAACCACTGCCCAGATCAGCCGCTACATGCGCGCCTCGATGCTGGACAACCTCAATCAGGACTATGTGCGCACCGCACGTGCCAAAGGCCTGAGCGAGAAAGTTGTGGTTCTGGTGCATGTGTTGCGCAACTCGATGATCCCGGTTGTGACCGTGATTGCGTTGGGTCTCCCAGCCATCTTTGGCGGCGCGATCATCACCGAGCAGGTGTTCTCCGTGAACGGCATCGGCGCACAGCTGATTGGCGCCATTCAGGCCAACGATTTGCCCACCGTGCAGACGCTGACCTTTATGTTCGCTTTCCTGATCGTCTTCTTCAACCTGATCGCAGACGTGCTCTACGGCGTTCTTGATCCGAGGATCCGCTATGACTGATACCACCAACACCGAGCCGACAACCCCACCGCACAGCCAGTGGTATGACGTCTGGCACCAGTTCAAGGCGCACAAAGGCGCCATGCTGGGTGGCATCGTCTTCCTGATCATTGTGTTCGGGGTCTTTCTCGGCCCACTGCTCTGGCCCTATGACGCGACCTACATCGACATCCGGTCGCGCAACCAAGGTCCAAGCTTCGCACACCCCTTTGGCACCGACCAATTGGGCCGTGACCTTCTGGCGCGGATGATGGCTGGCGGGCAGACCTCCATTGCTGTGGGTCTCACCGCCATGCTGTTGGCCTTGAGCCTCGGCAGTTTTGTCGGCATCGTCGCTGGCTTCTTTAAGAAGCTGGACGGCCCGCTGATGCGCCTGACGGATCTGTTCCTGGCGTTGCCAATCCTGCCGTTGCTTCTGGTGATGATGATGCTCTTCCGCGAACCGCTGTCCTCAGCGGTTGGTCCTGAACGTGGTATCTTCATCCTGATCGTGGTGGCCATTGGCATCACCTCTTGGATGCCCACCGCACGGATCGTGCGTGGCGATGTGCTGGCGCTGAAAGAACGTGAGTTTGTTCTGGCCGCCCGCTCCATTGGCACGTCCAACAAGAACATGATCACACGGCACATCCTGCCCAACGTTCTGTCGCCAATCATGGTGTCAGCCACATTGGGGATCGCCAACGCGATCATCACGGAATCGGCGCTGTCGTTCTTGGGCCTTGGCTTCCCACCAGACTTCCCAACCTGGGGCCGCTTATTGAACGACGCGGTGCAGTATCTGCAAGATTATCCGGAACGTGTGTTCTGGCCCGGCTTGGGCATCTCGCTGACCGTGCTGTCGGTGAACTATCTTGGCGACGGCCTGCGCGACGCGCTCGATCCCCGCATCCGCGGTCGCTAAAACAGCCAACAACGATCGGAAGGCCGGGCAATTGCCCGGCCTTTTTTTGGGGGTTTCTGAAATACATGCCCGATTTCCGGCTGTACTGCTTTTCTCCCCTGCTAGTGTGCCGTCATGATGTTTGATTTGCCCACCCACGACACGCTTTATGCAGCCCTCCTGGCCCGCGATCCCGCTTATGACGGACGCGCCTATGTCTGTGTCTCTTCCACCGGTGTCTTTTGCCGCCTGACTTGCCCAGCTCGCAAACCCAAGACAGAAAACTGCACCTTCGTTGCCTCCATTGGGGAATGCATCGAGCAAGGCTACCGCGCCTGTAAACGTTGTCATCCAATGGCTCCTGCGGCAGAGGCCGACCCAACCATCGCGGCCCTGCTCGCGGCATTGGATGACCGCCCCGATTTCCGATGGACCGAGCGTCACGTTGCCCAAATGGGCTTTGACCTCTCCACCGTGCGCCGCTCGTTCAAGCGCCAGTTTGGTATGACCTTCCTCGAAATGGCCCGTCAACGGCGCCTGCGCGAAGGGTTTGAAGTGTTGAGCAGCGGCAGCAAAGTCATTGATGCACAACACAGCGCCAGCTTTGACAGCCCCTCCGCTTTCCGCGCCGCCTTTGCCCGGCTACTGGGGTGCGCCCCTGCCGACCTTCGACAAGGCGGTTTGTTGCGCGCGGATTGGATCACATCACCGCTGGGTGATCTGATCGCCGTCTCCAGCGCCTCTCATTTGCACCTGCTGGAGTTTGTTGAACGCAAGGCCCTGCCCCGCGAACTCACCCGCCTGCGCGACTTTGCCAAAGGCGACCTCGGCTTGGGGCGCTTCGCCCCAACGGATCAAGTCGAAGCCGAACTGGCCACGTTCTTCGCGGGTCAGAGTGCAAATTTCGAAACACCCCTCGCCTTTCACGGCTCCGCTTTCACCAAAGAGGTCTGGCACGCTCTCCGCGATATCCCTGCTGGCGAAACCCGCAGCTATTCCGAGCTCGCCAACTCGATTGATCGTCCCTCGGCCACTCGCGCAGTTGCGCGTGCCAATGGTGCCAATCAAATCGCCCTGCTTGTGCCCTGCCACCGCGTTCTTGGCGCAGATGGCGCGCTCACGGGTTACGGCGGCGGCCTCTGGCGCAAACAAAAACTCATTGAAATCGAACGCCAATACAAAAAAGGAAACGTATATGACCCAAGCTGACCGCGCCCACGCCTTTGCCGCGCTGCACCAGCCCGGCACTCCTCTTGTGCTCTACAATTGCTGGGACGCCGGCAGCGGTGCAGCCATTGCCAAAGGCGGCGCCCCTGCCCTAGCGACCGGCAGCTGGTCCGTGGCAGGGGCACAGGGCTATGCCGATGGCGAAGCATTGCCACTAAACACCCTCCTGCAAATCGCTGCCCGTATCACTGCAACTTGTAGTGTGCCTGTGTCGCTTGATTTTGAAGGCGGGTACGCAACCGCACCGCAGGAATTGCGCACAAACATCGCGCGCGTGATTGACGCAGACATCGTTGGTATCAACTTTGAAGATCGTGTCGTTGCAGGAGACGGCCTACATGACATTGACACACAATCCGCCCGCCTCACCGCCATACGCGCTGAGGCCGACGCCCACGATGTCCCGCTCTTCATCAACGCACGTACAGATCTGTTTCTGCAATCCGACCCTGCGGAGCATAGCGAACATGTCGAGGCCGCCATCACGCGCGGCAAGGCCTACGCCGAGGCCGGCGCCAGCGGATTCTTCATCCCGGGCCTGTCTGACCCAGAGATGATCCGCGCCATCTGCGACGCTGTGTCCCTGCCTGTGAACGCCATGTGTTTGGATGTCACTGCGGACGTCGCCCCACTCGCTGCACTGGGTGTCTCCCGCATCAGCTTTGGGCCTGCACCCTACCGGGCCGCAATGAAGGCGCTGACTCTACATGCAGAAAGACTGTACACCTAAACCTAGGGTAAGCTCTTGAACCAAGCCCAACTGTCGGCGGCAATCTGGTCGCCGATATCATAAAACCAATGAGTGTGCTGTGGGATCACGATTAGATCGTTCTCCACACCACGCTTGGCCATCTCTTCGCCCGTGGCACGGATGTCTGCCAACTCAAATGCCGTCTCAAATTGGCCCACATAGGCTTTGTAGGGTTTGGGCTGCTGTGGAATGATCTGAAATTCAACGGGCAAAAACCCACCATGCGTCGCTCCAGCGCTCCAAGGACCTTGTGTCTTGTTCAGCAAAGCTTGCACATAGACAGCCCCTGCAGAATGGCCAAACAAATACACTCTCTCGCGATCGATCAAGTGGGTCGCATCCAATTGAGTAATCATCTTTTCCAGAACTTGCGGGGACGGATCCTGATATGGCCAATTTCCACCCGGAGCCGTTGGAGCCAAAATTGCAAATCCATTGTTGCGGGCGGTTTCATACCACATCTCGATCATCGACAATCCCGTGCGGTCCCGCCCATGAAACAACACCACCAAAGGCACCGGCCGGGCTGTCTGCGGCCCCACAAAATGCCACTTCACCGGCGTGATCCCATCAAGTGTTGAGTCCGACGCCACAATACGCTGCATTTTCTCAGACGGCGCGTAGTTGAATTCTTTTAGACGGCGCACATGAAACTGCGTCGCACTTTCCATTGTGAATGTCGCAGGCTCTGGTGCCTCTTGCGCTACCGGCATTGTCGCTGCCTCATTACGCGCTTTGGCGCTCTGGGCCGCCCAGACAAACAACCCGGCACCAGCACAAGCCAAAACGACGACAGCTGCCACAAACAGCACCACAACTCGTATCACTTTGCACCTCATCTCGTGTTGATGTCGGCCACATTCTCACACCGCATTGCGGCGATCCTTTGGCGCAACCACGCCGCCAAAAAGAAAACCCCCGCCATCGCTGGCGGAGGTTTCCAAAATCTTACACGAAGATCGGTTGATCTTACTCGTCGGTGTTGAGCGCTGCGCCCAAGATATCGCCGAGGGATGCACCGGAGTCCGAAGAACCGTACTGTGCCACGGCTTCTTTCTCTTCTGCAATCTCGCGTGCTTTGATCGACAGACCCAAACGACGGGTCTTGCTGTCGATGTTGGTCACACGTACGTCGAGTTTGTCACCAACGTTGAAACGCTCAGGGCGCTGCTCAGCACGATCACGGGACAGGTCGGAGCGACGGATGAAGGACTTCATGCCTTCGTACGCCACTTCGATGCCGCCGTCTTCGATGGCCGTCACTTCACAGGTCACAATCGAGCCGCGCTTCACGCCGCCAACTGCATCTGCAAACTTGTCGCCGCCGAGGGCTTTGATCGACAGGGAGATACGCTCTTTTTCAACGTCAACTTCGGAGACAACCGCCTGAACAACGTCGTTCTTGTGGTAGCTCTGAATCGCCTCTTCGCCGCGCTCGTCCCAAGACAAGTCGGAGAGGTGAACCATGCCGTCGATCTCGCCTGGCAGGCCAATGAACAGACCAAATTCGGTGATGTTCTTGACTTCGCCTTCGACCTCGGTGCCCTCTGGGTGTGTTTCTGCAAACACTTCCCATGGGTTGCGCATGGTCTGCTTGAGACCAAGGGAAACGCGGCGCTTGGCACCGTCGATTTCCAGCACCATGACGTCCACTTCCTGAGAGGTGGATACGATCTTGCCGGGGTGAACGTTCTTTTTGGTCCAAGACATCTCGGACACGTGAACCAGACCTTCAACACCTGGCTCCAGCTCAACAAAAGCACCGTAATCGGTGATGTTGGTCACGCGGCCTTTGTGCACGGAAGACAGTGGGTACTTGGCAGCAACCAGATCCCATGGATCGTCCTGCAGCTGCTTCATGCCCAGGCTGATGCGGTGGGTTTCTTTGTTGATCTTGATAACCTGAACTTTGACGGTTTCGCCAATTGTCAGGATCTCAGATGGGTGGTTCACACGACGCCATGCCATGTCGGTGACGTGCAGCA
>NZ_CAJXIV010000035.1 GCF_913054185.1 uncultured Shimia sp.
AGACGCAATACCGACGTGATTTTTGCGGCTTCAAACGCCAAGGTGCCGTGCCAGTTTTGTCGGCTCCGACGCCACCTCGGCACGGGTCATAACTCCGCGCATCCGCCCGTTTTCCAACAGCGCCACATGGTCTCCTAACTCCGTTATGGCGTCCAGTCTCTGCTCCACCAACACCACGGCCACTCCCTGATCCCGCATCTGCGCCGTGGCATCGCGGATGGCCGTTATCATCGAGGGTTGCAGCCCCTCTGTCGGCTCATCCAACAACAACACTTTGGGCCGCAAACACATGGCCCGCCCCATAGCCAACATCTGTTGTTCACCACCGCTCAACGTTTTCGCGCGTTGCCTGTATCGTTCGTTAAGCCTCGGAAAAAGCGCCAAAACTTCCTCCAGAACCTGGGTATCCTTACCATTTGTCAAGCGCCCGACTTCCAGGTTTTCCGCAACCGACATCTCTCCAAACAAACGGCGCCCTTGCGGCACGTAGCCAATCCCCGCGCGTGGCACCTTGTGGGGTGGAAGATCTGATAACACAGTGCCTTGCCAAGTGACTTGACCAGCCATCAACGGCAGCAACCCCATGATTGTTTTTACGATTGTTGTTTTTCCGGCTCCATTGCGTCCCGCAAGACAAAGAATTTCCCCTGCCGTGGCATCAAACGAGACCTCACGCAACACCTGCGCTCGCCCATAGCCAGACGAGACCCCTTCAAGCCGCAGCATCGCCACCCCCAAGGTACGCCGCCTGCACCGCAGCATTGGCTTTGACGTCGTCTGGAATGCCTTCAAACAGAACCTTGCCTGCATCCAAAACAGTCACGAAATCAGCGACTTGCATGACCACGTCCATATTATGTTCGATCAACAAAACTGTGGTTGATCCGGCCAACTCCAGGATCAGTTGATTGAATGCGGCGACCTCACTATCCGCCAACCCTTGCGTCGGTTCGTCCAAAATCAACAACTTCGGCGCCTGAGCCAACCCCATTGCGATTTCAAGTAACCGCTGATGCCCATAACTCAAGTCTCCAGCCTCTTCGAAGCGGTGATCGATAAGGCCCACGCGCTCCAAAGATGCGCTTACGGCATTTTCCATATCTGACCTCCCTGACAAGGTCCGTCGTGCAGCCAAAGCCACGTTTTCCCATACGCTCAGGTTCGGAAAAACCGATGTGATTTGAAAGGTATAGCCCATACCCGCCGAAATGCGTTTATGGGCAGGCCAGGCAGTCACATCGCGACCATCAAAGATTACAGTGCCAGCCGAAGGTGCAATGCGCCCGCTCAACATCCCAACAAGTGTGGTTTTGCCAGCGCCATTGGGTCCAATCAAGGCGCGCACCTGACCTTCAGGAATTTCAAGCGTCACGTCCTCTACAGCCAACAGGCCGTTGAATTGTTTGGTTAGCCCCTGTGCAGATAACAAACTCACGGCAGCCACTTCCAAAACCGGCGTCGCATTTCTCCCAACAGCCCCTGAGGCGCAAAAAGCGTGAGGACAACCAACACAACCCCAGCGATCAGCATATAGGCGGTGGTTACGCCAGAGCTGAGATCAATAAGGTAGAACATGAATGCGGTGCCAACCAATGGGCCAAGCACGGTTCCGGCGCCGCCCAAAAGCACCCAAAGCAAGGGGAATATCGAATACTGGACCGATGCAAATGACGCCCCCACATACCCAAACAGCAGCCCATAGGCGGCGCCTGACAAGGCGGACAACGTGGCGGACAAAACAATCGCCGCAAACTTATACTTCGCCACGTCGTAGCCGAGCATCCGCGCCCGTTCTTCATTTTCACGAATGGCGACAAGGACTTTCCCAAACCGAGACTTGACCACGGAAAGGCACATCACAAATGACACGCAAAAAATTGCAAACGCGAAGAAATATCTACTCTGGGGGTTCGAAAGATCGCGCCCTAGAAACACGCGATCTGCCTGCGCGATAACAAACCCTTCGTCTCCACGTGTATACGCGCCAAAATACAAAATCGTCAGATACCCGGCTTGGGCAAACATCAGGGTGACGATCATAAACGCCACCTCTTCCGTACGCAGCGCCAAGACTGCAACCAGACCACCAATCAGCGCGCCTAGAAAGACACCGACACCCAAGGCAAGCCCGGTGCCAGCACCAAACTGCGACATTGCAAGGCCCATCCCGTAGAGGCCAGCCGCAAAAAACAGAGCATGACCCAAGCTTAGAAGACCCGTGTACCCAAACAACAAATTGAATCCAGCGGCATAGCTTGCCAAAACCATGATGCGGGCCAGGTTGCCGTGGTGATAGGCCGGCAGAACAAATTGCAAGGTGAACAGCGCAACCAATACACCACCGTGAAGCAGTAGCGATTTCCTCATGTCACCACTCATGTCCGCTTTGCTCCGAATAGTCCTTGCGGACGGAACACCAACACCATCGCGACCACCAACGTGGCGAGAATTTTTGCCAAGGTTGGGGAGAAGAAAACCGAAATAATACCGTCGGATAACCCAATGAGAAGTGCCGCCAACACGGTGCCCGGCAAGCTGCCCAAACCACCAATGATCACCACAATAAAACTTAACAACAACGGATCTGCGCCCATCAGGTAGTGCGCTTGCTGAATCGGCACAATCAGCACGGCCGCCAACGCCGCCATGGCCGCTCCAAGCCCAAACACAACGGCGTAAATTCGCTCCACAGGAATGCCAAAGGCCAGCGCCATGTCGCGATCTTGCTCCGTCGCACGCATCAAAAGGCCCAGCTTGCTACGCGTCATCAGTAGCCAAAGCCCCATCAAGACCACACTCGCAGCGCCGATAACGGCTAATTTGTAGCTGGTGATCGACAACCCCCACGGCCAATAGATCCCAGGTTCTCCGTTTACAAACTCAAACCACGGCAAAGCGATGCGTGTGTTGAATGGAGGCGTTACCGGTCGCGCATCAGGTCCATATGTCATTAACGTAACTTGCTGTAAAATATACAAAATACCGATGGTCGCAACTATTGTTCGCTCGGGATCATAGTCAATCCGCTTTAGAATTGTCATGTCCGTGACCGCCGCCAACACGCCAACCAAAATGGGCACAACAATCAAGGCTGCGACAAAGCCGATGGCCGCGGAGCCGCCCACAATGTGTGTCACCCACCACGCCAACACCGCACCAAGCATAAAAAATTCGCCATGCGCCACGTTCACAACCCGCATCACACCAAACACCAACGCCAGACCGGACGCGGTCAATGCCAATACCGCTGCGGTGACCGTGCCCTCCAAAGTGGCGAGCATCAAGTAAGGTCCAAAATCCATCTACACCCCTGCCTCAATTCGGACGCGGCTTGTGCGCCGCGCCCATGTTCACACTCAGAGCGCTTGCGTGGTGTAATCCACCTCATCGGGATAGTACGTGTCTTCAATCGATGTGGTGTGCACCAGGAGCAATTTTCCATCCACCACCTTGGTGACGTATTGATGTCCAAACACCTGGTGAGTCTTGCCGTTGAAGATTTTTGCCCCCTGCGGATGCGCGTTGGAATGCGGCATGTCGGTCATCGCCTCAACGGCTTCAATCAGCGCGGCGCGGTCCTTTGGCCCTTGGTAACCGGCACTTTCCATCCCGGCTTTGACCACATGCAGTGTTTCCCAGCAGCCAAACATGTGGGCGTAGGTCGATGCATCTTTGGGATCACTGACTGAGGCGCCGTTGGCATCGACCCCAACACGCTCACGGAAGAAGGCGTCATATTCGGACTGATTGTCCTGTGCATACCGTGGGTTGCCTTCCCAGAAGTAGGTGCCATCAAGGAACTCAAGCCCCGGGCTTCCAAGATCCACGGCTTCCAGACTGTCGATAAAGCCGAACATCTCAGGACGCTGCGGCCCAAAGAACTCACCCAGCTCTTTCACAAAGGTGAGAACCGCAGGACCAACCATCACGTGGTAAATAACTTCGGTGTCACGTGGGATTTTTGGGAAGTACTTGGTGAAAGACGTTTCAGTTGGCGGGATTGCAATGTGCTCCAGCACTTCACCACCTTGCGCCTCAATCGCGGCGGTAAAGTAATCACGGTGATCATGCCCAAATGCAAAATCCGGGAATATCATCGTGATCTTCTTACCAAGATTATCCGCTACAAATGGTGCCATCGCCTGCACCTGGCTTTTCACATCAGTGATGCCCGGTTGCAGTGTGTAACGGTTCAACATGCCGCTTGCCACGTGATGCCCTTCGGATACCACAAAATATGGCAGCTTTAGCTCGCCAGCACGTGGCGCAGAGCCAATCACCACATGGGAGAACAACGTGCCAAAACCAATGTCGCAATTGTGCTGTGTGGCAAACTTCTCAACCACTTCCGCCCCGCGCTTTGGATCGGTCCCGTCATCCTCGGAGACAATCTCCAAGGGGCGTCCATTTATGCCCCCTTGTTCATTGATCAAAGCTGCCGCCGCCGATGTTGTGCGGTCATACCACCGCCCGTAAGCTGCGCCGATGCCGGTCCGGTGCACCTGGAACCCAACTTTGATTGGCTCAGATGTCTGCGCGCCGGCGTATCTCGCCCAAAGCGGCAATGCCGCGGCGGCGCCCCCGCCAAGCGCCAAAGTTTTGAGCGCGTCACGGCGTGTCGGTTGCGCGCCTGTTACTGGTACGGTCTTGAATTTGGTCATCACTTTACCCCCTGTGTCCACATGGTCTGTGACCGAAAATTCCGTTACTCTTCACACTTGTTAGAGTGCGAATGAATGACGGTTCTGTCTAGAGGGCGCGTGTTGTGTCAGAAGCCGCGCGGTGATGCAAGCAGCCAAAGTCCAAAAAAGGTGTAGCATATCATAAAGATAGCAAGAGGCACTTGAGACAGTAACGCGGCCCGCCCAGATCCGAAGTGCCGCACGGCCACCGCATGCGCGAGTAAAACCGCCACAATATGGCCAACCACAACTCCACTTGCCTGACACAACCAAAGCACCCGCACACTGTCCTGTGAATTAAAAAATCCGGTTGTCACATATACCTGCCCAAGACCAAGAAAGTCCTCTCCCGTGGCCCATGGATCTGTAGCTGCAATTAGCGCGTATTGTGCCTCCACGAGGAAACTCGTGAAGTAATGTGCAAAATGATAGCCAAGCGCGATCGGCAGCACAGTTGGCGCAAACAGACAAAACGCGCATCCCAATCCTACGCCTGTGATCCGCCCAAGCTTCAACCCCAACCAGAGAGTTCCTGCGAAGACGGAAACAAGTAACAGATTGCTTGCTACCAATCCCCCCAGAGTTTGCCAAACAACGGCTGAGCGTCCGGGAAACTCCAATGGATTCAAGCCAAGTTGCGCCAGCCACCAAAACGTTTCGTTCACCCCATCAAAGCTGCCGCTGCCGAGCACCAAGAGGCACAATAGAGCCATGCCAAACGGCACAGCTTGCCCGTGCAAAATCTGCCATCCCCAAAGCCCGGCCGCATTGCGCTTTGAAACACGACCAAATGGAGCCAGCTGAGCATAAAGGCGCATGACCATGCCAATGCCCTCGGCGCGAAGCTGCCAACGCGGCCCCAAAAGGACCATGCCGAGGAAGTGTATGCCCCAGTAGACCGTCACCACGCGCGCCAAACGTGCTGGGTCTGACGGAGCCGTATCTGCAAGCAGAAAAGCAACAAACATAACGAACGACAAGATGCCTAGGACATGCCCAAACTGACGTGGAAACCGAAACATCGGCTGGTGACCCAAGAAGAAACGCACCAGCCACACCAGTCCTGACCAGGGATTGATCCAGCGCCAAAGGTCGCCAAGCAATCCTTGTAAAAACACCAACCCAACCCACCAAACTGTCCAGATTGTCAGTGGCATGGGATTGGCCAAAGGGTCTCGCGGACCTTCCAAACCTATGTAGACCAGCCAAAACAGGAACAAACTGGACAGCAGGCTGGTGATCTTGGGCAGAACCCGCGCGTGACTGCGCCATAAACTCGCAGGACGGAACAACTTTTCCACAGCGGTGTCAGGCACAAACACCAACATCGCAACCGTCAATGCCACCGCCAAGACACCTGATGCGA
This sequence comes from uncultured Shimia sp., assembly GCF_913054185.1. Classification (GTDB taxonomy): domain Bacteria; phylum Pseudomonadota; class Alphaproteobacteria; order Rhodobacterales; family Rhodobacteraceae; genus Shimia. The sequence continues at coordinate 6,049 of NZ_CAJXIV010000035.1, forward strand.
TGTACATGTCTGTTGGCAACAGCAGAACAAATCCACCTTCGGACGTGTGCGCCTGCGCCTGACCTGAGATCATTGTTACACTTGCAAACACAGGCGCGGCGGCAATGAACCGGTGCTTGAAGGTGTGGTGTGAGTGAGACATCGTGGTGATCATTTGGCGACTATAGCGACGGGTTATTGAGATGAAAGCGCGAAAGGTTTTGGGAGTTCTACTACTTGTTGGCATGGTTTCTGCGGGCGGATACACGGTTCTGAAACCCAAGCAACCTCCCCAAATTTTGCTTACCAATGCCACTGCGGCCCCGCTTGACACGGGTGAAAAACAACTGGCAGTTTTTGTGTCCATTGAGAACTCCGGCCCACCAGACACACTTCTCTTTGCAAGTGCACCGGACGCGAAATCTACAGAATTTAGCGAAACTTTTGGGCCTCTGGCGCTCCCTTCTAGCAGCACGCCGGCGCTCGCCGCTGACGGGGTCTTTGTTAAACTACATGGCGTCAACGGCCCTCTGGATGACGGCCGCACCCTCCCAATTTCACTGACCTTCGCAACAGCTGGAACACTCACAACACGCGCCCGCATTGTTGCCCCCCGCAATCAAGGCGAGGCGGCCACCTACGGTCTTTTTGGCATTGGTGATATTTGCCAAGTGGGCGATGGAGAACCTGCGCCGCACATTGAACTTGAAGCCACCAAAATCGAAACTGGCTGGAAAATCGACATCCTTTCCGATGACTTCGAGTTCACACCTGAGCTTGTTGATGGCCCACATGTTCCAGGCACTGGCCACGGCCATCTTTATGTTAACGGTTTGAAGCTTGGTCGGCTCTATGCCGCGTCCACCTCGATCGGCCACTTACCATTTGGTCAGCACGAGATTCGCGTGACGTTATCGACCAATGACCATCGCGCCTACGTCGTAAGTGACATCCCAGTCACCGCTTCGATTCGAATTCGCAGCGATTGACAGACAAATGTCCATGCCATCATCATTTGCGTGCAAATGGATTTGCATGGAGGATCGTGGTTGGCCGACTCAGAAGACACGCAAGCAGGCACCATTGTGGGCGTCGATGTCGGCGGCACATTCACTGACTTGGTGGCGCTGAGCCCGCGCGGGTTGCGTCTCGCCAAAGTACCCAGCACAATCGATAACCAATCCAATGGCGTCTTGAGAGCCCTCGATGCTGCTGAATGTGACATTGCCGCGCTGGACCTCATCGTGCATGGCACAACCACCACCACCAATGCCGTCTTGGAACGCAAACTTGCCCGCACCGGCTTGATCACCACACAAGGGTTTCGTGACATCTTGGAACTGGGCCGTCGAACACGGCCACAGGCTTACGGGATGTTCGGCGAATTCAAGCCACTTATTCCGCGGGATCTCCGCCTCGAAGTGCCCGAAAGGATGGACTGTGACGGCAACATTCTGACACGTCTAGATCATGGTGCGGTGGCGAACGCAGCCAGATCCCTTTTGGATCACGGATGTGAAGCCGTGGTTGTTCACTTCCTGCACGCCTATGCAAACCCAATACATGAGCAACAAGCTGTAGAAATTGTTCAATCGATTTGGCCAAACAACTACATAACGGCAGGGCACGCGCTGCTTTCCGAGAACCGCGAATATGAGCGAGGTGTCACAGCAGCAGTGAATGCGTCTGTTCAGCCTGTTCTAAGCAAATACGTGGAAAAGTTGCTTCAGACCCTGACAGACCAAGGGTACAAACGTGACCTGCTTATCATGAACGGCAACGGCGGCATGGTCCGCGCCCAAAACGTGGCCAAAGAAGCAGCAAAAACCGTGATGTCTGGACCGGCCTCCGGTGTCATGGCTGCTGCATTCACCGGACGCATGTGCAATGAACCAAATCTGATCACCTACGATATGGGCGGCACCTCTACTGACGTTGCCTTGATCCGCGGCTCCACACCGTCGGTCTCAAACGAGATCGAAGTGGAATACGGCATGCCAATTCACGTGCCCATGGTCGATGTCCGCACCGTGGGTGCAGGCGGTGGATCAATTGCGCGAATCAATTCTGGTGGCCTGCTTGAAGTGGGACCTGAAAGTGCAGGCGCATCTCCAGGCCCCATATGTTATGATCGCGGCGGCACAGAGCCTACCATCTCAGACGCCAACTTTCTCCTCGGGAGGTTACGGCCACCCAACTTTTCCGAGACCGCCGAAACCGAGGTTTCGCGCAATGTACGTGGCGTCATTTCGGCGCGTCTGGCTTCAGCTCTAAACTGCTCTGCAGTTGAAGCCGCCGCTGCTGTTGTTCGCGTCGCAAATGCCAAAATGGCCGGAGCGATCCGAATGGTGTCTTTGTCTTTGGGGGCAGATCCACGAGACTTTGCGCTGTTTGCCTTCGGAGGAGCCGGCCCCTTGCACGCCGCGGCATTGGCCCGAGAACTCGATATCCCACGGGTTGTCATTCCCGCCCGCCCGGGTCTTACAAACGCGTTAGGCTGTGTGGTCGCAGATCTTCGACATGACTTTGTCCGCACCCTCAACGCCTCCTTGGGCACGCTTGACCCCAATCAGATCGGTTCCATATTCTCGGCTCAAATCGCCCAGGGAAAATCGATGGTTTTAAACGAAACCATCGCGCTGGATCGCGTTGAAAGTATTTTGTCACTCGATATGCAATTCACTGGCCAAACACATCTTCTGCGCGTGCCTATCGACAATCCAGCCATAACAATTGCCGAATTGCAGGATCGGTTTGAACGGATTTACTTTGAGCGTTTTCACGTTGAACTCCCTAATATTCAGGCAACCGTGGTGAATGTGAATTGCTCGATTGTCGGCCACCGTCCCCCACTCGATCTCACTCAGCTGTTTGACCAAAAGAAACGCGCTACAAGCTTAAAGGACGCCCAATCCAGCACCAGACCAGTCTATTTCGGCAAAACTTGGATCGATACGCCAGTCTATTCGCGCGATGGCTTGCCAGCGGACGCGTCATTGCAAGGCCCCGCCATTTTGGAACAAATGGACACAACAATCGTAATCCCGCCCGGAGATCGCGTGACAACGGACACCGTTGGAAATCTAATTCTACACGTGCGAGGTGCTTTATGAGTTTAAACCCTATCACCCTCACAGTGATACAAGCCGGTTTGCAGCAGGTATGTGATGAAATGGACCTGGCCTTTTCCCGTGCGGCGTTCTCTCCAGTTATTGCCGAAGCCAATGATCGTTCTGACGGCATTTATGCTGCGTCTGATGGGGCATTGATTGCCCAGGGATCCGCCGGCCTGCCTGTCTTTGTCGGGACTATGCAGTACTCAACGCGCACGATCATTGAAATGATCGCTGCCGGTGACGTTGCAGAACCAAGTCCAGGTGACATTTACATCGTGAATGACCCGTATCTGGGTGGAACGCACCTCATGGACGTCCGGTTTGCCAAGCCGTTTTATCGAGACGGCGAAATCTACTGTTGGCTTTCCAACACAGGCCATTGGCCGGATACCGGTGGCGCTGTTCCAGGCGGGTTTTCTGCATCCGCGACGGCTGTTGAGCAAGAGGGATTGCGCTTACCACCCGTCAAGCTTTTCAAGCAAGGCACTCTGGACAAAGAGATTTTCTCGATCATCAAATCCAATATTCGCGTTTCTGACCAACGCATTGGCGATGTCCAAGCCCAAGCTGCCGCCCTATACGTCGGTGAAACACGCTTAACGGCCCTCTTGGACCGCTACGGGGACCAATCAGTTTCCGATGCCATTGAGGAGTTAAGCCGGCGCGCCACGCGACAAATGCAGGATTGTCTTCAAGATATTCCGGACGGCACTTATGTTGCAAAAGCTTTTGTAGACAGCGATGGCGTGGTCAACAAACCACTGACCATTGATTTGTCAGTGGTCAAATTCGGTAGCAATCTTGTTTTTGACTTCAGCGGCAGCAGCCCGCCATGCTTGGGGCCTATGAATTCCGTCCGCGCCACCACCTACAGCGCTGTCTATCTCGCGATGCGCCATATTTTCCCGCATGTGCCCATGAACGCAGGTGCATTTGAACCATTCGACATCACCGGAATTGAAAACACCTTTCTGGACGCTCAATATCCGCGCCCAGTCTCTGGATGTGCGGCTGAAGTCTCACAACGCATAGCCGAGGCAGTTTTTGCGGCTTTGGTCAAAGCGTTGCCAGATAAAGTCACTGCCGCACCCGCGGGAACCAGTGGCAACTTTGCACTTGGTGGTTTCGACCCAGACCGCGATCGGGACTACGTCATGTATCAAATTTCCGGTGGCGGTTATGGCGGCAATGCGCGCCACGACGGGCTCTCCAACGGTTGCTCAACCATTGGCATCTCCAAGGCACCCCCCATTGAAATCATGGAACAAGCTTACCCCGTGCTCTACCACCACTATGCCTTGCACAAAGGCACCGGCGGCGCGGGCAAACACCGTGGTGGGTTTGGTTTAGACTATGAGGTGGAGCTGCGCCGCGGTCAGGCAAAGGCAAGCTTTGTCATGGACCACGGACGATTTGGACCACAAGGCGCATTGGACGGAGCGGACGGCGGACTCAACAAGGTAACGGTTCATCGAGGAGGCGCGGCGTACACGCCTGAGCATCTTTCCAAAGAACAGGATATCCCTCTGTGCGCAGGCGATCGCGTACATGTCCAAACGCCTGGCGGTGGCGGATATGGATCGCCATTGGATCGGAAGCCAGATCTCGTTTTCGAAGACGTACGCTTGGGTCGGTACTCCGAACAACAGGCCAAAAATTTATTTGGAGTTGTGATCGCCGGAACGCCGCCCAATGTCGATACTGATGCCACACAACTGTTACGCGCGAAAATGCGCGCCATCTAAGATCGCGCGCATTAATATCACCCAGTAAGATTTTGATTTAAAAGAAGGACTGCAACCCAGTTTGCGCACGCCCCAAGATCAAAGCGTGTACATCATGCGTGCCCTCATAGGTGTTCACAGTCTCCAGGTTCACCATGTGGCGGATCACACCAAACTCAAGGCTAATGCCATTTCCGCCGTGCATATCCCGCGACATCCGCGCGATGTCCAGCGCCTTGCCGCAGTTGTTGCGCTTAATGATCGACACCATTTCTGGTGCGGCTTTTGCCTCATCCATCAAACGACCCACACGCAAAGCAGCTTGCAAACCCAAGGAAATCTCGGTCTGCATATTCGCCAGTTTCAGCTGGAACAACTGCATCTGCGCCAGTGGTTTGCCAAACTGCTTGCGATCTAAGCCATACTGACGCGCCGCGTGCCAGCAGTATTCCGCTGCCCCCATCGCGCCCCAGGCAATCCCATACCGCGCGCGGTTCAAACAGCCAAATGGGCCTTTTAAGCCTTCGACATTTGGCAGCAACGCATCCTCAGAGACCTCTACGTCTTTAAGCACAATCTCACCGGTGATCGAGGCGCGCAGCGAGGCTTTGTGCATAATTTTGGGTGCAGAAAGACCTTTTGTGCCCTTGTCGAGTACAAAGCCGCGGATTTTGCCGCCATGCGCATCCGATTTGGCCCAAACCACAAACACATCCGCGATTGGCGAGTTGGAAATCCACATCTTCGCGCCGTTCAACACATAGCCGCCGTCCACTTTCTTGGCGTTGGTCTTCATGCCACCCGGATCAGAACCCGCATCCGGTTCAGTCAGGCCAAAACAGCCGATCCATTCACCGGAGGCCAATTTAGGCAGGTACTTCTTGCGCTGTTCCTCGGAACCATACGCATAGATCGGATACATCACCAGGGAGCTCTGCACCGACATCATCGAACGATAGCCACTGTCCACACGTTCCACTTCGCGCGCCACCAAACCGTAGGTCACATAGCCCGCGCCAATACCGCCATACTCTTCAGGAATGGTGGTGCCCAACAGGCCCATCTCGCCCATCTCAGCAAAAATCTCTGGATCCGTTTCTTCTTGCTCAAACGCGGTGGTGACCCGTGGAGCAAGCTTTTCGTCGCAATAGGCGCGCGCAGCATCCCGTATCATGCGCTCGTCTTCTTCAAGCTGGCTTTCGATCAGAAACGGGTCTTCCCAGTTGAACGAACCCAATTCCGGTTTGGACTGTGGTGCCAGATCCTTGGCCATGATCTCTCCTTCCGTCCGCCCAAAAAACTAGGGCGCAAAAACTGTTTTTCTGTTGCTGACAAAATGGCTGTCTCTGCCCCAGCGTCAAGGTAACCTGCAACAAACGCCGCGACGTCGCGAAAACTTTCTTGCCTTCTATTGCGCAGAATATTGAGCATTGCTAGACCCAAATTACCAAAGTTGCGTTGAGTCCCGTTGACCCAGTATATCACAGCAACAGGCCCAACACGGGGGACCCGATGAGCGATCCGTTTGACGTAGGCGACCGCCTTAAAAAACTGCGCTTGACCGCAGGGTTGAGCCAACGGCAACTGGCGCAATACGCCGGTGTTCCTCACGGGCAAATTTCAATGATCGAAACCAACCGGTCCAGCCCCTCTGTGGCAAGCTTGCGCAAAATATTGGGCGGTATGGGCATGTCCATGGCCGAATTTTTCGAGCCAGAAACCCACGCTCCGGGGCAAGTTTTCTTTGGCGCCGAGGCGCTGTCTGACCTGACGTCACACCTGGGATCTGAGGCTTCGAAACTCACTTTGAAACAGGTAGGCAATGCCAAAGACCACGGCTTGCAGATCCTCAAAGAACACTACGCTCCCGGTGCTGACACCGGGGAAACCATGCTGTCCCATCCCGCAAACGAAGGCGGCATTGTACTCTCCGGTGAGATCGAGGTGACCGTGGGCAATCAGACCCAAATCCTGCGCGCCGGGGACAGCTATCTTTTTGACAGTCAACAACCCCATCGCTTCCGCAATATCTCTGACACACCGGCCGAGGTGATTTCCGCCTGCACGCCGCCCTATCTCTGAAAGTTCCCCATGACCCCACTTAATGGTCTCAAAGTTGTAGAACTTGCCCGCATTCTGGCAGGCCCTTGGATTGGTCAATCTCTGGCTGATCTGGGCGCGAATGTGATCAAGGTTGAAGCGCCTCAAGGTGACGACACCCGCACATGGGGCCCGCCTTTTATTGAGCGCGACGGTGACAAAACCGCTGCCTATTTCTACGCCGCCAATCGTGGCAAAACATCCGTTGTGGCTGACTTTCGCACAGAAAAAGGCCGCGCACAGGTGCTTGACCTCATCAAAGACGCCGACATTCTGATCGAAAACTTCAAAGTTGACGGACTGAAGAAATACGGCTTGGACTACGACAGTCTGTCTAAAGTCAATCCTCGCCTAATCTATTGCTCCATCACCGGCTTCGGCCAAACCGGTCCGTACGCCAAACGCGCGGGCTATGACTTCCTGCTGCAAGGCATGTCTGGCCTGATGTCGATCACCGGCGAGCCGGATCAGCAACCACAAAAGGTTGGCGTCGCGGTCACGGACGTGGTCACCGGTCTCTATGGCACCATCGGCATTCTGGCCGCCGTGGAGCAACGTCACACAACCGGTCGCGGGCAACACATCGACATGTCTCTCTTGGATTGCGCAACGGCCATGCTGGCCAACCAAGCGATGAACTATCTCGCCACCGGCAACAGCCCAAATCGCAAGGGCAACGCACACCCCAACATTGCCCCCTATCAAGTTGTGCCCACGTCGGATGGCCACATCATCATTGCAGTGGGCAACGATGGTCAATTCCAGCGCCTGTGTGGGGTTCTGTCGCGCGGCGACTTAGGGGATGCGGCTGATTATGCCACCAATCAATTGCGCGTGGCCAATCGGGATGCGCTCACTGAACAAATCGAATTGGAAACCAGCAAATGGACTTCCAATGATATGCTCGCGGCACTGGAAGCCGCTACCGTGCCCGCAGGCCCAATCAACTCCATTGAGCAAGCATTGACCGATCCTCAGATCGCGGCACGGGGTATGGTGGTTGAGGCAGAAGGCATACGAGGCCTACGCGGCCCCTGGGTGTTCTCCGACGCGGAACTGTCGACCAACCGTACCGCGCCGGTTCTGCCAAAATCCGAGGCCTAAACGCCAAGGTACCGGTCGGTCTCCTCGGGTCCCAAATCGCCAAACTCTCCGGTCCAAACCGTGCGCCCTTTCTCAAGGATCACGGCGCGGTCGGCCACCTGCCCCAGCTCTTTGAGGGACTTGTCGATCGCAATGATCGCCATGCCGGTCTCCGACTTGAGTTTGGCAACAGCTTCCCAGATTTCGTGCCTGATCACAGGTGCCAGTCCTTCGGTCGCTTCATCCAGAATGAGCAGCTTCGGATTGGTCATCAACGCACGTCCAATCGCCAGCATCTGCTGCTCCCCACCCGACAGCGATGACGCAGACTGGTCTCGCCGTTCTTCCAGGCGCGGAAACAGCTGACATACGGCGGTAAAATCCCAAGCCCCTTTGCGTGCGGCGGCAATCAGGTTTTCGAAAACTGACAGATTTGCAAAACACCGGCGTCCCTCGGGAACCAAACCGATACCCAACCGCGCCGCTTTGTATGACGGCAAGCCGCCAATATCCTGCCCCACAAACTGCACCGTCCCGGCAGAGTTTTTCAGCATGCGGCACATTACTTTCACGGTGGTGGTCTTGCCCATACCATTGCGCCCCATCAGCGCCAGAACTTCGCCTTCATCAACGCTCAACGACACATCAAACAGCGCCTGACTGGGGCCATAAAAGGCTGCAACATTCTTCAGCTCGATCAAACTCATGTCAGCACCTCATCACCCAAATAAGCACGTCTGATTTCCGGGTTCACTTTGATCTCCTCCGGCGTGCCGGTGGCAATCACCTCACCATAGACCAGCACACTGATCCGATCCGCCAGGGCGAACACAGCATCCATGTCATGCTCAATCAACAGAATTGGTGCTTCTCGTCGAAGGTCCGTCAAAAGCCCTATCATTTGCTGCGCGCCCTCAAGTCCCAGCCCCGCCATTGGTTCATCCATCAGGAAGACTTTCGGCCGCAAAGTCAGCGCCACGGCCACCTCCAACTGCCGCCGCTGCCCATGGCTCAGGTCAGCTGTACGAGTGGCTGCAAACTCTGCCAGACCAACCTGTGCCAGCGCCTCCTTCGCGGCGGCCAATAGCTGTGTATCTTTCATGACCGGCTTGAAAAACGACATCACATTGCCACGTTGCCCAAGCGCCCCAAGCACCGCATTTTGCAAAACCGTGTGCTCCATTGCCAGAGACGAAATCTGGAATGTCCGGCCCAACCCTTTGCATGCACGCTCTGCAGGTCCGACCTCGGTGAGGTCCTCTCCCATCAAACGGACGGCGCCACTGTCCGAGGCCAAATGACCGGTGATTTGCTGAATCAACGTTGATTTCCCTGCGCCGTTTGGCCCAATCAACGCATGGATTTCACCTTTGCGTAAATCCAGTGACACATCGTTGGTCGCCATCAGCGCCCCAAAACTTTTGAAAAGCCGCTCCGTGCTCAGCACCACATCAGTCATGCGCTTTCTCCCGTCCAGCCAACGCGCCAATCACGCCACCTTTTGCAAAAAGAACGATGCCAAGAAGCAGCGCGCCTAGGTAGACGTGCCAAAACTCCGACAACCCGCCCAGCGTATGTTCCAGAAGAATAAAAATCATTGCGCCAATCACCGGCCCAAACAGCCGGCCAACACCACCAATGATGATGAAAATGATAATCTCTCCGGACATCTGCCAGCTCAACATTGTCGGGCTGACAAAGCGATTGAGGTCGGCAAACAGCGCGCCTGCCAATCCCGTCACCGCGCCGGAAATCACAAAGGCAACCAGCCGGAGATTGTATGGTTTCATGCCCACGGAAAGCACGCGAGTCTCGTTTTGCCGCGCTGCGCTCAACGCCAAACCAAAGGCCGACTTGTGGATTGCATTCATCAGCAACAGCGCCAAACACAGGATCACAAAACACACGCCAAAGAACTGCATCGGCACTAAAGTATTCAACCCTGGGAACTCATTGCGCACGTAGATCGACAACCCATCTTCGCCGCCATACGCGGGCCAGCTGATCGCGAAGTAGTAGATCATTTGCCCAAAGGCCAAGGTGATCATGATGAAATACACACCTGAAGTTCGCAGGCTCAGTGCACCAATCGCCAAAGCTGCCAGCGCGCTGGACAGCATCGCCACCAGCCAGATCATTGGCATCGACTTGGTGCCCTCGATCAGAAACGGTGCTTCCATAATGGGCGCGAAGGCCTGCGCATGGCTGGCCAAAATGCCCATGGCATAGCCGCCAATGCCAAAGAACGCCGCATGTCCAAGACTCACCAACCCGCCTGTCCCAAGCGCGAGGTTCAAGCCAACGCCTGCCAGCGCAAAAATTGCTGCACGCGTTGCGAGTGTGATGATAAACGGTTCATCCGCTGCCAAAGCCCACAACGGCACCCCAAGCAACACAGCCAGAGCGGTGACGTTCATCCAAGTTTCCCGTGTCATCTTAGGCCACCCCATATAGTCCGCGCGGGCGGAACACCAGAACGCCGGCCATCAGGATGTAAATCAACATCGACGCCAACGCTGAGCCGACTGACACCGCCGCTGACGGCTCCAAAAACAGTGCAAAAATCTGCGGCAACAAAATGCGCCCCAGTGTGTCCGTGAAGCCAACCAAAAGTGCACCAACAAAAGCGCCTTTGATCGAGCCAATGCCGCCGATCACAATGACCACAAACGCAAGGATCAGCACGGGTTCTCCCATGCCCACCTGCACGGATTGAATGGCGCCGACCAACGCTCCGGCAAATCCGGCCAGCGCAGCCCCAAGAGCAAAAACAAACGTATAAAGCTTCGCGATATCCACGCCCAAAGCTGCAATCATCTCCCGATCGGCTTCACCAGCACGAATTCGGATGCCCACACGTGTGCGGTTGATTAAGGCAAACATACCCGCGGCTACAACCAGCCCGATTACAATGATTGACAGCCGGTAAGCTGGGTATTGAATGCCACCTGGCAAGGTCACTGGACCCGCCAGCACCTTTGGGACGTCCAAGAACAGAGGGAACGATCCAAACATCCAGCGCGTGCCTTCAGAGAAAATCAGAATAAGCGCAAATGTCGCCAAGACTTGATCCAGGTGGTCCCGATCATAAAGCCGCCGGATAACCGTCAGCTCAATAAGCGCTCCCGCCAAGGCCGCAGCAGCCAAAGAGGCCATCAAAGCCAGCACAAAGGACCCGGTTGCTGCAGCCACGGCCGCCGCTGCAAAAGCACCAACCATATACAACGACCCATGCGCCAAATTGATCAGCCCCATAACGCCAAAGACCAGCGTCAAACCGGCGCTCATCAAAAACAGCATCACGCCAAACTGTAGTCCGTTTAGCATCTGCTCTATGAAAAGTAGTATTGTCATATCAGAGTTTCACGATGTCTGCATAATCGCGTCCAGACCAAGATTTTGCAAAGTCCAACGCGGTTTCTAAGGTTTCCAAAACAGTCTCAGGCGCGTGCGCTGTGGTCACGATCCAGTCCGCCTCTGACTTGGCTAGAAACACGATCCAGTGGTCCAATTCATCTTCCACTTCTTCGGCTCCGATCCCCGACACGGCAATCAATTCGACCTGATCCGCGATTGCTTTCTGTACAAAAGCCCGCAAATCCGCGTCCGCAGACAGCGGGAGTTCTAGAACCAAATTTTTGGAATATGTCATTTTCGGATAAGGGGCGGGAAAGGTTCACCCGCCCCACAGTCCTTTACATCTTGCAGTCAGCCGCATAGGCATCCGCATGGTTGGTCAGGCCGGTCGCAATGATCTTGTTGGTGTATACATCACCCTCTTTGATCACCTCACGCACGTAGATGTCCTGCACCGGGTGGTGGTTGGCGCCAAAGGCAAAGTCGCCCCGCACTGAGGCAAACTCCGCTGCTTTCAGCGCTGCACGGAAAGCATCCGCATCGGCCACATCCGCCTTGCCCATCGCAGAAATCAGCAGGTTCGCGGTGTCAAAACCCTGGCTTGCGTAAAGCGAAGGCAAACGGCCATATTCAGCTTGGAACGTGTCCACAAACGCCGCGTTGGTGGCGTTGTCGATGTCTTTGTTCCACTGGCTGGTGTTTTTCACACCCATCGCCGCATCGCCTACAGCTTGCAAAATGCCCTGGTCAAAGCTGAAAGCTGGTCCAACCAGAGGCAGGTCCACGCCACTTGCGGCATATTGTTTCAGGAACGAAATCCCCATACCGCCTGGCAAGAAGAAATACACGCTATCCGCACCGGATGCGCGGATCTGCGCAATCTCAGCGGCATAGTCAGTCTGACCCAGCTTTGTATAAAGCTCACCAGAAAGTTCACCCTCAAAGAAGCGTTTGTAACCGGTCAGCGCGTCCTTACCGGCCGGATAGTTTGGAGCCAAAATGAAGCTGTTTTTAAAGCCCGTGTCGTTGGCATAGGCACCTGCCGCCTCGTGCAGATTGTCGTTCTGCCATGCAACGTTGAAGTAGTTCTCATGGCAGCCTTTGCCTGCAAGCGGTGATGGGCCGGCGTTGGGGGACAAGTAGAACTTGCCTTGCGCCGTTGCGGCGGGCACCACTGCCATCGCGAGGTTGGACCAGATGATACCGGTCAAAATATCAACCTTTTCAGACTGAATCATTTTGTCTGCCAATTGAACCGCAATGTCAGGTTTGCGCTGATCATCCTCGATGACCACTTCAAGGTCATCGCGTCCGGCCTGCTGCACAGCCAGCATAAAGCCGTCTCGCACGTCAATCCCGAGACCTGCACCGCCACCCGACAATGTGGTGATCATTCCAACTTTCACATCTGCTTGCGCTGTTGCGCCTGCCAATGCCATCGCCGCAGCCAATGCCGCACTTCGCAACTTCATTTTGTCGCTCCCTGGTTCACTGTTTTTCAAGATGAACCTTGGGCGTTCTGAGGGCCGTCCGTCAATAAGCTGAAGCAATTTTTTTTAAGCTTAAAATACCTTCAAGCCTAAAAGGTATTTTTCCGTACCTTTTCAGCCCATTGCCAATCGTAATTAAAGTACCAGTTCAGCTGAGATTTTGATATTTCTGCGGTCACACTAATCTTTAGCGGGTTTTGGTTCAGAGTACCTCACCCCAAAAAACGACCAATTCGGTCGCGTCATAAACAAAAAACGCCGGGGAAAGCCCCGGCGTTTTTCAAATTACTAACCGCGTGACCACCAGCCACGTCGCTTCGGCTTCGGTGGCGCTGCCGGTTGTTCCGGCTCCATAGCCGGCTCCGGCTGCGCTTCCACCACCTCAGGCTCACTGCTGACGTCAGCCGTTTCGACAGGAGCCTCAACAGGTTCCGAAGTCTCAACGACGCCCTCAGGGGCCACCTCAACGGAAGCTTCCGCAGTCTCTGGCTCGGCTGTCACTTCAACCGGCGCGTCTTGGGTCGCCTGTGGTGCCACTGCTTCAGACGGCTGAGCCTCAGATTCGGCATTGACGTCTTCTGGCGTCACATCCTCCGCAGCGGTTTCTTCGCTCGCGGGTTCTGCTTTTTTGCCACGGGACCGGCTGCGTCGGCTACGGCTGCGTTTCTTTGGTTTTTCGTCACCTTCGGGTGTCTCTTCCGCAGGGGACTCAGAGCCACCCTCGGACGCGTCGCCACTTTCAGATTGCTCGGATGCAGCTTCGCTCTCAGGTTTTGTCTCCCCGTCGGCACTGTCTTCACCTTCACCTTCGCCGTTGCCACGACGACGGCGACGACGACGACGGCGTTTCTTCGGCTTATCCTCACCTTCGTCTTCAGCAGGTTTGTCTTCAACGACGCTTTCTTCGGAAATCACTTCCGCGTCTTCCACTTCGGCGTCGTCAATCGCATCCATGATCGAGATATCGCCGGACACCACAGTCGCCTCAACTTCAGGCACCACGCGGGTTGCTGTCTTGAACTTCTCGATGTCGAAGTTCGGTGACACCAGATGTGGATCCGCTTCAATCCGAACAGACAAGCCATAGCGCGCTTCAATCTGTGCCACGTGCTCGCGCTTGTGGTTCATCAGATAGTTCACAATCGCAACGGGTGCTTTCACCAGCACCTCACGTGATCGACCACGGGTGCCTTCTTCTTCAATCTCGCGCAAGATTGACAGCGCAAGGTTGTCGTCCGATCGGATCAGGCCCGTGCCATGACAATGTGCACATGGCTGTGTCGTTGCTTCAATCATGCCGGGGCGCAGGCGCTGACGGCTCATTTCCATCAGGCCAAAGCCGGAAATCCGACCCACCTGAATGCGGGCACGATCCGTCTTCAACTTGTCCTTCATCCGTTTTTCAACGGCAGTGTTGTTCTTGCGCTCATCCATATCGATGAAATCGATCACGATCAGACCGGCCAGGTCACGCAGGCGCAACTGACGCGCCACTTCTTCAGCGGCTTCAAGGTTGGTCTTTAGAGCGGTTTCTTCAATCGAACCTTCTTTGGTGGCCCGACCGGAGTTCACGTCAATCGCCACCAGCGCTTCGGTCACGCCAATCACAATGTATCCACCGGATTTCAACTGAACCGTCGGATTGAACATGCCGGACAGGTAGCTTTCCACCTGGTAGCGGGCAAACAGCGGCAGTGAGTCCTGATAGCGCTTCACGTTTTTGGCGTGGGACGGCATGATCATTTTCATGAAGTCCTTGGCGATGCGATAGCCGCGCTCGCCTTCTACCAAAACTTCGTCGATCTCACGCGAATACAAGTCGCGGATCGAACGTTTGATCAGATCGCCTTCCTCATAGATCTTCGCAGGTGCAATCGACTTCAGCGTCAGTTCGCGGATCTGCTCCCACAAACGCTGTAGATATTCGTAGTCTCGCTTGATCTCGGATTTTGTCCGCTTTGCGCCAGCTGTACGCACGATCAGACCCGCGCCTTGCGGCACATCGATCTCACTTGAAATCTCTTTGAGCTTCTTACGATCGACCGCATTGGTGATTTTGCGGGAGATACCACCGCCACGCGCGGTGTTTGGCATCAACACGCAATAGCGACCGGCCAAAGACAGGTACGTGGTGAGCGCCGCGCCTTTGTTGCCGCGCTCTTCTTTTACCACTTGCACCAACAGGATTTGGCGCACTTTTACCACTTCTTGAATCTTGTAGCGACGGGCGCGCGGCTTACGAGGTGGGCGGATGTCCTCGATATCGTCCTCATCCGCGACGGATTCGATGCTTTCGTCTTTTTCAGACGCATCCGAGCGTTTGCCCCGACGACGGGAGCGACGGCGGTTTGATTTTTTGCCGTTCTCTTCATCATCAGACGACGAGTCCGCTTCAGAAGCGGCGTTGTCGGCCTCAGCAGCTTCTGCGACTTCGGTCTCTTTTTCTTCGGTTGAGGTGGTCTCTTCTTCCACGACAACATCATCCGCAACCACTGTCTCCGGCGTTGCGTCTTCGCTTGGTGCTTGCGCTACTTCTGCTTCAGCCTGGTCTTCAGAAGTCACGTCTTCAGCGCTTTCAGCAGAACCTTCTTCGGCCGGTGCCTCTTGAGCTTCAACTGCGACGTCGACTTCAACTGTCGCGTCTTCAGCTGCAACAGGGGTTTCCTCAGAAGCCGTTTCTTCAACAGAAGTGCCTTCTTCTGGTGCAGCGCTGGCCTCAGTTTCGGTTTCTTCGCCGGTCTCTGGGTCTTTGCTGACCACGGCATCTTCGCCTTCGGTGTTGGCTGCGATGGTCTTAGGGCCGTCGTCTTTTTTGTCTTCGTCGGTAGACTCATCCGCATCGTCTTCTTGAGCGTTTTCGGCTTCTGGTGCGGTATCTTCGCTCGCCCCGTCAGCAGTGTCCTTAGCGACTGGTGTCTCCGCGACACCTTCCTCAGATGCAGCCTCTTCTACTTCAGCAACGACCTCAGGTTCAGGCGTGTCTTCAACTGCCTCATCAGCGTCAGCCGTTTCGCCTTCAACAGGTTCCTCAACTGGGGTCTCTTCCACCAGTTCCATTGGCGATCGACCTTCGTCCGTGCTGCCAGCATCTTCCACCAGATCAATGGTTTCCATACCAGAAATCTCGGCCGCAGACGTTTCCGCCACAGCCTCTGATGTCTCAGTTTCAGCGGCATCTACGGCTACCTGATCTTCAGGCTTCTTCTTACGGGAGCGAGATCGGCGAGACCGGGATTTTGGTTTTTCTTCTTCCTCGTCACGGGCCTTCAAAGACTCCGCATACGCGCGCTCTTCTTCCAGAAGCGCCTCCCGATCCGCAACAGGGATCTGATAGTAATCCGGGTGGATCTCGGAAAACGCGAGGAAGCCATGACGGTTTCCGCCATAGTCCACAAAAGCCGCCTGAAGCGACGGCTCAACCCGTGTTACTTTTGCGAGATAAATATTGCCGGCGAGTTGCCGTTTGTTTTCAGATTCAAAGTCGAACTCCTCAACCTTGTTTCCGTCCACCACCACAACGCGGGTCTCTTCCGCGTGGGTGGCATCGATGAGCATTTTCTTAGCCATGTTATCCGTTTGCACCCGCGCAAGCGCCGCGCCCCTCCCGGGGGATCGGGTCGGTGAACTTTTTGGGGGTGTCTTGTTTGAGCGAGGGGATGCGCGCCGCCGATGGGGCCGCTTGCGGTCCCTGCTCGGTCTCTCAAATAAATCGCGCGCTTCATCGCGTTTCTTCTCCGACGCGGCATTCGGTGGTCCCGAGCCTGCGCCTGTTCTAAGCCCTCCGCCGTGGCGGTGCGGGCGTCTCTACTGGTTCATTCTCATGAACCCAATCGGTCTGAGCATCCCGCCCGGCCCTCTGCCCCTCGGGGTCCTGTGGGCCAACTGAAACGCAATACTCAGCGAAACTCATACGGTGCGCAAACTCTGCGCCATCCGTTCCCCCACATAAAACCACTCCTGTGGAAAACACAATGGGGAATCGTCTGACGGATACGTGGGTTAGGTTAACGCATCCTCAAAAAGCCCAATCTGCACAGCACCATGGCGCAAATCCCGGGCAACAATCTGACCGAGATCCGGCAATGGCGTATTTGGCGGCCGCAGGTCCGGAATTTGCACCGTCAAACACCCAGCCCGCACAGCTGCAGTGGTCCCAAAATCACTGTCTTCAAACGCCACGCAATGCGCAGGGTCCACGCCCAGCCGGCGCGAACCTTCTAGATACGGTTCAGGATCTGGCTTATTAGCGACAACTTCATCACCGGTACACACCGTTTCAAAGAACGGCAAGATGCCGGCTTTCTGTAAGTGATGCTGAGCGGAAGGTCCGTGGGTGGAGGTCACAACCGCCATGGGCACCTTGGCATCTTGGATCGCCTGCAACACCTCAATCGCATACGGTTTTGTCGGCACGCCATGTACAACATTGTCTTGATGTAACAAACGCCAGCGCTGATCAAACTCCGCTACATCGGTTTGGTGAGGTAAAAATTCATGCAACCGCTTTGTTGTGACCTTGCTCGACGTGCCGACCAAACCGCCAAAAAAAGCCTTCGCCTCTTCAGTGGCAATCCCCAGATCGTCTGTCAGCGTTAAAAACGCCTCTAAAAACATCCGCTCCGTGTCCAGTAGCAAGCCATCCATATCAAACAAATACGCAGCTGGTGTCTTTAACAATGCCATCACAGGGTACTCCACAAATTTCCGTTAGCGCCAACGCTGCCACACCCTGTCACCAAACAAAAAGCGCCGCAAGCCTATCGAAAGCTTGCGGCGCTCATGTTGTCTATCGGTTAGAAATCAGAGGTAGTCTGCCCGCTGCAAGCCGTATTTGGCCATCTTCTCGTTGAGCGTCCGACGTGGCAGGCACAGCTCTTCCATCACACCAGCGATGGACCCACGATGCCGCCGCATCGTGTTGTCGATCAGCATGCGTTCAAATGCTTCCACATATTCTTTTAGTGGTTTGCCTTCGGTGGTCACCACAGGCTGCATCTCTTCGTGGTCGCTCATCAACAGCGACGCAATTGTGCCCTCACTGCGACGGCTCTGCAGCACTGCACGCTCCGCCAGATTGATAAGCTGACGCACGTTGCCCGGCCACGGAGCCTGCAACAACTGCGCAGCCTCTTGCGCACTCACCTTTGGAGCGTCACAGCCATACTCTTCGCTGAATTGTTCTGAAAGGCGCGTAAACAGCGTAAGTATGTCTTCGCCCCGTTGGCGCAGGGGCGGAACAGTAATCCGCAACGCAGCCAACCGATAAAACAGATCAGAGCGCAACGCATCTTCGCAGGTCCGGTCCTGTTCCTGCATGTTGGAGATCGCAACAATGCGCGTCTCCGCTGGCGTACCTTGCTCGTTGATCACATTCAGTAGCTTGGCTTGCAGCGCATCGCTCAAGCTCTCAATGTCTTCGAGCACCAATGTCCCGCCGCGCGCTTCTTCGATGGCAGGCAATTGAGAGTCTTCGGGGTTCATTGGCCCAAACAACCGTTTGGCCAGTGCTTCTTCTTCAAAGGCCCCACAGCTGACCAGCACAAATTTCTTGCCTGCCCGGCTGCCAACCGCGTGCAACGCATGCGCTACCAGCGTTTTACCAGTTCCGGTTTCACCATCGATCAGCACATGACCGTCAGCTTGCCCCAAATCGAGAATATCCTCTTTGAGACGCGCCATTATCGGACTCGCCCCAATCAGCTTATTCATTATCTGGTCGCCGTCTGACAGTTCCCGACGTAGCGCGCGCGCATCCAGGGTCAAGCGCCGCGCATTGGTCGCCTTTTTGGCCAGTTGGGTCATGCGGTCTGGATTAAACGGCTTCTCCAAGAAATCATACGCACCCACGCGCATCGCCTCCACGGCCATCGGCACGTCGCCATGTCCGGTGATCATAATCACCGGAAGCGAACTGTCCGCGCCCATCAGCTTTTTCAGGAACTGCATCCCATCCATGCCAGGCATCTTGATATCGGAAATCACGATTCCCGGATACTCCGCGCCAAGCGCCTTCAGCGCGTCTTCTGCGCTTGGAAATGTTTCTGTGTCATAGCCCGACAGTGCCAGCCATTGGCTGATCGACTGCCGCATGTCCTGCTCGTCATCGACGATTGCGATCTTCATGCTTTGTGCCACGAATTTACTCCGCTGCTTCAATATCTTCATTCAAGATAGGCAGTTGAACTTCAAATACAGCCCCCTGCCCGTCTCCATTTCGTGCCGTGAGCCGTCCGCCAAGGTCACTGACGATGCCAGAGCTGATCGCCAGGCCCAAACCAACCCCTTCGCCAGGCTGTTTGGTGGTGAAAAACGGCTCAAAAAGGTTGTTCAAATCCTCGATCCCAGGGCCGTTGTCGCGCACCGTTAAAGTGGCCGTTTCCCCTGCTGCCAAAAGGATTTCGATCTCCGGATCGGCCACAGACTCGGTTGCGTCCAGCGCATTACGGAGCAAGTTGATCATCACCTGCTCAATGCGCACCCGATCGCCCATCACCCGCACCGGATCCGTCGGCACAATCTTGCTTATGCGCACCTGTCGCTGGCGCAATTGCGGCTCCATCATAGACAAAGCCGAGGCCACCGCATCGCTCATTTCCACCACATGGAACTCATCGCCACCTTTGCGGGCATATGATTTAAGCTGCTTGGTGATCGCGCCCATACGCTCGATCAGATCGTCAATCCGCTGAAACGACGTCAGGGCTTCGTCCGGCCGATTGCGCTTCACCAAGAGCTGGGCACCCGCAAGATAAGTCTTCATCGCCGCCAAGGGTTGGTTCAGTTCATGACTCACCGCTGCAGACATCTCCCCCAACGCAGCCAATTTCGAACTCTGCGCCAAGCTCTGTTCCGCCACTTCAAGGCTCTGCTGCATGCGTTCGCGTTCGGCGATTTCCCGCTGAAGACGCAAGTTCAATCCTCGCAACTCCACGCTCTCCCGCTGAAACAGCGCCATGCGCAAAGCGCTTTTGCGCCCAAGGACGTAAAATCCAAGCGCCAACAGGATCGCGAACCCCATGATTTCCAGCGCCAGGACCGCGTTCACCTTCTCGCGCACACCGGCGTAACTTGTGAAACTGGTCATCTGCCAGCCTCGGAACGGTATGCGCGCGCCCATGCGCATTACCGCTTCGCCGCGCAAATACGCATCCGCCGGATCCTGCGCCCAGTCCGCCGTCACCTTTATCGCCCGCTCAATCGCGCCCAATGCAGGCTGTCGCGACAGCGCTTCAGCCTCAGTCAAACCGCGCCAGCGCGGCTCGCTGCTCAGAATAATTGTGCCTTCACTGTTGGTCACCAGGACCGCATCTGAAATCCCGGCCCAGGCCCGCTCAAACTTGTGCAAATCCACTTCTACAGCGATCACGCCAAGCGTGGCACCGCCACTTTCCAACCGCCTGGAATAGATAAACCGATACGATCCGGTCTCATCTCTGGCCGCTGTAAATAGTGTAACATTGGACCGTAACGCATTGATAAAGAACTCTTGTTCCCGATACATCGTGCCAAGTCTTGTGCGATCTGTCGCAGCCACCGTGCGCCCGGTCTCATCCAGCAACAACAACGACGCCGCGCCGATCTCATCCACAAAGCTGATCAGCCGCGCAGTTGAGCTGGAGAAGTCTTGGGAATCCAACGCCCCAATCAACTCAGGGTCTTTGGCCAACAACTGCGGCACAATCGCACTGCGGCGCAACTCACTCAACAAGTTGCCGGAATACAGCGCCAGCCGAAGCTCTGCCCGATTGCGCGTATTTGCCGTAAACCGATCTGTCAGGAAACTGTTGGTGACCCAGATCGTCACCCCTGCGACCACGACCAACAAAGCCAAAGTCAAACGCGCCCGCCAGCTTGTTGTCGCCGGGCGCAGTTTTTCAGAGGTGTCAGAAGCGTTTTGCGTCATGCAGGAACAGTACGCTTACGCGCCAACACCCTCAAGTCATGCTGTGGCGAACTGATCCATCAACGCGCGGAACATTGCCACCCCATCGGTACCACCATGGCCAGTATCCGCCGCCCGCTCTGGGTGAGGCATCATACCAAGCACACGTCGGTTCTTGCTGACCACACCAGCGATGTCCGCAACCGACCCGTTTGGATTGTCGGTATAGGTGAACGCAATCCGGTCTTCGTCACGCAGCTGAGCCAGCTTCTCGTCGGTCACAAAGTAGTTGCCGTCGTGGTGCGCAATCGGCACGTTCACAACGTCGCCTTTGCTGTATCCAGACGTAAACGCCGTGTCCGCACTGGCCACTTCCAGACCTACCGTACGACAGATGTACTTCAGCCCAGCATTGCGGCGCAACGCCCCAGGCAACAGTCCGGTTTCCGTCAAGATCTGAAAGCCGTTGCAGACACCCAGCGCATAGCCGCCACGTTCGGCGTGCTTGATAAGAGACTGACAAATTGGAGAATTTGCCGCAATCGCACCACAGCGTAGGTAATCGCCAAAGCTGAACCCACCCGGCACGCCGACCATGTCGATGCCTTCCGGAAGGGCTGTATCTTTGTGCCACACCATGGTGACATCCGCTCCGGCCTGCTCAAATGCCACCGCAAGATCGCGGTCACAGTTGGAGCCCGGAAAAACAATGACCGCAGCTTTCATCAGCCCATCTCCACCCGATAGCTTTCGATCACGGTGTTGGCGAGCAGCTTCTCACACATCTCGGTCACGGTGGCTTCAGTAGAGCCTTCTGCCAGATCCAGCTCGATCACCTTGCCCTGACGCACACCTTCCACACCATCAAAACCAAGGCTGCCAAGCGCATGACGCACGGCCTCACCTTGTGGGTCCAGAACGCCGTTCTTCAGCATGACATATACGCGGGCTTTCATTTGGTCTCTCTCCAATTGGGCATGTGGCGGGACTGTCCCGCTTTTCTTACCAAAAATAGTCTTTCCAGTTGCGCCTTTAACTGGGCGCAAGTGGCTTAGGTCAGGATCAGCTTACAAGCGTTGGCTTGGGTCCGGTGCCTTTTGGCAGCACACCAAGCCGGCGCGCCACTTCGGCATAGGCATCGGTCAGGCTGCCAAGATCACGCCGGAACACGTCTTTGTCGAGCTTCCGACCAGTTTCAATATCCCAAAGACGGCAGCTGTCCGGGCTGATCTCGTCAGCCACAACCAAACGCTGAAAATCACCGTCATAAACACGACCAATCTCGATCTTGAAATCAATCAGACGGATGCCGACGCCAAACATCACGCCGCTCAGCCAATCGTTTACACGCAGCGCCAATCCCAGAATGTCATCCATATCCTGCTGGCTGGCCCAGCCAAACGCAGCGATATGCTCTTCAGATACAAGCGGATCACCCAGACTGTCATCTTTGTAGCAGTATTCCACAATCGGGCGCGGCAACTGAGTGCCTTCTTCAATACCCAAGCGTTTGCTCATTGTGCCAGCGGCAAAGTTGCGCACGATGATTTCAAGTGGAATGATCTCACAGTTGCGCACCAACTGCTCGCGCATATTCATGCGCTTCAGAAAGTGGGTTGGCACACCAACTTGTGTAAGCCCGGTCATGAAGTACTCACTCAGGCGGTTGTTCAACACGCCCTTGCCGTCAATCACGTCTTTCTTTTCCGCGTTAAATGCGGTGGCGTCGTCTTTGAAGTATTGGACAATGGTGCCTGGCTCAGGGCCTTCAAACAGAATCTTAGCTTTGCCTTCATAGATTTTTTTGCCGCGGGCCATGGCTTCATTCCTTCTCTTTCGGGATGAGTCCCGAATTTGATCGCCCTCTTACTGGATGGACAGCGTTGTCGCAAGCACGCCGCTTCCTCTTGCGACAATGCGTTTGGATGCTCATATTTAAACTAAGTCATACTAGGATCCTGAAGGAGACCCAAAAATGAATACATTTGACGATCGTGAAGCCGCCTTCGAAGCCAAGTTTGCGCATGATGAAGAAGTGAAATTCAAAGCCGAAGCGCGCGCCAATAAAAAACTGGGTCTTTGGGCTGCTGATCTGCTGGGTAAAGCCGGGGCAGCCGCTGAAGACTACGCCATGACCGTGATCTCAGCCGATTTTGAAGAAGCTGGCCACGACGATGTCATTCGCAAAGTGGTTGCCGATCTAGGTAGCAAATCCGACGAAGCGACCATTCGCGCAAAGCGCCGTGAAAGCCTTGCTGCCGCCAAAGAAGAGCTGGCAAGCGAAATCTAATCCATTTCAACACAGTGAAGACACAGCGCGCGGGCTCCGGCCTGCGCGTTTTTTAGCTCCAATTGTCTTTGTTAAGGCGGCCGAAACCACGCATCCGATAGCGATTTGGGTCACTTGGGACAGGTAACGAATTGGGGCGGGAACCTTGCAGACATCAAAAATGAAGACCGTGCAGACCTTTCTGCGACGTGTTTGGCCGTTTGGATTTGGCGCAGCTTGCATCTGGCTGCTGTCAGAACAAGCAGACGATATTGACTATGGCGCTCTTTGGGCCTCAGTCATCGCTGCTGCACCATGGCAATGGGGCTTGGCCCTTTTCTTTTCCGCCATCAGTTTCCTTGCCGTGTCCCGCTATGACGTGATTGCTCAGCGTCATTTTCAAATGCACCGCAGCACATCTGAAGCCATGACCGTGGGCGCCACGGCCATTGGACTGGGTCAAACTCTTGGCGCCGGCGTCGTTGTGGGGACCTTCGTGCGCTGGCGCATGATGCCAGATCTGTCGCTCAAGGACGCGACCCGCATAACCGCCTTTGTCACAGTGACTTTCCTGGCTGCCATGGCCGTCACAATTGCACTGGCTGCGATCGTCCTACCAACGCCGCACGTGCCCGCATTTTTGCCCCCTGTCATTCTGATCGTTGCCTTCCTTGTTGTTGTTTTGGCCTTTGTCTTTCCGGTGCTACCGCGCCACGGAGGCCGCCTGAGCTTGCCAACTCTGCCCGCCATGGCCGCGCTGCTGACGCTATGCCTGATCGACACCATCTTTGCGGCTCTGGCCCTCTATGTGCTGCTGCCCCCTGATCTGTCGCTCTCTTTCGCTGTCTTGCTGCCGGTTTTCTTGATTGCGCTCGGCGCTGCCATTTTCTCCGGCACGCCAGGTGGTGTAGGCCCCTTCGAACTGACTTTGTTGGCAATGCTGCCAAGCCAACCAGAATCTTCCTTGCTGGCGGGCGTATTGGCCTTCCGCGCCATTTACTATGCCGTGCCTGCACTGATGGCCGGTTTGATTCTCTTGCGCCATCTCGCGCGTCCGCGCCCGTCCCGCTCACCACGCCAAAACCGCGCATACGAGGCTTATGACAACGCGCCTCTTACAACAGTCAGCCGCGCAGAGTTGGGTGTGATCCGCCAAAACGGCGGTGCACTCCTGTCTTGTGACGCTGGCCGCTACGGTGCGGTGCGCATTGGCCAAACGTTGGTGGCCCTGTTTGACCCAATCGAGGGCGACGCCCACGCCATGGCCCGCCCGCTGAAAAACGCCGCCCGCGCGCAAAACCGTATCGCCTGCAAATACAAAATCTCCGCGCGCCAGGCTGTAAATACCCGCAAGGCCGGCTGGGCCGTGGTGCACATCTCCGACGAAGCGGTGCTGACGCCTGCCAAGCACAAGACATCAGGCTCCACCTATCGCCAATTGCGCCGCAAACTACGCCAGGCGGAAAAGGCCGAGGTTCAAGTCGCCCAACCTGACACCCACATGCTGCCGCTAGGTGACATGGCGCGGGTGTCCACCGCTTGGGAGGCCAGAAATGGCATTCCTAAAGGTCTAACCATGGGCCGGTTTGAGGACTTTTATGTTGGTTGCCAGACGGTCTTCCTCGCGTTCAAAGACGACCAGCTTGTCGGTTTTGTAAGTTTCCACGCAACCTCCCATGAATGGTGTCTAGATCTCATGCGTGTGCTGCCCGACGCGCCAGACGGCACTATGCACCACCTCGTGCAAAAAGCTATCGAAGCTGCTGCAGAGTCGGACGTGCCGCGGTTGTCTTTGGCGGCGGCCCCAGCACTACCGGAAGCCAAAACCACGCTGGAACGCAAAATCCGCGGCTACCACTTCAAACACGCCGGCGGCGCTGGCCTACGGCAGTTCAAAGCCTGTTTTGCCCCCCGTTGGGAACCCTTGTTCATGGCAGCACCAGGCCCTGCACAGCTCGGCTTGGCCGCGCTTGATCTCACCCGGGCCGTGAACCTGCGCAGCGCGCCAGCCACGCCCATCACCTGCCAGCAAAACGCACACACGGAAGTTTACCTACCCTCCACCTCATAATGGTCTTGCATCAAATTAAGTTGTGCCTACTTGCCACTCGTGGCACATCGCTGCGCAACTGACACGCGGTTCCCCGCGCCTTAAGGAGTTTCTGATGACCAACGCCCTCTCCAAGCTTTTGGAAACCCGTGACTGGCTCATGGCCGACGGCGCCACCGGCACCAACCTGTTCAACATGGGCCTCAGCTCGGGCGACGCGCCAGAACTCTGGAACGCCGATGAGCCACAGAACATCAAGAAGCTCTACAGCCTCGCGGTCGACAATGGCTCTGACATCTTCCTGACCAACTCGTTTGGCGGCAACGCCTCGCGCCTGAAGCTGCACGACGCCCAAGACCGTGTGCGCGAACTCAACCGCCTCGCTGCGGAAATCGGTCGCGAGGTCGCGGATGCGGCTGGCCACCCTGTAATCGTGGCGGGTTCCGTTGGCCCAACCGGCGACATCATGGAACCTGTCGGCAGCCTGTCTCACGCGGACGCCGTGGAGATGTTCCACGAACAAGCTGAAGGCCTGAAAGAAGGTGGCGCGGACGTTCTTTGGCTGGAGACTATTTCTGCCCCTGAAGAATACAAAGCCGCCGCTGAAGCCTTTGCCCTTGCCGACATGCCTTGGGTGGGCACCATGAGCTTTGACACCGCTGGTCGCACCATGATGGGCATGACCTCCGCCGATATGGTGCAAATGGTTGGTGCGCTGCCCAACACCCCTCTGGGCTTTGGCGCCAACTGTGGCACCGGTGCGCCAGACCTGTTGCGCACCGTGCTGGGCTTCTCCGCACAAGGCACCGAGACGCCGATTGTCGCCAAAGGCAACGCTGGCATCCCCAAATACGTCGATGGCCATATCCACTATGATGGCACACCGGAACTGATGGCAGACTACGCTGTGATGGCACGTGATTGTGGCGCCACCATCATTGGCGGCTGCTGTGGCACCATGCCAAACCACCTCAAAGCCATGCGTGAAGCGCTGGAAACCCGCCCCCGTGGCGAGCGCCCAAGCCTAGAGCTGATCGCCGAGAAACTGGGCGGCTTTTCCTCTGCGGGCGATGGCACTGGCGACGACGCGACAGCCCCTGCCCGCGAACGTCGCGGCCGCCGCCGTCGCAGCTAAGTCGACCGAAGATAATACGTCAAAAGCCCGGATCATGTCCGGGCTTTATGTTTAAGTGTGGTTCCAGTCGTCAGGATTGTCCGAGTTGTTGGGCGACAGACCCAAGATGTCACCCTTGGTGGAACACCCCAGGCCCAACACCGTGCGATTGGCATAGCCAAAATAGGCCGACACTTGATTGATCTCCAAGATCTCACCATCGCTGAACCCAGCTTCCCGTAACTGAACGATCAGTTTTTCGCTTATTCCAGCAGCATCTCGCGTCAATTGACGGGCATAGTCCATTGCCAACTTTTGTTTGTCATCCAGCGGTGCACTCTCAATGTTACGCGTCTCAATGGCCGCACGAATGCCATCCGCCCGCACATCATCACCCAGCAACCGTTTTAATCCGGAAAAATGATGCTCCACGCAGTAATCACACTCATTGAGCGAACTGACCCAGACCCCTAAGGTTTCCAAAAACCACTTGGGCACCGTGTTGCCGCTGTGATGCAATACGTATTTGTAGATCGCCATATGCCCCTCCATCGTGTGGGGCCGCAGGCTGTGCATCATCATGATGTTGTCGACGTTGTTGTCCGGGCCTTTCACCCGATCATACAGCATCTTTAGTTTTCCATCGGCGTCGTCGTAGTCAACCGTATCGATCCAGGGCATCACAAAGTCCTTTGGTAGTGAGACACACTGCGCCACACAAACCGTCCGCACCGCGCCAAAAAGATATATGCGCAGCATGCATCGATAACAAAGCAACTATCAAGAAGAAGAACCGGACATCACGACACGCTTCAAATCAGAGGAACGCCAAAGACGTTTGTGACACTCAGCAATACCCTGCCCGTTTGATCCGGTTTTTCGCTGACGCCTGTTCAAATTGCCGATACCGCCCACCGGAATACCGCGCACAATCCAGGGCATGCCCTGCAGCAATCACGGCCGCACCAATATCCTGCCCATCTGCATAACAAATGCCGATGTAACGGTCATAGGACCGCTCTCCGGTTAAATCGCAGGACACCGTCTTGCCGCGCAAGTAATTCACGGTCCACCGCTTGGCGTCTTTGCCGGCGCGAGTCTTGAGTTCCGGCGCATCAACCCCTTGGAACCGCACCGGCGTGCCGTTCAAAACAATCGTGTCCGCATCGCGCACCTGCACATCCGCCCAAACAGGCGTGGCCACCAAAATGGCAACCGCAGTTAATCTTTTCATGTTGGTCTTCTGTCGTGAGTGAGTGGTGGGCCCGCTCTACCACTTGCTCAGGCATGTGTCACACCCCTCGCACGGCTCACTAGGCCATAGGCAGCAGGCCGCCTATGGCTATGTTTCATAAAGTGAATTCCCGCTCAAAAGGCGTGTTTCTCGCGCAGCGCCGCCACAGTGTCGCCATTTGCAGCCAACCACACGTTAAACGCCTCAACCACATCCGGACGCGAGGTCGACGACAGGTGATAATTTGACACAGAATGCGGCAGGCTTTCATCAAACACCAACGCATCTTCGTCTTTGCCAAGTTCACGCAAAACGCGTCGCACCACGTCCTGGTTGGCATAAGCCCCGTCAATACGTCCAACAAGTGCCTGACGGACCATGCCGATAAAGCTGGCATTTTCCGTCAAGTCCGCGTCACCGGCATTGATCCGGTCAAGCCAGGAGTACGGGGTAAACCCAAGCACTGTCCCAAGCCTTTCCACTTCTTCTACGGGACGTCCAACTTGGTCTGGAAGCACCATCACCCCGTCGATCGCCTCTGCGACAACCTCGGAATACACCATGCCTTGGCCATCTTTGAGCTCAGAGGACCAATAGGCGTTGTCCGGGTATTTCAGATCCACATCCCCAGTCACAACTGCCTGCATCAGTCGAGTGATTGGCAACGCTTTGAACTCAATCTCAAACCCTTCGTCTGCGGCAAACGCCGACAATAGATCCGCCCCAAACCCTGTGTAATTTGTGCCGTCCCAGTTGTAATGCGGCAGGTATTCAATATTTTCCACGCCCACGACAAGGCGCTCGGCGTTGGCCGTACCGGCCACGCAAGCCACCGCAAGGCTTGCTGCTGCTATCAAGTGCTTCATAGTCTATCTCCAATGGAAATTTTTCAGACCCGCACCTTCAGCCCCTGAAACTTTCCAATGTGTTGACTTCATCAATAGCTGAAACAGTTTCAGAAAAGCGCCAGTTGTCCGTCGCGCTCAAAAGGTACCTCAAACAGGTCACACCGAAGCGCAGGCATGTCCTTGGCCAGCCCATAGCGCACCCGCGCTTTCTCCACCC
>NZ_CAJXIV010000036.1 GCF_913054185.1 uncultured Shimia sp.
GCCGAAAGCACCATCGAGATGGAAGTGGACGGCAAAGACATCACTGCCACGGCCGAAGGGGATGGCCCTGTGGATGCATCGTTCAAAGCCATCCGCGAAATCCACCCCAACGCCGCCCGTTTGCAACTCTATCAGGTGAGCGCCGTGACCGAGGGCACCGACGCGCAGGCCACTGTGTCCGTGCGTCTGGAAGAAGATGGCGTGATCGCCACCGGCCAGTCGGCCAACACTGACACGGTTGTCGCCTCGGCCAAGGCTTACGTCCACGCGCTCAACCGTCTTCTAGTACGCCGCGACAAAGTGGGTGAAGGCGCAGACGCCAAAGAGGTGTCTTATAAAGATCTCGCTTAAATGAATGGAAGGCTGTCCCAGATTGGGGCAGCCTTTTTGCCTAAGAGCAAAAGCCCCTGAAACAATAGCATCTTGACGGACAAATCCTGGCGTTCACTCGTAGCCGCCGAAATCTTCACCGGGCTTGATATTTGGGTATTCCACCATGCTGGCCGTTAGGTCGCCAAGAATACGTGTAACCGGTGTCATAACCCAAGCGTGCGAAAACCCTTCATTCCCCCAAAGCTCAAACTGTTCCGCCGGGTCTTCCTTGATGTTGTACACCTGAGGAAATGTATGCTGCTTAATCTCCGCGAATGTACTTTCTGCCGTAAAGAAATGCACCTTCATATCGCGCCACTTCACCGCGAAGACGTTATCACCAACGAATGTCACAACGTGCTCTCGGTTCGAGGTGGTTTGTTCGCCAAGAAAGAAAGCGCTTTGATCAATGCCATCGATTGGTCGGTCCGAAGGAATGCGATCCGCCTCACCTACAAGGGTCGCAAGCGTTGGATACATGTCTAAAACTGAAACGATCTCGTTCGAAACCGCACCCGCTGGAACTCGGTCTGGCCATCGTATCATAGCGGGTGTCCGCAGGCCGCCTTCAAAACCTGTGCTTAGCCCGCCGCGCCAAGGTCCAGTTGATCCACCGACTTCTCCCGTCGCATATCCCCCCCGTTGCGGTAGGGTGCCGGGTCCATTGTCCCCCGTCAGAATGACAACCGTGTCTTTTGTTGCGCCTGAGGCATCTAGAGCATCGAGGATGCGCCCAATGTTGTGATCAACCTCGTGTTTGATGTCTGAGTAAATACCGGCGTCGGAAACACCTGCAAAGTCGGGATGAATAACCCAAGGCGGGTGGAATTGCGTAAAGCCGACATAAAGGAAAAAGGGCTTTTCGTCATCGGCGCGGTGTTGGATGTAGCTGACAGCGCGGTCCGTGATATTGCGATCAAAGGTTGTCTTTCCAGATACATCATAAAGGTCAGTTTCATAAGACGGTGCGCCCTTCTCACCCTCCCAGAAGTGCGGAACAGCTGCGACCTCCGGATCAAACTCCGGCGTGGCTGTGTACGCCGCAGCGTTGGAACCTTCGTTAATGCCCCACCACTCATCATATCCCTGATCGTTGGGATGCCGTCCGACTTGTGCGCCGATGTGCCATTTGCCGAATAGAGCGGTTCGATAGCCAGCATCGGAAAGGAGTTCGGCAATGGTGTATTCCCAAGGCGCGAGGCCATCGGGTTCACCGGGCGCGGCCACCTTCTGGGTGCCGCTGCGGATAGGAAGACGCCCTGTATGTATGGCCGAACGCGTTGGAGTGCATTGGTTTTCGATATTGAAATTGAGAAATCGCATACCTTCAGCGGCAAACGCATCAATCTCAGGTGTTGGAACCGTGCTTCCTTGCAAGCCAATGTCACCCCAACCCCAGTTATCAACCAAAAGGTAAACGATGTTTGGGCGCTCAACTTCTGCGTGGGAAACGCTTGCAAAGGCAAGGAGCGCCACTGCAACAAGCGCGGGAAAATTCTTGATGCTGTGTCTCATAATCCGAGGCCCAATCAGTTACATGCTAGCTCATACACTACGTGTGTTTCTGTTTTAGGCAACCTCGTGAGATTGAACTAAAAGATATAGAAAAAACGACCGCTATGGGCACTAGACTGCCCTTTCCTAGCTCCACCACGTCGTCTCATTTCACTTAAACCCGCCCCAGATCCTCCAAGATCGGACAATCCGGCCGCCCGTCGCCTGCACAGTGTGCCACCAGATGGCTCAACGTGCCGCGCATTGCCTGCAAATCCGCAATCTTTCGGTCGATCTCGGTCAGGTTCTTCTGCGCCACCCGCTTCACGTCCGCACTGGCCCGCCCTTGATCCTCGTAAAGCGCCATCAACGTCCGGCAGTCCTCAATCGAAAACCCAAGCCCCCGTGCACGGCCCAGAAACACCAGTTTGTGCTGATCCTTCTCGCTAAAGCTGCGGTAGCCATTGTCGCCCCGCGCCGGGGTCACAAAGCCGATGTCCTCGTAGTAGCGAATGGTTTTCGCCGGCAGGCCGGTGTTCTTGGACACTTCCCCGATATTCATCACACACCTTCTTTCTTGCTGGCCTGAAAGGCTGGCTGGATGCGCCGCAAGCGCAGCGCATTGGACAGGACAAACACGCTCGACAGCGCCATCGCTCCTGCGCCCAGCATTGGCGACAGGGCAGGCCCACCAAACGGCACCAGTATGCCTGCCGCCACCGGAATGAGCGCGACGTTGTAACCAAACGCCCAGAACAGGTTCTCTTTGATATTGCGCATCACTTTACGGCTCAAATCAAGTCCGGTCACCACGCCACCCACGTCGCCCGCCATCAGCACCACGTCCGCCGCTTCAATCGCCACATCCGTGCCGGTGCCAATGGCGATGCCCACATCCGCCGCCGCCAAGGCCGGAGCGTCGTTGATGCCATCGCCGACAAAAGCCACTTTGCCCACGGTGTCACGCAACTGCTCCAGCGCAGCAACCTTACCGTCCGGTAAGACCTCTGCGACCACATGGTCCACACCCAGCTCCCGCGCCAAGGCCCGTGCCGTGCGCTCCGTATCCCCGGAAATCATCGCCACGGTTTTTCCCAATCCATGCAGGGCTTTGATCGCCGCAGCTGAAGTGGGTTTTACCGCATCCGCCACTGCAACCGCCGCGGCCAACTGACCATTCACCGCTACATAGATCGGAGTCTTGCCTGCCTCGGCAAACCCCTGTGCGCGCGCCACCAGACCACTTACCGGCACCTCCAACGCCTGCATCAACCGCGCGGCGCCCACTGCCACTTGTGCACCGTCCACAGTGCCGATCAGCCCATGCCCAACCCGCACCTCAAGGTCGGCACAGGCCACTACATCCAGCCCGCGCATATCAGCCTCAGCCACCATCGCGCGGGCCAACGGATGTTCAGATTGCGCCTCCACCGAGGCCACCTGCGCCAGCACCACTTCCTCGTTAAAACCCTCGGCCAAAACCACATCGGTCACCGACGGCGCCCCTTGGGTCAGCGTGCCGGTCTTATCAAACGCCACCACGTCGCAATCCTGCAACCCTTGCAGCGCGTCGCCTTTTCGGAACAGCACGCCCAACTGCGCCGCGCGTCCGGTGCCCACCATAATCGAGGTTGGCGTGGCCAATCCCATGGCACAAGGGCAAGCAATGATCAGCACGGCCACCGCCGCCACCAACGCATAGCCCAAGCGCGGCTCCGGCCCGACCAGCATCCAGACCACAAAGGTCGCCACCGCAATCGCCATCACCACCGGCACAAACACCGCCGTGATCCGATCCACCACGTTCTGGATCGGCAGTTTCGCCCCCTGCGCCTGACGCACCATATCGATGATCTGCGCCAGCATTGTATCACGCCCAACCTGCTCCGCCTCAAAGCGCAGCACACCGGCCCCATTCACTGTGCCCGCAATCACCGCATCGCCTGCGGTTTTCTCCACCGGCACCGGCTCACCTGAGATCATCGCCTCGTCGACAAAGGAGCTGCCATCCCGCACACGCCCATCCACGGCCACCCGCTCGCCGGGCCGCAGAACCAGCACATCCCCCACAGCAACCTCTTCAATCGACAGCTCGACAACCTCGCCTTTGCGCTCCACCCGCGCCACGCGTGGCTGAAGCCCCACAAGCGCCTGAATGGCCGCTCCCGTGCGCCCCTTGGCGCGCGCCTCCATCCAGCGCCCCGCCAGGATCAAGACTACAATCACCGCCGCAGCTTCATAATAGACGTTGGCCGTACCCGCAGGCAGCAGCTCCGGCGCAAACGTCGACATCACAGAAAACAGATACGCCGCCCCAGTGCCCAACGCGACCAGAGAATTCATCTCCGGCGCGCCTTTCAAAAGCGCAGGAATACCTTTGGCGTAAAACTCCCGCCCAGGCCCAATCAGCAAGATCGAGGTCAGCACAAACTGGAATAGATAACTGTTCTGCATCCCCACATTGGCCATCAGCCAATGATGAAACGCTGGCACCATATGTCCGCCCATCTCGATGCAGAACACGGGAAAGGCCAATACCGCCGCCAGCAGCACCCGCCGCTTGGCCGCTTTGGCCTCTACCTCTTTCCGATCCGTGATGTCTTCCGGCACGCCGTCCTCCGGCACCCGCGCCGGATAGCCCGCCCGCGTGCTTAACGCGGCAATCTGGTTGGCCGTGATCGCCCCTTCCAAGTAGCGGACTGTCGCGCTCTCACTGGCAAAATTGATCTCCGCCGACAGAACACCCTCGCCCGCCGCCATCGCCGTCTCCGCGCGGCGCACACAGCCCGCACAGGTCATCCCGCCGACATCCAGCGTCACCGTGGCCTCCCGCGCCGGATAGCCCGCCGACTTCAACGCTGCAATCACGCCATCGCGCACGGTGTCGTCCTCAAACGCCACCCGCGCCGAGGTATCCGCAAGGTTCACGCTCGCGTCCTGCACCCCGTCCACAGCGGCCATTGCCTTCTGCGCGCGGTTCACGCACCCCGCACAGCTCAGCCCGTCCAACTGGAAATTCAACACATGTGCCGTCATCGACTCGTCTCGCTTAAAATTCTCGTTCGACTACATCACATAAAGGTTCCAGTCACGGGAGGGTCAAGCTCTCACCCACATTTTTCTCACCTCGCGTCCAATTACCCCCCAACTCACTGTTTATATGTCACTTTCTTCATAACCCTCCACCTCTACCAACCACACAACACCGAAAAAATCACCCCCAAGGCAAATTCTAGTTTGATCCTCAAATTAATTTGAGGCACAAATTAAGTGTGAATACCTGAGGAGGAGTCGCCATGTTTGTGGGAATTGATCTCGGCACGTCTGGAGTACGTGCCCTGCTGATTGACGCGTCCCAACGTGTGATTGGCGCAAAAGAAGCCGCTGTGGACACGGCCCGTCCGCACACCGGTTGGAGTGAACAGCTGCAATCCAATTGGATCACCGCCACCAAAGCGGTCTTTGCTGAACTGAAAGCCGATCACCCCGCCGAAGTTTCCGCCATCCAAGGCATTGGCGTGTCCGGCCATATGCATGGCGCCAACCTGCTCGACAATAATGGCACCCCATTGCGCCCCTGCATGATGTGGAATGACACCCGCTCCGCCACGCAAGCCGCCAAGCTCGACGTCACTGACCAAGTACGTGACCTCTCTGGCAACATTGTCTTCCCAGGCTTCACCGCTCCCAAAGTGGCTTGGGTTGCTGAGAATGAACCAGACACTTTTGCCAAAACTGCCAGAATCTTGCTGCCCAAAGACTTTCTGAACTTTTGGCTCACTGGCGTCTACGCCTCCGACATGTCCGATTCCGCCGGCACCAGCTGGCTCGACGTCGGCGCACGCGACTGGTCCGAAACGCTGCTCACCGCCTCCGGCATGCGCCGCGATCAGATGCCCGACCTGTTTGAGGGATCTGAGGCCATTGGCACCGTGCGCGATGACATCGCAGCCGAACTGGGCCTGCCCAAAGGCGTGATTGTCGCCGCAGGTGCAGGAGACAACGCCGCCGCCGCTTGCGGCATTGGCGCGCTGAACGAGGGCGACGGATTTGTCTCTCTAGGCACTTCCGGCGTACTGCTTACTGGCCGTGGCGCCTACGCGCCCAAGCCAGAAAGTGCAGTGCACACCTTTTGCCATGCGATCCCGAACCGCTGGTATCAGATGGGGGTGATCCTTGCAGCCACCGACAGCCTCAACTGGCTCTCGCGCAATCTACAAGAGACGCCGGCCAACTTGACCAAACTCCTGGGCGACAGCATCAACGGCCCCGGCACCATGCGCTTCTTGCCCTACCTATCGGGCGAGCGCACCCCGCACAATGACGCCACCATGCGCGGCGCTTTCTTGAACATCGACATAGACGCGGGCCACGCCGCCCTCACCCAAGCGGTGCTGGAGGGTGTCAGCTTTGCCCTGCGCGACAACCTCGAAGCGTTAAAATCCACCGGTGCGCAACTCGAGAGCCTCATCGCCATCGGCGGTGGCAGCCAGTCGCCCTATTGGGTCGAGCTCATCGCCACGCTGCTTGATCTGCCAATCTCCCTGCCCAAAGCAGGCGAATTTGGCGCAGCCCTCGGCGCCGCCCGCTTGGCGATCTGCGCTGCCACCAACACCGATCCTGAGGCCGTCATGACCCGGCCCGAGATCGCCACAATCGTTTCCCCCCGCAGTGATCTGCGCGACGCATACAAGGACGCTTATGCGAACTTCGTCACTCTGTACCCCGGCATAAAGGCCCTGACACAATGACCGATTTCTTCAAAAACATCGCCCCCGCCCAATATGAAGGGCCGGACAGCACCAACCCGATGGCCTTCCACCACTACAACCCCGATGAGGTTGTCATGAGCAAACGCATGGAAGACCACCTGCGCTTTGCCGTCGCTTATTGGCACAGCTTTGCCTGGGAAGGCGGTGACCCGTTTGGCGGTCAAACCTTTGAGCGCCCGTGGCACCCACAGACCCGCATGGACATGGCCAAAGTGAAGGCTGACGCCGCATTCGAGATGTTCGACATCCTCGGCCAACCCTATTTCTGCTGGCACGATGCGGACATCCGCCCCGAAGGTGACAGCTTTGCTGAAAGCTTGAAGAACTTCGAAGAGATGATTGAATACTTTGAAGAAAAAATGAGCACCCGCCAAATCAAACTGCTCTGGGGCACCGCCAATATGTTCAGCCACCGTCGCTGGATGTCGGGCGCCTCCACCAATCCTGATCCGGAGGTCTTTGCCTACTCCGCCGCCACAGTAAAAACTTGCATGGACGCCACCATGAAGCTGGACGGCGAGAACTACGTGCTCTGGGGGGGGCGCGAAGGTTACGAGACTTTGCTCAATACCGACATGGGCCGCGAGCTGGATAACATGGGTCGATTCCTCCACATGGTGGTGGATTACAAACACAAAATTGGCTTCAAAGGCAGCATCTTGGTTGAGCCCAAGCCACAGGAGCCGTCCAAGCACCAATATGATTTTGACGCCGCCACCTGCTATGGTTTCTTAAAAAAGTACGGCTTGGAAAACGAGGTCAAACTCAACCTCGAGCAAGGCCACGCCGTTCTCGCCGGGCACAGCTTTGAACATGAGATCGCCACGGCTACGGCGCTTGGCGTGCTCGGCTCCATCGACATGAACCGCAACGATTATCAGTCCGGATGGGACACCGACCAGTTCCCCAACTCCGTGCCAGAAGTGGCGCTGGCCTACTACCACATCCTCAAAGACGGTGGCCTCAAAACCGGCGGCACCAATTTTGACGCCAAACTGCGCCGCCAATCGCTTGATGCCAAAGACCTGATCGCCGCCCACATCGGTGGCATGGATGTTTGCGCCCGAGGTTTGAAGGCCGCCGCCGCCATGATCGAGGACGGGGGCCTTGAGGATGCCCTTTCTGAGCGCTACGCCGGTTGGGACACCGACGCAGCCAAAGCCATGCTGGCTGGCGGTCTGGACGGCACTTTTGAGGACGTGATGAGCGGTAAGATCAACCCGGCGCCCAAATCCGGCCGTCAGGAGATTTTGGAAAACTACGTGAACCGCTTTGTGTAATATCTTGTTTCAAAACCGTTATTGAGCCAAGATATACCGGCCCTTCGCGCATATTCTCCTGCGCGGAGGGCTTTTCTAAATGAAAGATTTGCCATGCGCCCTTTGATGCTCACAGCCGCTTTCCTGCCTGCAATTGCCAGCGCCTCGCCGCTGCCCAAGGCGGACGCCATTTTCCCGGCGCAAGATGTGACAGAAGTCGAGCTGGGTTGGCAGCTGTTTTACGATCCCATCCTGTCCGGCAACCGCACCGTTGCTTGCGCCACCTGTCATCACCCGGACTTGGGCACCTCCGACGGCGTCTCTTTGGGCCTTGGTGATGGGGCGAAGGGCCTCGGTTTGGAGCGAAAAATTGACGCCACCAACCCACCGGAAAAACGCATCCCCCGCAACGCCCCGGCCCTATGGAACCTCGGCGCCACCGAATTCACCGTTTTCTTCCACGATGGCCGTCTGGAAGACGACCCCACCCGCCCCTCCGGCATCCGCACCCCTTTGGGCGGCGAGATGGAGACGGGTTTTGACAACGCCCTCGCCGCCCAAGCCATGTTCCCCGTGCTCTCAGGTGACGAGATGGCCGGACACTACTCTGAGAATGACGTCAGCCAAGCGGTGCGCCTAGGTCAGCTCACCGGCCCCGGCGGCGCTTGGGACATCCTTGCAAAACGCATAGAATCCATCCCCGCCTATCGCACAGCCTTCGACAACGTCATCGGCACAGAGGAACCGATCAAATTCCACCACATCGCCAACGCGCTTGCTGCCTTCATCACTTTCGAATGGCGCGCCGACACCTCGGCCTTTGACGCCTACCTGCGCGATGGCACACCCCTCGAACAAAATGCGGCCGCCGGCATGGATCTCTTCTATGGCAAAGCTAAATGCGGCAACTGCCATTCTGGCCAATTCCAGACCGACCACGGTTTTCACGCCATCGCGCTCCCGCAAATTGGCCCCGGCAAAGCTGCCCCCTTTGAGCGCCACAACCGCGACGTTGGCCGAGGCCGCGTCACCGGCCACGAGGAAGACTTCTACCGCTTTCGCACGCCAAGCCTGCGCAACATCACACAGACCGGTCCATATGGGCACAACGGCGCCTACACCTCGCTTGAATCTATGGTGCGTCACCACCTCGACCCGGTAGGTTCTCTTCGTGCCTATGTTGAAGCCAACGCCACCTACTCAGACGGGGAATTTAATACTGATTTCAAATTGATGCGCGACGATCCTGAAGTGATAGAAATCGCCGCATCCAATGAGCTTCCCCCAATTGATCTCACCGATTTGGAGGTCGCGCAAATCCTCGGTTTCCTCGAAAGTCTTACGGATTATGACGCCATCCAGGGCCGCCTCGGCGTGCCAGAAAGCGTGCCCTCCGGCCTGCCTGTGGATCAACTTTCCAACTGATCTCTGCCATACCTCAATACTCTGACAACACGGTCACCGGGCCTTCTGACCACACCCGCCAACTGCCGTTCACCGGCACTTCGATCCAATCACCCAGCGAGCCATCCGGCCACTTGATCCGCACCTCAACGAGCTCGGCCTCGCCCAGCCCAAAATACTGCGGCGCGGACATACCACCGGCATGACCACCTCCTACGGTGATCTCTCGCCAATACACCCGCTCACCAACCCTCACCTCAATGAACGCGCCCACGGCCTGACTGTTGGCATCCTTGCCCATCAGTGTCAGCGCCACCCAATTGCCGGTTCCCTCGCTGACGTTTTGGTAGACTTCCATTGGCGCGCGCCGGTTTACCACCGTCAGGTCAAGCAACCCATCGTGGTTCAAATCCACCAACGCCGCCCCACGGCTGCGCGCCAATGTGGCAATCCCCGCCACGTCCCCCTGCTCGACAAACGTGCCGTCCTCCTGCTGCATCAACAGATTGTTGGGATCTTCCATCGCCGCGCCAGGCATCTGCTGCACGTTGCCCTTGGATATGAACACATCGTCCAGCCCGTCGTTGTCCACATCACCAAAACTGATGTGCCAACCGGTTGAGGGCCGCCCGTCGCCACCGGTGTAGGGCCGATGCGCCGAGGTGCCCATCTCGTATGGCACGTCCTCAAACGTCGGGGCCTCTGCGCTGACACGTTTCATCAACCGCTGATCCCCCATCGACGACAAAAACACTTCACTCTTGCCATCAAAATCCAGATCGCGCTGTGCAATGCCCATACCCCACAGCATATGTGTGGCCCAACCGTCCTTTTCGCCATAAAGCCGCGGCGTGTCTTCCATCGCCCAAAGCTGCTCCGCTCCACCTTTCACATAGTAGTGCCGATCGTTGCTCATCCGCAGATCAGCTTGTCCCAAACGGCCCCAGTCAGAAAACAGGATCGACAGCGGGCAGAACCCCGGCGTCAACGTGCTTTTGACGTAGCCAGCACCTTCTGGCCGGAACAGATCATTGTCGTCACAGGCCTCAAACGGCCCCTCGGGATCGTCGCGGTCCACATAATTGCCAAACGCCAAAGTTGGCGGCGCATCCTGCCGCTCCCACGTGGCCGAAAACGCCGTGGTCCAGCCATCGCCCCGGTCAAAGCCTGGCACCTCCATCGGCTCAAAACTGCACTCTGCACCGCCCTTCAGCAGCAAGTTTTCACCAACCCGCAAGACCACCAGGTCCAGCCAGCCGTCGCCATCAATATCGAGTGGATAAAATCCCGTGGTGCCGGGCACCATCAACGCGTCCGGCGTTCCTTCCTCAAGCGCAATCGCCCCGCGATGAAGACTCCGATTGCGCAACAACACCGGCGGGTTTTCCCCACCCGCCGCCACCAGTTCCGGCAGCCCGTCGCCGTTGCAATCAAACGCTGCGACACCGCCGCCAACATAAAACTCCCAACCGCCGTCATAAACGTGCTCAACCACCTCCACCGGCGCAAAGCGCACCTCCGCCTGCGCGGTACCAACCGCCGCAATCATCAGTGCGGTGAAACCGCTAAGCCGCATTGTCTGCCAACTCCACAAGTGCGTTTTCAGATACGTTTTCAAGTGCATAGGCCGCTGCGCCGCGTGCCCACATCAGGTTGCCCCATTTGTGCACCACAACCTCAGGCGGGGCTTTGTCGACCTGCACAATCAGCTTGCGCATGCCTTCAATGACCTCCTCCGCATAGAGATGACTGGCCTGCATTTGCTCGCCCGCCAAAATAATCAGTTCCGGATCAAAAATGTTCACGATATTGGCCAAGCCCATGGCAAACATGCGCCCCGCCCGCGTCACAATCGACGCCGCAACTGCGTCGCCATTTTTCGCAGTGCGCAAAATGTCTTCTACCTGACGCTCCGCAGCTTCCCCGCTGGCCTGCATCGCTTCGCGCGTCAGCGCATAATCCGCCACATAAGCTTCAAGACAGCCCCGCTGACCACAGCGACACAATGCGCCCTCCAGCTGCACTTTGGTGTGTCCAAATTCAGCGCCACAGCCCCGCGTGCCGCGGTAAATCTCATCATTGATCACAATGCCCATGCCAACGCCGCTCTCGATGGTCACAACGATAAAATCATTGTGCCCTTGCCCAAGACCAAAGCTCTTCTCCGCCATGGCAACAAGGTTGGCGTCATTGTCCAAAAACACCGGAATGCCCAGCACCTGCTCCAGAACGTCACCAAACTGCACGTTGCGACTTGTCAGCGACGGCGACCAATGCACAAACCCGCGCGGCGCATCGACAACTCCGGCAATCCCAAGACCAAACCCCGCCACATCCTGGCGCGACAGGCCAACTTTCTGGGCCAGTGTTTCCACCAAACCCGCCAGAACCTGCGCCATCTCAGCAGCCGGCAAAACTGCTGTTTCAAGGTCCGCCTCATGATCCGCCAGTTGTACGCCTTCAAAATCAAGCAGCACCAACGACACCGTTTTGTTGGAAATCTTCGCCCCTGCGATTAAGCGTGCGGCGCCGCGAATCTTTAGGTCCACCTTAGGTCGACCCCGCTTCGAATCTTTCGCCTCTGAGTCGCTGCTAACCTCTTCAATCAACCCTTCACGTAAAAGCTCCGCTGTGATTGTCGTCACGGTTGCGCGGCTGATTCCCGTCAGCTCGCTCAGAACAATACGTGGCACCCGTTGCTGCCTGCGAATTTCATTCAACAGCTTACGCCGCCCAAATTCTCTTTGATTCACAGACATATACTCATTTCCTTCTTCACCGAACGCGGCCTGAAATCAAGACACAAACGGCCCTGAACCGGCGTCAAACCATGCCGAGGTTTGGGCGCTCAATGCAAGGTTAGCTTATTTAATTTGATTTACAAATTTATTACGCTACGATTGAGACCACCAGTCACAGCCGACTCACTTCGGCCAAAGACTGGGACGAACATTTGGGAGGACACCATGAAACTTTTTGCATCTGCGACGGCTGTTATCGCCGGCGCTATTATGAGCACCGCAGCATGGGCTGATGATCTGGTCATCGGCGTAAGCTGGTCCAACTTTCAGGAAGAGCGCTGGAAAACCGACGAAGCCGCGATCAAAGGCGCGCTGGACGCCGCTGGCGCCAAGTATATCTCTGCTGACGCGCAGAGCTCCTCTGCCAAGCAGCTTTCTGACATCGAAAGCCTGATCGCTCAGGGCGCCGATGCGCTGATCATTCTGGCACAAGACGCCTCTTCCGTGGGGCCAGCCGTTCAGGCTGCTGCCGATGAAGAGATTCCGGTGATTGCCTACGACCGCCTGATCGAAGACAGCCGCGCGTTCTACCTGACTTTTGACAACGTCGAAGTGGGCCGCATGCAGGCGCGTGCCGTTCTGGAAGCCATGCCAAAAGGCAACTACGTGATGATCAAAGGCTCGCCCACCGATCCAAACGCGGACTTCCTGCGCGGTGGCCAGCAAGAGATCATTCAAGCCGCCATCGACAGCGGTGACATCAAGATTGTCGGCGAAGCTTACACCGACGGCTGGGTGCCAGCCAACGCCCAGCGCAACATGGAACAAATCCTGACGGCTGCGGACAACAAAGTTGACGCCGTGATCGCCTCCAATGACGGCACCGCCGGTGGTGTTGTAGCTGCGCTGACCGCACAGGGCATGGAAGGTATTCCAGTGTCTGGTCAAGACGGTGATCACGCCGCGCTGAACCGTGTGGCGATGGGCACTCAGACTGTATCTGTCTGGAAAGACGCGCGTGCGCTCGGCACCGCAGCGGGTGAAATCGCTGTGGCTTTGGCGTCTGGCAACGCGGTGGACGGCTCTGCTGAATGGACGTCCCCTGCGGGCACCACGCTGAACTCCATGTTCTTGGCACCTGTGCCTGTGACAGCAGACAACCTGAACACAGTTCTGGACGCTGGCTGGATCGAAAAAGACGTGCTCTGTGCTGGATCTTCCAACACAGCTTGTCAATAAACACCCCTGCCCTTCCGCCATTGGCGGAGGGGCACCCAATTTCCCCCACTCCCCTAAGATTTGACCACCTTTGACTGGCGCGGCCTCAACTGCGCAGACTGGAAAAGGTGTCTCAATCCGCGCGAACCAAAAAGGGACCGCACAATGCAAAATCAAGCCAAAACTCTGATCAACAAGCTGGGGCTCGACCCGCGCCTGCTTGGCATGATCGGTGCGCTTGTGGTGATCTGGATCGTCTTTGGTGTGTTTACCGACGGCCGCTTCCTTTCACCCCGGAATTTCTTCAACGTCTCGGTTCAATCCGCCTCCGTTGCCGTGATGGCAACAGGCATGGTCTTTGTGATCGTGACGCGCAACATTGACCTCTCTGTTGGTTCGCTTCTGGGCTTTATCGGCATGAGTGTGGCCGCACTACAGGTTCAGGTACTCCCCGACGTCTTGGGCCTCGGTCACTGGTCGATTTGGATCATCTCCGTCTTTGCCGCGATCCTGATGGGCGCTGCACTTGGTGCATTCCAGGGCTGGGTCATCGGTTACCTCACCGTGCCCGCGTTCATCGTGACCCTCGGCGGTTTCCTTGTCTATCGCGGTGCCATGTGGTGGGTCACCAAAGGCCAAACCCAAGCCCCTCTGGACCCGACGTTCCGCCTCTTGGGCGGCGGTGCCGAAGGCACATTGGGCGAGACGCTCAGCTGGGCATTTGGCATCATTGCCGCATTGGTCGCAGTGGGCTTCATGCTGCTCAGCCGCCGCAACAAGGCCTCCCATGGTTTCTCCGTAAAACCCGCCTGGGCAGAAGGCATGCTTATGGCCATCGCTGCTGGCGGCATCCTGCTGTTTGTCTCGATCATGAACAGCTACCCCATTCCCAAAGGCGCGATGAAACGCATCACCAAGGCCCAAGGCATTGAATATACAGACGGCATGGTTTGGAACCACGGTGTTGCCATTCCGGTTGTGATCCTGCTGGCGGTGGCCATCATCATGACCATCATCGCCCGCCGCACCCGTTTTGGCCGTTACGTCTACGCCACTGGCGGCAATCCAGAAGCGGCGGAACTCTCCGGCATCAATACCCGCTTTCTGACCGTGAAAATTTTCGCCCTGATGGGCGCTCTGACCGGCATCGCTTCGATCATCGCCTCTGCCCGCCTCAACGCAGTGGACGTGGGGCTTGGCACGCTGGATGAGCTGCGCGTGATTGCTGCTGCTGTCATTGGCGGTACCGCTCTCTCCGGTGGCGCTGGCACCATCTACGGCGCGGTGATTGGTGCGCTGATCATGCAGTCGCTGCAATCTGGCATGGCCTCTGTTGGCGTCGACGCTCCGCTGCAAAACATCGTTGTCGGTGTGGTTCTGGTCTTCGCGGTCTGGGTCGACATCGTCTACCGCCGCCGCACAGGCGCGTAAGGAGTATCATTATGGACAAGCAAACCCCTCTCGTGGAAATGCGCGACATCCACATCTCCTTTGGTGGGATCAAAGCGGTGGACCATGTCTCCGTTGATCTGATGCCGGGCGAAGTGGTTGGCCTTCTGGGCCACAATGGCGCGGGCAAATCCACGCTGATCAAAATCCTCTCCGGCGCCTATCAGGGTGACGGCGGTGAGATCTACATCAACGGCGAAAAGGCCGAGATTCACAATCCCCGCGACGCGCGCAAGTACAACATCGAGACCATCTACCAGACCCTTGCGCTGGCCGATAACCTCGATGCCGCGTCCAACCTCTTCTTAGGCCGGGAACTCACCACCCCTTTGGGCACCGTGAACGACGATGCAATGGAGGCCGAAACCCGCAAGATCATGGGCAAGCTCAACCCGAACTTTCAAAAGTTCGCGGAACCAGTCTCTGCCCTTTCGGGAGGTCAGCGCCAATCGGTGGCCATTGCCCGCGCGGTCTACTTTGACGCCAAGATCCTGATCATGGACG
Source organism: uncultured Shimia sp. (assembly GCF_913054185.1). Taxonomy (GTDB): domain Bacteria; phylum Pseudomonadota; class Alphaproteobacteria; order Rhodobacterales; family Rhodobacteraceae; genus Shimia. Next base: position 15,214 of record NZ_CAJXIV010000036.1, read on the forward strand.
AACCCACCGCCGCACTAGGTCCACATGAGACCCAAATGGTCTCCGAGCTCATTCAACAGCTCAAGGCCCAGGGCATCGGCATTTTCCTGATCAGCCACGACATCCACGATGTCATGGAACTCTGTGATCGCGCCTCTGTGATGAAGAACGGCCAACTGGTTGGCACTGTGGATGTGAACGACGTCACCGACGACGATTTGCTGAGCATGATCATCCTCGGCAAAAAGCCCGAAGGCGTATCTGTTCAAACCTGATTTAATTCGCTAGACGAACCAACGAATTGACTCGGAAGAAGAAAGTTGCGGTTTATGACGTACTTAGTAGGTGACATCGGTGGCACAAACACACGCTTGGCTCTGGCGGATGCTTCAGGCGTGCGCATTGAAAGTGTGATGCGCGCCTCCAATGATGACTACAAAAGCTTTGACGCCGTGCTCGCAGCTTATCTTGCAAAAACCACCCCCGGCGACCTCGCCGGGGTGTGCATCGCCATCGCCGGACCTGTGCATTCCGGCGAAGGTGAATTGACCAACCGCGACTGGTTCCTCAGTGTGGAAAACCTGCGCACCCAAACCGGCGCGCCCCATGCGGAGTTGATCAATGATCTCTCGGCTCTGGGCTACGCGCTGGCCCGCATTTCCACCGATCCGGTCTGCGGCACCAAACACGAGCCGACCAATGGGCAAGCCTTGGTGGCAGGCATGGGCACCGGTTTCAACGTCAGCCCCACCCGCCGAAACGCACGAGGTGGTTTGACCGCCATGGAGGCTGAATTGGGGCACGCTGAGTTGCCTTACTCCGTGGGCAAACTGCTACGCGATGAATTGGGCGACGGCGCGGACATTTTTGTCACCTATGAAGACTGCTTCTGCGGGCGCGGCCTGGAACGCCTGCATCAGGTGGTCAGCGGCCAACGCAAAGGCGGCAAAGAGATTGTCGACGGTTTTGCCAACGGCTGTACCGACGCCACGCGCACCGTACGCCTGTTTGCCCGCGCCTTAGGCCGCCTCACGCAAGCAATGATCCTGCAATATATGCCGCGTGACGGCGTGGCCTTTGCTGGCTCCGCCTCCAAAGGCGTGCTGACTTCCGCTGCACTCCCTGACTTCATGACAGAGCTCACCCGCGACGCCCATGACATTGTCGATCCGGAAACCTTCCCGATCAGCCTTATCACCGATGACGCCGCCGCGCTTGCAGGCTGTGTGCAATATCTGGAACAGACGTCCTAAGCCGCCGCCGGATTGACCTCATAGGCCTTTAGCTGCTGCCAAAACGCCTCCTGCGCGTCTGTCACGTCTTCCGTCTTGCGCACCGCACAGATATTCCACGTGATTGGCGCGCGGGTTTCAATGGCCTGCAGCCGTCCCAGCGCCAACATCTCTTCAAATGTGTCTTTCACCGCGCCAACAATAAACCCGTCCTGCGCAGCCAGTTGCGTGAGGAAATGGTAGTCGTCACTCTCAACTTGCGGCAGCGCTTTCACAATCTCTTCCGCCTCCGCATCCCCGCCCAGCGCCTTTATCAGCGTTGCACGCCAGTGTTTGTGCAGATGTGGCGAGGCAAACGGATACGAAAACACCTCTTTTAACGTCACCACACCGCGCTCATGGATCGGATGTCCCGGACGGGCTACAAACATCACCGGGCGTTTGGCGATCATCATGATCTCCACATTGTCCGCCTCCGGCGTATGGGTCAGATCCCCAATAAACATGTCAATTTCACCGTTCTGCAAACGCTCTAGCGGCGAAATCCGCGCGCTCACGTCCAACTGAAACCGCAGCATCGGACTCGCCTTCATCGCCTCACGCAACACTGGCTGGACCAACGCACGCGGCACCAAAGGCCCGCAACCAATCCGCAGCTGACGTCCCTCACCGGTGCGCAACAACTCCAGCTGCCGCGTAAACAGACCCAGGTCTTGCTCAAGTTTTCGCGCCAGTGGCAAAAATTCCTGCCCTGCGCGAGTCAACCTACAGTTGTTGCGACTGCGGTGAAACAAAACCACACCCGCCTGCTCCTCCGCCTGCTGGATGTAGCGGGACAACGAAGCATTGGAGACTCCCATTCGCCGCGCAGCCTCTTGAAAACTATTGGTTTCCGCCAAATGGAAAAATGCTTCGAGGGACGTTTCAGTGAGCATGCCTAGCCTCAATTTCAGTTCTTGGGCCTAGCTTTTCAAAACCTGAAACCAATGTAAACCTGCGTTGCCACTTTACGGGACACAACTCTACTTTGCGGCAGGTTACAGGACCTGTTTAAAAAACGTGCAAGTATTAGGATGTGATTTCGTGTCAAAATTCCCTGCAATGATGGTGTCGTTGACGACAACCATCGCGGCTCTGGGCTTCGCCGCTCAAGGCGCTCTCGCCGAAACCGACCAACCCAATATTCTGGTGATCATGGCTGATGACGTTGGTTGGGCCAGCCTCGGCAGCTATCACCAAGGTGTGAAAAGCATCGAGACCCCAAACCTCGATCAACTCGCCGCCGAAGGTGCGCGTTTCACCGACTACTACGCCCAACCCAGCTGCACCGCAGGCCGCTCGGCCTTCATCACCGGGCAATTTCCGGTCCGCACCGGCATGCACACCGTTGGCCTGCCCGGCGATCCTGTGGGGCTAAACGAAAACGACCCAACTCTGGCCAACATGCTCAAAGGGCTGGGCTACACCACCGGCCAATTTGGCAAAAATCACCTCGGCGACCTCAACCAATTCCTGCCCACCACCAAGGGCTTTGACGAATATTGGGGCTGGCTCTACCACCTCAATGCCATGGAATACACCACCGACCCGGACTGGCCGGATGATCCTGAATTCAACAACCAGTTTGGCCCACGCAACATCATTCACAGCTATGCCACCGACACCGTGGACGAGACCGTTGATCCACGCTGGGGACTGGTGGGCAAACAACGCATCGAAGACGATGGCGAAGCCCCACCCGAACGTCAGAAAACCCTCGACAACGAAGTCACCACTCACACCCTGGACTTCATCGACCGCGCCGTGGACGCAGACACGCCTTTCTTTGTCTGGATGGCCCCTGCCCGCGCCCACGTCTGGACTCACCTGAGCCCGGAATATGAAGCTTTGCTCGGGGATGGGCGTGGGCTTCAAGACGTGGTCATGAAGGAACTGGACGACAACGTCGGCAAAGTGCTCGCGCATCTCGATGAACGCGGGATCAGCGACAACACCATCGTGTTGTTCACCTCTGACAACGGCCCGGAAACCATGACCTGGCCCGATGGCGGCACCACGCCCTTCCACGGCGAAAAAGGCACCACATGGGAAGGCGGATTCCGCGTGCCTGCTGTGGTGCGCTGGCCCGGCCAGATCGCCGAAGGTCAGGTGCTCAACGGTATCTTTGACGCCATGGACTGGATGCCCACCTTGGTCTCTGCAGCTGGTGGCCCAGACGACCTGCCCGCCGCCATGCTGGAGGGCCATGACGGCTATCAAGTGCACTTAGACGGCTACAACCAACTGTCTTATCTGCGTGGCGAAAGTGGCAGCAACCGTAAGGAAATCATCTATTACGAAGGCACCGACCTTCAGGCCGTACGCTACAAGGACTGGAAAGCCCACTTTGTGATCCAGGAAAAAGGCTGGGCCGGTCCCAAGGAAGACCTCAACGCCCCGCTGCTCTTCAACCTACGGCGCGATCCGTATGAGAAAGCGGCTGAGGAATCCGGCATGTACACCCGCTGGATGGGCAACAAGATGTGGGCCTTTGGACCGGCAGCCCGTCTGGTACAAAAGCACCTGACCACCTTTGCAGACTTCCCGCCACGCGGCAAAGCCGTCGGCAACGAGGAGCACGTCAAAGAACAGGTCGCAAGCGAAGGTGGCATGTCCCAGTAGAGGCACAGTGGGACACCCTCTCCCGCCTCTTACTCTGCCATCCCAAAGGCGCAGCCCCTCGGCTGCGCCTTTTTTCTTGGGTGTCCGCTAACAGAGCCACTTGCCAACCTCCAGCGCACGCTTTAGTGGATCAACATGTTATGTTATAACGTAATTCCTGAGTGAAAATTGGAAACCTCTATGCAACACACCATTCTCAAACATCTCACCGCGCTCTCCATTGGTGCGCTGGTCGCTTTTTCATCCCAGGCAGTGGCGCAAACCGTCACAGCCGAAAGCAAATCCAAAGAGCACAAGCATTCCCATGCCCACGATCACAAAAAAGCCGAACCAAAGCTGATCGACGAGTCCAAGGTGCAAGCCCGTGCCCTGTCCGACTGGGAAAACGACTGGCAGTCTGTCTACCCCTTCCTGCAAGATGGTACGCTTGATCCCGTGCTGGAGCACAAAGCCGAAAGCGGCAAAAAAACCGCCGAGGAATACCGCACCTACTACGAAACCGGCTTCAAAACCGATGTGGATCGCATCCAAATTGACGGCACAAACGTTGCCTTTTTCAAAGACGGCAAACCGGTCCAAGGCAGCTACGAAGTGGACGGCTATGAGATACTGACCTACAAATCCGGCAATCAAGGCATCCGTTTCATCTATGAAAAAGCTGGCGGAGACGCTGCCGCGCCGCAGTTCATCCAGTTCAGCGACCACGAAATGGTGCCCACCAAGGTCGACCACTTCCACCTCTACTGGGGCGGCGACCGCGCAGCTCTGCTCAAAGAAGTCACCAACTGGCCAACCTATTTCCCCGCGGCCTGGAGCGGTTCGGACATCGTTGAGAATATGACCGGCCACTAACCCTATTTGTCCTGAGCCCAAACAAAGGTGAGACGCGCGAGTTTGCCTCTCTCGCGTGTCACCGCCAAATCAACTTTTGTTGCCATTTTGTTCACGATGCGTAAAGGTGAGAAACACCGCGTTGTTTCTGCCTATGCCGGTCCCCACTCAAGGACACCATCATGACCAAGATCGATTTCAAGAAGACCCTCAAACATCTCTACGTCCCCTCCGCCAAAGACTTCGCACTGGTAGAGGTTCCCGAAATGACGTTTGTAAAGATCGACGGCCAAGGCGCGCCCGGCAACGAGGCCTATCAACACGCACTGTCCTGGCTCTATCCGGTCAGTTACGGATTAAAATTCTTCTCCAAACAAACCTTGGACAAAGACTACGTTGTGCCCCCGCTGGAAGGCCTATGGTGGGCCAATGACATGACCGCCTACACCGATGACCGACGTGACGAATGGCACTGGACCATGATGATCATGCTGCCCGAGTGGCTGGACGACGCCGCTTTCTCCGCTAGCGTCGAGAAAGCATCCAAAAAGCTCGGCACCCCGCCAGGGTCCCTGCGCCGTGAAACCTTCAACGAAGGCCTCTGCGCCCAAATTTTGCACATTGGCCCCTATAGCGAAGAGGGCCCCACCATCGCCAAATTGCACAAAGAGTTCCTACCGCAAAACGGCCTGACCGAAAACGGCCACCATCACGAGATCTATTTGGGGGACCCGAGGAAAACCGCCCCAGAAAAACTGCGCACGGTCCTTCGTCATCCCGTTCGCAGGGTTTAGCCCAACAAAAAAGGCGCGACCTCCGCCGCGCCTTTCTCTTTTTACCTTGCTCAGATCACGTCAGATCAAAGCGATCCGCATCCATGACCTTGCACCAGGCGGCGACAAAATCCTGCACCAGCTTGGCAGCCCCATCCGTTTGACCATAGACCTCAGCCAACGCCCGCAGCTGCGAGTTGGAGCCAAACACCAGATCAACCCGTGTTGCAGTCCACTTCACGTCGCCACTTGCGCGGTCTTTGCCTTCATAAACACCGTCGCCCGCGTCCGACCAAGTGGTGCCCATGTCCAGCACGTTCACAAAGAAGTCGTTGCTCAACTGCCCAACCCGATCCGTGAACACGCCATGCGTCGCACCACCATGATTGGCACCCAGCACCCGCAGACCACCCACCAGCGCCGTCATCTCCGGCGCGGTCAGGGTCAAAAGCTGCGCTTTGTCCACCAACAGCTCCTCAGGAGACACCGTATACTGCGCCTTCTGATAATTGCGGAAGCCATCGGCCTGCGGCTCCAACATGCCAACGCTTTCCACGTCGGTCATGTCCTGCGTTGCATCGCCCCGGCCCAGCGTGACCGGCACAGAGACAGCCTGTCCCGCATCCGCCGCCGCTTTTTCCACAGCCGCCGCGCCGCCAATCACAATCAGGTCCGCCAAACTCACTGGCTTTCCAAAGTCGGCTTTCACGCCTTCCAGCGCAGACAACACTCGGTCCAACTCTGCTGGCTCATTGGCATCCCAATCTTTCATCGGCGCCAACGCAACCCGTGCCCCATTGGCGCCACCACGCATGTCACTGCCGCGGAAGGTGCTTGCCGACGCCCAAGCGGTTTTCACCAGATCGCTCACCGACAGACCAGACGCCATCACACCCGCTTTCAGCGTTGCCACATCCGCGTCAGACAGATCAGTCTCTGACGCCGGAATGACATCCTGCCAGATCAGCTCTTCGCTAGGCACTTCTGCGCCAAAATACCGCGCCCGCGGTCCCATATCGCGGTGCGTTAGCTTGAACCACGCACGGGCAAAGGCATCCTGGAACTCTTCCGGATTCTCATGGAACCGCATGGAAATCGCGCCATAAGCTGGGTCCAGACGCATCGCCATATCGGCGGTGGTCATCATGGTTTTGACCTTCTGGCTGGCATCATGCGCCGCCGGGGCCATGTCGTCCTCGCTCGGATCAACCGGCTCCCAAATCCACGCGCCTGACGGGCTCTTTGTCAGGTTCCACTCATAACCAAACAGCAGGTCAAAATAGCCGTTGTCCCACTGGGTGGGGTTGGCCGTCCATGCGCCCTCAATGCCGGACGTGGTGGTATCACCACCTTTGCCGGTGCCCAGCTTGTTGATCCAACCAAAGCCCATCGCCTCAATTGGTGCCGCTTCCGGCTCCGGCCCCACCAAATCAGGATCGCCCGCGCCATGGGCTTTACCAAAGGTATGCCCCCCGGCTACGAGCGCCACGGTCTCCTCATCGTTCATTGCCATGCGGGCAAAGGTGTCGCGAATATCGCGTCCCGAGGCCAATACATCCGGTTGCCCATCTGGCCCTTCCGGGTTCACATAGATCAGGCCCATCTGCACCGCGGCCAGCGGGTTCTCCAGATCACGATCCCCGGAATAGCGCGATTTCTCGCCGCCAGACGCTTCCAGCCATTCAGCCTCCGCGCCCCAATACACATCCTCTTCCGGCTCCCATACGTCCGGGCGACCACCGGCAAAGCCAAAGGTCTTGCCGCCCATGCTCTCAATCGCCGCATTGCCCGCCAGAATGTACAGGTCCGCCCAGCTGATCGCATTGCCATACTTCTGCTTGATCGGCCACAACAGCCGCCGCGCCTTGTCCAGATTGCCATTGTCCGGCCAAGAGTTCAGCGGCGCAAACCGCTGCTGCCCTGTGCCACCGCCGCCGCGGCCATCTGCTGTCCGGTAGGTCCCTGCTGAGTGCCACGCCATACGAATGAACAACCCGCCATAGTGACCATAATCCGCAGGCCACCACTCCTGACTGTCTGTCATCAACGCATAAAGGTCGTCTTTCAGCGCTTTATAGTCGAGCTTGGCAAACGCTTCAGCATAGTCAAACGCAGCGCCCATAGGATCGGACTTGGCTGAGTTCTGGTGCAAAATCCGCAGGTTCAGCTGGTTTGGCCACCAATCGCGGTTGCCCCGCGCCTGTTGTGTCACCGCGCCATGCATCACCGGGCAGCCACCTGATTTCATGTTTCCGTCCATGTCGTTCTCCTGTCTTTTGATGGGTCACGTAATCTCTGGAACCAGTCTAAGCAGGCAAAACTGATTGGGGGAAGTTGCATTTTCCGATTACATTGATAACTTCACCCTATGAATAGCCTTACCCTCCGCCAACTTCGCTATTTTGACGCGCTTGCTGAGCACGGCCACTTTGGTCGCGCGGCGGATGTGTGTTCCATTTCACAACCTGCCTTATCCGTGCAAATCAAGGAGTTGGAAGAAAGCTTTGGGGCCCCTTTATTGGAGCGCACCACCCGCCGTGTACGCCTCACATCCTTTGGCGAAGACGTGCTTGTGAGGGTGCGCGACATCTTGCGCAGCGTCGATGAATTGGGCGACATGGCGCGCGCGGCCCAATCCGGCCTCACCGGTCGTTTGCGCCTCGGTGTGATTCCCACCATCGCGCCCTACTTGCTGCCTGCCCTACTGCGGCAGGTGAAAACCACTTTCCCCGACATGGCGCTCATGGTGCGCGAAACCATGACAGCCAATCTGATAGCTGAACTGCACGCCGGACGCATCGACACCGCCATTGTCGCTTTGCCAGTGTCAGAGCCCGCCTTCACCGAGGTGCCCCTCTGGTCAGAAGAGTTTGTCCTGGTCCGCCCGGACTCCGAAGCCGCCGCTCCCGTGCCAGCCCCGGACCACTTGGAACGCGAACGTCTGCTCCTGCTCGAAGAAGGTCACTGCTTCCGCGATCAAGCGCTGTCTTTCTGCTCATTGCCAACAGTCCGCCCCCACGAAGGCCTCGACGGCTCCTCCCTCTCGACGCTGGTGCAGATGGTTGGCGCAGGTCTGGGCGTCACGGTGATTCCCGAGATGGCCATCCCTGTGGACACACCTGCCGCCGCCGTGAACGTCGTCCGTTTTGCCGGCGCGCAACCGGCCCGCACCATTGGTATGATCTGGCGAAAAAGCAGCCCACTTGCGGCACAGCTCACACAATTATCTGATCTGGTGCGAGACGTCGGGGAAACGCTCTAGCGCAACGTTCGGTGCCTTAAGCGCGTCAGCAGCCCAAATTCCCGCACCAACGCGAAACAGTCGCCATACAGACACAATACCGACGCGCAAAATGTTGGTTAATGCCGCTCTTCACCGGCGCAACATTTCACTCTTTGGTGACATCGTATTGATAGATCCAGTCAAACTGCCCCATCATCTTTCGCGGCGCCAATGTGGACGCCATACGAATCCCCATATGCGCCGCCATGCGCAGGGGTCCATTGCTTAGGTGGTATTTCCAGGCATTCTTGCTGGCCGTGTCCACGACCTTGGTCACACGCTGCTTGCGCCGGTCCTGATACGCGGCCAAGCCACCTTCAAAATCTTCCGCTTTTTCAAGGGCATCGCCAAGTACCCAGGCATCTTCCATCGCCATGACAGCGCCCTGCGCCATAAACGGCAACGTGGGATGCGCAGCATCCCCCAATAGCGCACAGTGGCCTTTGTGCCAGACCGGCGCCACCGGATGACGAAACAGCCCCCATTTGCGCACATCACTGACTTCCGCCAGCATGCGTCGCACACCACCGCCAAAATCTTTAAATGTTTCCATCAGGTTGACTGGATCATCAGGAATATGCCAACCCTCTTCCGTCCAGCCCACCTGCTCTTGCACAGCGACAATATTGACCAATTCACCACCCCGCAGCGGATAGCTCACTACGTGACGTTTTGGCCCCATATGCACCTGAACCACATCCGGAAGTGCCATGGTGTTGGGCACTGTCGCCCGCCACGCCGCCTGCCGAGTGAAAAACGGTGCCACCGTGCCGTTGAGCGCCGGGCGCACCTTGGAGTGCAACCCGTCCGCACCCACAATCAAATCCGCCGTCATCTCCGCGCCATTGGCCATGATAACCTTGGGCCGATCACCAGGCACAACAGTCTCAACCTGCTGAAGCAAAAGCACTTTTATACCCGATTTTCGAACGGCTTGCGCCAAAACATCAATCAGATCTGCCCGGTGCACAAAGTAATACTCTGTTGGACGCAGCGGGTCATTTTCAGACACCAATCCAAGATCCAGCCGACTCACCAGGCGCCCTGCCGCATAGTCGCGCAGTTCCACCGCGTCCGCACGCACTGCGCGCGCTTTAAGCGCAACGTCGACGCCCAGCGCCTTGAGCACGGCCATTCCATTGGGACTGACTTGCAGGCCCGCCCCAACCTCTGTGATCGCCTCGGCCTGCTCCAAAACATGCACTTTGGCGCCCCGTTGATGTAGGGCAAGCGCAGCCGTCAAGCCGCCAATCCCTGCACCAATGATGGTGATTTTTTTACCTTGCAAATCCATGGCTTAACCCTAACGCAAAAACGCTGGAGCAAAAGCCCCAGCGTCTTTGTTTTTGGTATCATTGCCTGCGTTTTTCCGTCACAGGCAACTTCGTTTTTTAGTCGTCGCGGTGAACTTTCTCGCGGCGTTCATGGCGCTCTTGCGCCTCAAGGCTCATGGTCGCGATTGGGCGTGCATCCAGACGTTTGAGCGAGATAGGCTCCCCCGTCACTTCGCAGTACCCATATTCGCCTTCATCAATACGGCGAATAGCGCTGTCAATTTTGTTCACCAATTTGCGCTGGCGATCCCGGGTGCGAAGCTCAAGCGCGCGATCAGTCTCCTCACTGGCGCGGTCGGCAACGTCCGGAATATTACGGGTGCCATCTTGCAGCCCCTCGATCGTGTCGCGGGTATCCGCAACCAAATCTTCTTTCCAGCTCAATAGTTTACGTCGAAAGTATTCAACCTGCCGGTCATTCATGAACGGCTCATCTTCTGCGGGACGATAGTCGTCGGGCAGGAAAGTTTCGGCTTTCATTTCTGCTCCCTCATCGCGGCTCACGTCCATCGTGGTATTCAATTCAGACATGTAACCCCCCTTCTCTCCGTGCCAGCCAATACTCCGTTGGCTGGGGAATGTCACTACCTGTTAACCGCACATTGCGGACAAAATATGTTCACGATAGGGTGCGCGCCGAAATAGGCGAACGGGCGGAGAAATTTTATGCAGTTTTCGGGTACCAAAGACTACGTGGCCACCGACGATCTGACCGTGGCGGTCAACGCTGCCGTGACGCTGGAGCGCCCCCTATTGGTCAAAGGTGAGCCGGGCACCGGCAAGACGGAACTGGCCATGCAAGTTGCACGCAGCTTGGGTCTCAAAATGATCGAGTGGAACGTAAAGTCCACCACCAAAGCACAGCAAGGCCTCTACGAATATGACGCCGTCTCTCGCCTGCGCGACAGCCAACTTGGTGACGAACGTGTGCATGATATTGGCAACTACATCAAACGCGGAAAGCTCTGGGATGCCTTTGATTCTGATGAGAAAGTTGTCCTGCTGATCGATGAAATCGACAAGGCAGACATCGAGTTCCCCAACGACTTGTTGCAAGAACTCGATAAGATGGAGTTCCACGTTTATGAAACTGGCGAGACCATCAAAGCCAAGCACCGTCCGATCATCATCATCACCTCCAACAACGAAAAAGAGCTGCCCGACGCCTTCCTGCGCCGCTGCTTTTTTCACTACATTCGTTTCCCCGAAATGGAGACTTTGAAGCAGATCGTTGAGGTGCATCATCCTGGGATCAAAGAGGCCCTGCTGACCACCGCCCTCACACAGTTCTTCGAGATCCGCGACACTGCTGGCTTGAAGAAAAAGCCGTCCACATCTGAGGTGATCGACTGGCTGAAGCTGCTCTTGGCCGAAGATTTGTCGCCCGAAGACCTCAAACGCGATGGCGCGAACGCCCTGCCCAAGCTGCACGGCGCCCTGCTTAAAAACGAGCAAGACGTACATTTGTTTGAACGCCTGGCCTTTATGGCACGGTCCGGTCGCTAAACCTCTGCCAATACTTTTGAACGGACTGCACCCATGTGGGCCATTCAAATTCACCAAGCGCACCGCGTTTTTGCTCAAGTCTTTGCGCATCTTACGATCCACTTAAGGCCTGATTTTGTAGCAGGAATTGGCCCTCAACCGGAGTCCGCACCAAATGTCTCAGTCTGACGTCCTCATCCGCCCTCTCACCGAAGCCGACCACGCAGAGTGGCGCCGGCTCTGGACCGACTACATCACCTTTTACGAAAGCACCGTGACCGAAGAGGTTTACGCCTCGACCTTCGCGCGCCTCCTGGGTGACGATCCACAGGATTACTCCTGTCTGGTTGCAGAATTGGACGGCAAACTCATTGGTTTGACCCACTACCTGTTCCACCGCCACGCTTGGAAGGTTGAAAACGTTTGTTATCTGCAAGACCTCTACGCCGATCCAGACGTCCGTGGCACAGGTGTCGGTCGCAAACTGATTGAAGCGGTTTACAAAGCCGCAGATGACGCCGGCGCGCCAAGCGTGTATTGGATGACACAAGAATTTAACACCAACGCCCGCAAACTCTATGATCGAATCGGGCAGTTGTCCCCGTTTATTAAGTATCAAAGGCCCTGATTTTGCGCTCTTTTCTGTCTTCACTGATTCCTTTGGCCTTTGTTCTGGCGGCCTGTACGCCGGTTGGTCAAAACGGCGTACCCACCCGCGCCGCGGTGAGTGACACCACTTTGCCGCCGGTCAAAGCCTTCTCGACACCACGTCCCATTCCACCCAACCGCTCCAACCGCGACATCGCCCGCGACTTTCTTGACCTCAGCTTTGAGTTGGAAAGTGGCCGTACTCTTGAGCGCCTCACCCGTTTTGAAGGCCCAATCACGGTACGCGTGACCGGTGCCCCCCCCACCGGCATGATGTCGGACCTCAAAGCCCTTCTGGCACGTCTGCGCAATGAAGCGCGCATCGACATCTCTCTGACACAGTCGCCATCCGCCAACATCACGATTCAGGCCGTCTCTCGCCGGGACATCCGCAAAGCCCTGCCCCAAGCGGCCTGCTTTGTGGTGCCCAATATTTCCTCGCTGTCACAGTATCGCTCGGCGCGGCGCAGCGGCGCGGCCAACTGGGCGCTTTTGGAAAGCCGCGACAAGATCGCGATTTTTCTGCCCAATGACACCAGCCCGCAGGAAACCCGCGATTGTCTGCACGAGGAATTGGCCCAAGCCCTTGGTCCCCTAAACGATCTCTACCGCCTGCCCGACAGCGTCTTTAATGACGACAACATCCACGCGGTGCTCACCGGTTTTGATATGACCGTGCTGCGGGCCTACTACGACCCAACCCTGCGCAATGGCATGACCCGTGGTGAAGTGGCCTCCCGCCTGCCATCAATCCTGTCACGCATCAATCCCCGTGGTGATCAACTGTCCAGCAATCCGCTACCAGAGACCCCACGCGCCTGGATCAACGCAGTACAAACCGCCCTTGGCCCTGGCACTTCGCCGGCCAATCGTCGATCCGCGGCCCGCCAAGCGCTTGTGATTGCACAGGATAATGGATGGCAAGACCATCGCCTCGGCTTTGCCCATTACGCTTTGGGTCGTCTGCTGCAATCGCAAGATATCGCCGCCGCCCACACGCATTTCAAAGCCGCCGACCACGCTTACCGCTCTGCGGAACCTTACGGCCCGCACCGCGCCTTTGTAGCGACACAACTCTCCGCCTACGCCATCAGCGCCGGTCATAGCCGCGAAGCCCTCAACATCCTAAATCCACAAATTTCCCCTGCCGGCCGCTTTGAGAATGCTGCGCTGCTGTCCACCCTTATGCTTCTGCAAGCAGAGGCCCTGGAGATGGAAGGCAAGTTCGAGGACGCTGGCGCCCTGCGTCTGGACAGTCTTGGCTGGGCACGATACGGCTTTGGCCCGGACTGGGCCGTGCGCGCAAAACTGCGCGAGATCTCGGCACTCAGCCCGATCAAAGGGAGATCCTAGGACACCATGTTTGTACTTCTCGGCGCTTTGCTTGGCGCAATCACCGGTGGCACTTTGGCCAAGAAACGTGGCGGCAAACGCGCCGACATCCTGCAATACGGCGCGGTCTACGCGATGATTTTTGCCATCCTCGGCCTGTTTATCACGCTGATCATCCACCGTATGGCTCTCTGACCCATGTTCTTGCCCTTCTTTGAAAACCTGCGTGACGCCCGTGTGCCGGTCTCGCTGCGCGAGTTTCTGGGATTTCTCGAAGGGCTGAAGGCTGGCCTTGCCACTTATGATGTGGAGAGTTTCTACTACCTCGCCCGCACCATCATGGTGAAAGACGAGCGCAACATCGACAAATTTGACCGCGCCTTCGCGGCCACATTTGACGGCTTGGGCGAAATCTCCGCGCAGGACGTCCTGGACGCCGTCGACATTCCCGAAGAGTGGCTGCGTAAGATGGCTGAAAAGCACCTCTCCGCAGAGGAAATGGCCGAGATTGAAGCCCTCGGTGGCTTCGACAAGCTTATGGAAACACTGCAAGAGCGCCTCAAAGAGCAGGAAGGCCGCCATCAGGGTGGCAACAAGTGGATTGGCACCGCTGGCACCTCGCCGTTTGGCGCCTATGGCTACAACCCCGAGGGTGTGCGCATTGGCCAAAAGGAAAGTCGCCACCAGCGCGCGACCAAAGTCTGGGACAAACGCGAATTCAAAAACTTCGACGGCTCCGTTGAACTTGGCACCCGTAACATCAAAGTGGCCCTCAAACGCCTGCGCCGCTGGGCCCGCGAAGGCGCAGCCGAAGAGCTGGATTTGAATGGTACCATCAAGGCTACGGCTGAACATGGGTATCTCGATGTCAAAACCCGTCCCGAGCGCCACAACGCCGTAAAAGTGCTGCTGTTTCTGGACGTTGGCGGCTCGATGGACCCGCACATCAAAGTGGTCGAAGAACTTTTCTCCGCCGCCCGTGCAGAGTTCAAACACCTCGAATACCATTACTTCCACAACTGTCTTTACGAAGGTGTGTGGCGCGACAACAAACGCCGCTGGAATGATCAAATCCCCACCCACGAAGTGCTGCGCACCTATGGGCCGGACTACAAATGTATCTTTGTAGGTGACGCCTCCATGTCCCCTTATGAGATTGCCTACCCAGGCGGGGCCAACGAACATTGGAACCAAGAAGCGGGCCAAGTCTGGCTGGAACGCGCCCGAGATCAATGGGCCTCCCACCTGTGGATCAACCCTTTGCCAGAGGCACATTGGCAGTACACCCACTCCATCGGCATGATCCGCGATATTTTTGAAAACCGCATGGTGCCAATGACCCTCGAAGGTCTGGAACGCGGCATGCGGGAATTGACCCGCTGACGTGACAGCGAAGTCGCGGCTTGAAAAATGCATCAAAACATAATCCTCTAGTGACGTGACAGCTGGAGGTAGGCATGCCACACCACTTTTCCTTTGAGGAATATCAAGACCGCGTGTCGCGCGCCCAATCAGCCTTATCCAAGCAAGGGCTGGACGCCATTTTGTTATTTGCACCAGAAAGCCAATTCTGGCTGACAGGATACGACACCTTTGGGTTTGCCCTGTTCCAATGCATGGTCCTATCCAGGTCGGGTGACATTCACCTTCTCACCCGCAGGCCAGACCGGCTGCAGGCACAGCTCACAAGCACCTTACAAATTGATCACATTCACATCTGGTCAGAGGCGCAGGGCGCGGACCCGATAGCGGATCTCTCTCGCTTACTTGCAGAGTTGGGGATGTCCGACGCCAAGCTTGGCTATGAGTCCAAGACTGCTGGGCTGACAGACTATTGGGGCCAACAACTGCGCAACACACTTCCAAATCTTGTCGACTATAGCGATCTCATTTCAGATCTACGTCGAGACAAATCAGATGCGGAAATAGCGATGCACCGAACCGCCGCGGCCCTCTCCGACGATGCGCTGGACGCGGCTCTCAGAGCGACCAAAGCTGGCGCATTTGAGGGGGACATACTTGCGGAAATGCAAGGCGCAGTGTTCCGAGGGGGAGGTGACTATGCCGGGAACGAGTTCATTCTTGGATCAGGCGAACGTGCCCTTTTGTGCCGATCGGCTTCCGGACGACGCCACCTGTCAGCACAAGATCAACTGACCATCGAATGGTCCGGCGCATATGCACGTTATCATGCGGCCATGATGCAAACGCTCATTGTTGGGCAAGCAAGCAATCAGCACCGCAAAATGTTCGCCGCCGCCAATGAGGCCCTAACGGCCTGCGAAGCAGCCATTTGCCCCGGCGCGCCTATGGGCGATGTGTTCCACGCCCATGCCGACACGTTTGATGCACATGGCTTTCAGCACGCTAGGCTTCAGGCTTGCGGATATGGAATGGGCGCCGTGTTTGCACCGATCTGGGTAGACTTCCCGATGTTTTACGAAGGCAACCCGCAGATCATGCGAGAAAACCAGGTTTTCTTCCTGCATATGATTTTGATGGACGATGCAACAGGCGAAGCCATGTGTTTGGGACATTCCGTATTGTGCTCACATAGTGGCACAGAAAGGCTCTCGCGACACACACCACAACTCTTTGAACTCTAACGGCCCTTGCTCCCCGCCGCCGGAGCTTCCATATCTACCTTATGATCAAACTGATGCCCATTCTCATCGCAGTGCTCTATGGCCTGCTGATGATGCGTTTTTCTGCCTGGCGTACCGCGCGTGAGTTGGACGCCAAATCCACCGAGCTGGCTGACCCACGCCTCAATCCGCTGATCAAGGACATGGCCAAGGCCCTCGATCTGCCGCGCATCCGCGTGCACATCTATGAGATTGAGCCGGTCAATGGCCTGGCTGCGCCAGATGGGCGCATTTTCTTGACCCGTGGTTTTTACAACCGTTACCGTGCGGGCGATGTGACGGCCGACGAAATCGCCTCCGTGGTGGCCCATGAGCTGGGTCACGTGGCTTTGGGCCACTCCCGCCGCCGCATGATCGACTTCTCCGGCCAAAACGCCCTGCGCACCGCCCTCGCCATGGTTCTGAACCGCTTCTTGCCTGGTATCGGCCCTTTGGTGGCCAACACCGCCACAAGTCTGCTGTCGTCGCGCCTCTCAAGAGGGGATGAGTATGAAGCAGATGCGTATGCCGCCGCACTTCTGGTGAAATCTGGCATTGGCACCGCCCCGCAAAAATCCCTGTTTGAGAAACTCTCCCACCTCACCGGTGCGCACGGCGCCAGCACACCCGCCTGGCTGCTCAGTCACCCCAAAACCGAGGAGCGTATTCAAGCCATCGAAAAGCTCGAACACAAATGGGGCATCACCAAAACCTAAGCGTTTCTCGTTCCCCTGATATCTTGGGGATCACCGCCTCGCTGTGACAGGGCAAAGCCCCTAGATCCTACATGCTCACAGCTTTCGCCAGCTTCGGCAGCCGCGCCTTTTTCAACAGCTTGCGCATTTCCCAAGCCTCGCCACTCAACCGCTCAGCCTCTTGCCGCACCGCCTCACAGACCGCTGCCACGCCTTCGGGATCGGTCTCCCAACACCCGCGCAGAAGCTCATCCGGCGCAATCCGCTCAAGACCTTCTTCCGCCAAAATATGCTTTGGAAAATCCTTCGCATTCATCGTGACAATGGCATCTGCCGATCCGGAAATCGCTGCCGCCAGCACATGCACGTCATGCTCATCAGGCAAATACAGTCGATCTTCCAGCGAAGGCTTCCACGTCACCGCAGCCTTAGGCCATGCCGCCCGCAACAAAGCAATCTCGCCCCGTGCTTGCGGCTCACCGGTTGGGCCCAGCTTGCGTGCCGCCCGCGCCCATTCTTCCAAAATCCGCTCTGACCACTGCGGCTCAAACGCACCGGTCTTGGCCACGCCCAACAACACCGCCCGCATCACGGTAGGATACAAAACGCAGGTGTCTAGGAGCAGGCGCTTCACAGACGGAAAAACAGCGACTTGAGATATCCGCTTTCCGCCAGTTGCGGCATCAATGGATGGTCCGGTCCCGCAAACCCAGTGTGGATAAGCTGTGCCTGTCGCCCAGCCCGGCCAATCCCGCGCACCGACGCGCCCCGGAACCGTGCCAAATCAGCGGCGTGGGAACAGGAGCATAGCCCCAGATACCCGCCTTCAGCCACCAAAGGTGCCGCCAGCCGAGCCACGCGCTCATAGGCCCTCAGACCTTTCTCAAGCGCTGGTTTGGATGGTGCAAACGCCGGTGGGTCACAAATCACAACGTCAAATTTTGCACCCTCTTCGCCCAGCGCAGTCAACACGTCAAAGGCATCGCCCTTGCGCGTCGCAAAGCGCTCCGCCACGCCAGCTGCTTCGGCGCCCGCCTGCGCCAACTCCAGCGCCGCTGCAGACCCATCTACGGCCGTGGCATGGCTCGCCCCAGCAGCCAAGGCCGCCAAAGAGAACCCACCCACATGGGCAAACACGTCCAACACCTTGGCATCTTTGCTAAGTCCCGCCGAAAAAGCATGGTTCGGACGTTGATCAAAAAACAGTCCGGTTTTCTGACCACCGGTCAGATCGGCCATATACGTCGCGCCGTTCATCACAACTGACACCGGCGCGTCCGGCGCGGCGCCCGCCATAACAGCGCTGTGCTCTTCAAGGCCTTCCAAAACCCGCGCGCGACCTGAGCCGTTTTTCAGCACGTTGGTCACGCCAGTCACCGCCACTAAGGCCGCAACCAGCGGCTCCAACAATGTGTCGGCCCAGGCTGCATTGGGCTGCACCACAGCAGTGTCCCCAAACCGGTCCACCACAACACCGGGCACCCCATCCGCCTCGGCATGGACCAACCGGTAAAACGGCGTATCAAACACCCGCTCGCGCATGGCCAGCGCACGGGCAAATTTTGCCTCAAACCACGCTTGGTCAATTTGCGCTTCGGGATCACGATCCAACATGCGGCAGAAAATCTTGCTGTGGCTGTTGGTCGCCACCACCCCCATGGGCTGGCGATTGTCATCTTCCAGCACCGCAAGGGTGCCGGGCACAAGCGCCTTGGTGCGCCGGTCTGTGACCAGCTCGTTATCATAGGCCCAGGGAAATCCATGACGGATTGCACGGGCGTTGGCTTTCGGTTTCATGCGCACAACAGGGCGCACAAACGGAGATGAGGACGACATAGACATGCCGCCCTCCTACTTGTTTATTTCGGGTGTGAAAACCCTTCTCTGCGCTTGGCGATGTTACTCCGCCGCAGCCACCTCAAGCGCCACCGGTGCCAACGGCTGGATCCGCTGGGTGACCCCACGCGCAGGTTCAACAAACCCTTCAGCTTTGGTCAGCTCATCATGCACCACACGGGCCAAGTGCTGGGTGATGCGGTATTTCTGGGTCAAACCACGGGCTTCCGCCTCAAAGGCCAT
>NZ_CAJXIV010000037.1 GCF_913054185.1 uncultured Shimia sp.
CGGCTTAATCCCACGGCAGTGACCATGCCGGCGGAGAGGATATTGAGGCCGAGTCCCTTTAACGCACTCATGACGGGGCCTCCGCATCTGACGCCGCAGGCACAGGCGTGTCGCCCGGCAAACGGAAGCGGCGGCCACGCGGGTGATACGCTTTACCCTGTCGTTTGGCGCGCTCAAGACCTTTGGCTGGGGTGCCAATCCAGGCCTCGGTGATCTCGGTGATGATGCGTTTCATGGGCACGTCTACACGCCAGACCATCGAGATGCGCCGCGCTTCGGTGTCAAACAGCAGGGTGTCTGGTCGCACCACACCTGAAAAAGCCTCTTCCCATCCACGAAAAAGGCGCACAGGGAGGTCGGTTTGCGGCAGCTGGAACTGCTCGCGGCCTTTGGAGGTGAGGTTAAGTGTGGTGACCGGGGTGCCTGTGGCGGGCGGGATGATCTGCTGATCTTTGCCAACCTGCTGATAGTAGCGTTCGTCAAAGTCGCGCGGTAGGAAGGGAAATACCTCGTCTTGCCACTTCTGATCATAGGTGCCGGCCCACTTCAACCGATCGGCGCGGGCGCGGGAAATGGGCCCCAATGCCATAGGGCGGTAGTCTTTATAAGGTGATGTGACTTCAACGCCCGGTTCTTCCGTCAGGGGTAGGGGCGCACCGCTGAGACGATCCTGATTGCGCGGCGTGGCATAACCGCGTCCCACGGGGTTGGCGGTATAAGAATGCGGGTTTTCCACCTCTGGGTCGAGCTTATCGGTGCCGCCAAAGGCCACATCATAGGAAAACGGCAAACGGCTAAATGGATAGGGATCGGTGGCCATAATCGCCGGGCCGACCACTCGCCACTCACGATGGCCCACGACCATCAGTGTTTTGTGCCACTCCCCAACCCGAATGCCCACTTGCACCCGTTCTGCCTTCTGCCCGTCTGGGGCATAGGCGGCGCCTTGCACGACCACGTCACAGGCGGGTTTTCGAAAGGCAAAATCGGTCTCCCATAACGTTGCGGAGTAGCCCGGCTCTCCAGTGTGCTGATCCGCCATCACCAAGGGTGTCTGCTCCACCTCAGGCAAAAGCCGCATTGGCGCTCCGGGTGTGTCTGGAAACGCCCAGGTGCCTTTAATCACTAAAGAAAAATACTCCCGCCCAGCCACATCCATGCCCATGGTGTGTTGGTGTAAATAGCCGTGGCGGTTGTAGACCTTCATCCCTGTCCGCTCCTGAAGTCACTCAAAGTGATAAGAAAAGCCGTCCTCTCCGCCGGTGACCGTGACTTTGATGAGCTCCTTACCCTCAAGATTGTGGTTGAGGATGCGGCGGCTCAATTCGGGCATCAGCGTGTTGGTCAGGATGGCGTCAATCATACGCCCACCGCTTTCGATTTCGGTGGCGCGGGCCTTGATCACATCCATGGCGCCTTCGCCAATCACTAGGTCCGCCCCGTATCCTTCGCCCAGCCGTTTGGCGATGGATTTGAGCTTAAAGCCTGCAATGGCCTCGATCATCGAGTCCGACAGCGGATAGTAAGGAATGGTGACAACCCGCCCCAGCAAGGCGGCTGGAAACACCTGGAGTAAGGGCGCACGTAAAGACTGATTCAGCTCGTCCATGTCAGCCGGTTGTGTGCCGTTCTCCGTCATGGCCATGATCTCGTCAGAGCCAACATTGGAGGTCAGCAGGATCAAAGTGTTCTTGAAGTCAATCCGGCGTCCCTCGCTGTCATCCATCATGCCTTTGTCAAAGACCTGAAAGAAGATTTCATGCACATCCGAGTGCGCTTTTTCGACTTCGTCCAACAGCACAACCGAATAGGGGCGGCGGCGCACAGCTTCGGTCAAAATGCCACCTTTGCCGTAGCCGACATAACCCGGAGGCGCGCCCTTGAGGGTAGAAACCGTATGGGCTTCTTGGAATTCCGACATATTGATGGAAATGATATTGTCTTCGCCGCCATACATAAGCTCAGCCAAGGCCAATGCGGTTTCGGTTTTGCCTACGCCAGACGGTCCGCAAAGCATAAACACCCCAACGGGTTTCTCGGGTGGTTTAAGACCTGCGGCAGAGGTCTGAATGCGGTTGGCAATCATTTCCATAGCATGATCCTGGCCGACCACGCGCTTGGCGAGATCCTCGGCCAATGACAGCGCACGTTCTGTCTGGCTGGCCATCATGCGGCCCATGGGAATGCCGGTCCAATCTTGCACCACGCTTGCCACAGCCTGTTTGTCGACGGCTGGAAGGATGAGCGGGGTTTCCCCCTGTGCATCTGTCAGGGCTGTCATACGTGTGCGCAGAGTGGCCAAGGTTTCTTCGCGGTCAAAGGGGGGCGCTGGATCTGCGGTGGCGTCGTCTGCTTCTGAAGCGCCGTCTTCGGCTGGCTCCTCGGGATCCAGCTCAGCAGGGTCAGCGTCGCCGATGTCTCCGGTGTCATCAACCGCCGCACCCGCGCCACGCAATTGCGCGCGCAGATCCAAAATTTCGGCAACCATGTCTTTTTCCGCATCCCAACGCGCCGAGGCGGCGTCAAGTTCACCTTCGGCCACGTCCAGAGACGCCTCTACAACTGCCTTGCGCTCGCCCACGTCGATGCCAATCGCTTCTTCGCGTTCAATGATACCTTCTTCAATCTCCAAAGCTGCGAGGCGGCGTTGAATGTCTTCAACCTCCGCAGGCGTGGCGTGTTGGCTAACCGCAACCCGCGCGCAGGCTGTGTCCAAAAGCGAGATCGCCTTGTCGGGCAATTGCCGCGACGGGATGTAGCGGTGAGACATTTTTACGGCCGCTTCGATGGCTTCATCCAGAAGCTCAACCTGATGGTGTTTTTCGAGAACGCCCGCGATGCCACGGCACATCAAAACCGCCTTGTCCTCGTCAGGCTCGTCCACTTTCACCACTTGAAAGCGGCGGGTCAGGGCTGGATCTGGTTCGATGTGTTGTTTGTATTCCGCCCAAGTGGTGGCGGCGATGGTGCGCAGCTCGCCGCGTGCCAAGGCGGGTTTGAGCAAGTTGGCCGCATCGCCGGTGCCTGCAGCCCCGCCCGCACCAATCAAAGTGTGGGCTTCGTCGATGAAGAGGATGATGGGCGTGTCGGAGCCTTGCACTTCGTCAATCACCGCCTTCAGGCGTTTTTCAAACTCGCCTTTGACCGAAGCGCCTGCTTGCATCAGGCCAATGTCAAGCATCTGCAGATCGACATTGCGCAGCTGGGGGGGCACGTCGCCACGCGCAAGGCGCTGGGCAAACCCTTCGACCACAGCGGTTTTACCAACGCCCGCTTCCCCGGTCAGGATCGGATTGTTTTGCTTGCGGCGCATCAGAATGTCGACGATCTGGCGAATTTCAGGATCGCGACCCACCACCGGGTCCATTTTACCGTCACGCGCCTGGGCAGTCAGATTGGTTGCAAACTGCGCCAAAGCGGATTTGCCTCCCGGTGCTTTCTTGCTCGCAGGCGCCTGACTGTCAGCAGGGGTGGCAGGGGCCTCGATGGAGTCCACCAGTAATTCATCAAGCTGTGAGGCCATTGCCGCGCTGTCCAACTTGTCAAATTCAAGACTGATCTTGAACAACAGGCCTTCCAAAACCGGAACCTGCAATGCTCCGAGAAGGACATAAGCGGAGCGCACGGTGTCGTCGCCAAACTCGAGCGAGCCAAATTGCCAGGCTTCCTGAATGGCGCGGAAGATGTGGTCAGAGAACTCCTCAACAGACCCGGCACCGTGGCGAAGCGCATCTGTGGCGCGCAGCACATCGCCGTCAAATGTGTGGCGATCTACCCCCGCCGATTCCAGCAGTAGCGCGAAATCCGACCCCTCGGCATCAGCGAGCCCGGTGACAAAATGCACAAGCTCAACATAGGGGTTGCCACGGCGTTTTGCGGCTTGGGCGGCTTCTGAAAAGGCCTTCAGGCAAGTTGGATTGAGCTTGCCCACAAGCTCTTTGCGTTTGATGGAATCCTGCGATCCACGTGGGGACATCTCAAAGTCCTCCGAAAAAAAGGATGAAGACGAACAGCGATGAAAAAATAAAATTCAGGTATACTGAGCATATTAGCCCCGTTTCGCATTTGAATCGACACCTTTGAAATTCCGCGCCCTTGCAAGGAGATTTCTATGAAGACGCCGCTGCCCACGGACATTTTTAAAGTTGGCCAGATACTGAATAACACCTATGAAATTAAGGGTGTTTTAGGGCGTGGCGGAACCGGAGAGGCGTACCTGGCGTGTAACCAGATCAACAACCGGGAAGTGGCGATAAAGGCGTTAAACGCGCAGTTCTCCGGCAATGACGATTATGTGGAGTTGATGAAACGCGAAGACCAGATGCGGTCGATTCGACATGATGCCGTGGTGCGATACATCGAGGTTTCCAAGTCTGATGACGGCCATGTTTTCCTGGTTATGGACTATATTGAAGGCCCGTCGCTCAACGGCATCATGACAGAAAAACGTATGGCGGCGCGTGATTTGTTGATTGTCGCGCACCGTGTCTTGCAGGGATTGGACGCAACCCATGCCGAGGGCATCATCCACCGCGACTTGTCACCCGACAATATCATTCTGGCCAATGAATCTCCCGAACAGGCCACCATTATCGATTTTGGGATCGCCAAGGATACTGCCACAGGGGCGCGCACAATTGTCGGCAACGGATTTGCCGGAAAATATGAATACGCGGCGCCTGAACAACTCGAGGGGCGCGTCGGATTTCAAACAGATATCTATGGTCTGGGCGCAACGCTTCTTGCCGCGTGGCGCGGCACAGTGCCGGACTTCAGCACGATGCCAGCTGAAATCGTCCGTCAAAAAGCCCAACCGCTGGACACAGAGGGCGTGCCTGATCCCCTGAAAGAATTGATTGACTGGACAACCAATCCTGACATGAAAAAGCGTCCGGCAAATGCCACAGAAGCAATCACTTGGCTGGATGGAAAGCTGCGCCCAAATCAGCAAGGCGAGGTTTCCAATGATCTCCCCAAGAAACGATGGGGACGCATTGTCCTTGCGACCGCCTGTGTGGTGGGACTGGCGGCAGCGCTGCTCTGGAATTTTGACGCCTTTGAGCCAGAACTACCGGTTGCGAGCCCTTATGAATTTCTCGCGGCAAATGATCCAAATGGCAACGCGGTGATCAAGACACATGCACCAGATGAGGCCACAGCAGAGCTTTTGCGGGGATCTTTCCGCGACGTGACAGGTGTGACACCGGTGGAAGGCAGTGTGACACTGGCACAAGGCATGCCTTCTCCAGGTTGGGCCTTGGCGGCGTCAGAACTCTTGAAGGCCGCGTATGAGCTTGAGGCGTGGCAAATCTCTGTAACAGACATGTCCGCACAGGTGACTGGCGTCGCCTCAAGCAGCCGCGTGCGGGCTGAGATTGCCGAAGTTTTTGCGGCCCAGGCACAGTCTAACAACATGTCTGTCGAAGCCGATCTGGTGGCCGGTCCGGTTATGTTGGCTGTGCAAGCCCTGACGCCAGAATTGGCTGGTGTAGCGACCTGTGGCGCGCTCGCATTGACGCGAGATAAAGACGCCACATTTGCACTCTTTGATGATGTCACGATTGTGGGCGATGTCGCGAATGTCGAGGATGCCTTAGCCATCCAGTCTCGCCTTGAACCTCTGATCGGCGATCGGCAACTCAAGGTGGAAACGCGCGTTTTAAACAATGACCTTTGCGCCATTCGCGCCGTCCTTCCGCAGGTTGCCGCCCAAACCGTCTCGGTGCGGCTTGGGCATGGGGACACTGGCGAAGATTCTCTAACTGGTGTCTTTTCGACCGGGGACAATCCCGTCGTCGACATTCAAATGCCAGAAAACATTGCTGATGCGTCGCTCTGGGTGATGGTT
This sequence comes from uncultured Shimia sp., assembly GCF_913054185.1. GTDB lineage: Bacteria > Pseudomonadota > Alphaproteobacteria > Rhodobacterales > Rhodobacteraceae > Shimia. Next base: position 5,849 of record NZ_CAJXIV010000037.1, read on the forward strand.
GTCGACAACACTGGCAAAGTGTTTCACGTCTTGCCAAATGTGTATGACACCGAAAACCAAGTTGATGCCCTGGGAGAAGTGGTTGCAGGCATTCGCCGTATTCGAGTGCTTTGGCCGGTTTCCATTCTCGCGCAAGATCCAAAAAAATTGGCAATCCAAGTGACCGAGGGTGATTACGGGAAATCCGAGGTCATTGCCATCCTTTCAACAGAGCCGTTGTTTGACATCAGGCGACCAACAGAGGAGAGCGTGGCTTCGGTCGCGGAGGCCCTTGGGGAAGTGATGGCGCAACGTTCACAGGATATCTTGGGCGTGGCCTATCGGATCATTGATGCGCGACCCTGAGGCGTGATGCGCTTGGCGCGATCAGAAACAAGTTGCTGGCCTGACAGCCTACCGGAAGGTGAAAATTTTCAGGAATTGTTATAGTTTAGTGCGTTTTTTGTGGGAGGCTATTTTGAACTTCAGCGAATTTTTGACCCGTCCGAAGGTCGCTGTTATGGCGACAACAGTGATTGCAGTGGTGTTCCAACCCGGGCTTGGAAGCGCAGATCCATTGTTTAATGTAACGGTGACCAGCAACGGAACCACCACAGAGACATCTTTCACAAACGCCTTGGATTTTGTGGATCAAACCACCACCTCCGCAGGCATCGCCGGATTGAATCCCAGCTACACAACAACGTCGACAGCCACGGTGTTAGGAGATTTTCGTGGAGTCGACTACTCCCTCGTTTATCCCGACTCCGGGTCAACTTTGCGGTTCTCCATTCCAGATCTGGATATCAGTGAAACCTTTTCCGAACAGACCCGCGAGCTAAGTGAGGATGCGCTGGATGACTATTTGGTCAGCAACCAAGACGGCATTCTTACACGGATTGGCGAACTCTTGGTTCAAACCACAGCGACGGACCCTGTTGCTGGCAACCCGACCTCTTTGCAAGCCAATATGATTTCCAGCGACTTTGGGTTGGGGTCGGGGTTTGGCGGCAGTGGCAGCGTCAAAGTGAACGATGACAACACGGTCGAGGAGTCCGCTGGCGGGATTCCGGGGGTGGCGGCGCGTTTGGGACGGTTTTCGGTTGATGGAGCTGAAGGTACGGTCATTGAGCTGCCAATTTCTTATGTCAAACCATTGGCAGATCCGCGTTGGGCCGTCGTTTTGGAAATGCCATTGACCTATGTCGACATTGGCGGGTCACAGTCCTATTCGGCGTCCCTTGGCGGTGGGTTGCGTATTCCCGTTTTGGACAACTGGTCAGTGACCCCAAGTGTGCGGGTTGGCGGTGTGGGATCAGATGATTTTGGGGCATTTGCCTATATGTATTCCGGGTCCCTTACGTCGTCGTTTCTGTTCAACGCAATGGGGCTGGATTTTAATCTCGGCAATATGCTCAGTTATATTTCTACAACCGGCAGCCCCGGCAGTGGCGAAAAAAGCCCGGATTATGATCTGCAGAACACGGTCACCCGAAACGGTCTGTCAGCATCAGGGCGCACAACTTGGCGTTTGTTTGACCAACCGACCACCTGGGAAGCGTCGATCGTCAACACCCAGATTTTCGGTGATGATGTCTATATTGATAACTATACAGATTTTGCCATTTCGCTTGGAACGGAACGGTCACAGAACGGGTTGACCTGGGACGCCGCCCGGCTTGGAATAACTTACACGGTCGGCAACCACGGTTACAAAAAGGTCAATGTCAATTTTGGATACCAGTTTTAACTTGCGTGGCAGCGCACATATTTGACCACCAAAATGGTGCCGGCACATGTTAGCGTGAAGGGAGGATGATGCGGTTGTTTACCACTCGGGCGTCATGCCCACAGAGCCGAAACAAATTTGAAAAGCGGACCGTCTCCGCGTTTCTGATGTCGGCAATGATTTGGCCTGTTCTCGCTTTCGCAGCTTTGGCCGCAGACAGGGTTGCTCTGTTGGTTGGCAATGGGAATTTTGACAATCCGGCGCTGTCCCTGGCTAATCCGATCAACGATGTAACTGATTTGGAAACCGCGCTATCTGACTTGGGGTTTCGGGTTACCGTTTTGCGCGACGGAACCCGATCCCAGATGCTGAATGGGTTGGCCCGGTTCAGTGCCGATGCCAAAGGTGCTGAAGTCGCGATGTTCTTTTTCGCAGGCCATGGCGTTCAGTATACCGGCGAAAACTACCTCATCGGACGTGAGTTTTCAGTGGCCAACACGCGGACCCTATTGAACAGCTCCGTCACACTCACCGAAATTCGAAGATCTTTTGAGCGTGCCCGCCCCAAAACCGGATTGATCTTTGTTGATGCGTGCCGAGATGCCCCGTTTGACATTGCAGAGATCGAACAGACGGGCCTGGCGCGCACGTCGGGTGGAGCGGGGCTGATGTTTGTGTATTCCACGGATCCAGGCAACGTCGCCTTTGACGGCTCAGGCCGGAACAGTGTGTTTACCTCGGCTCTGCTGGACCACATTGGCACGCCAAACCTGGACGTGCGCCTTTTGATCGGGCGGGTCAGGCAGCAGGTCGTGATGAAAACGGCCGGTAAACAAGTGCCTTGGGTTGAAGAGGCACTGCTAAGTGAGCTTGCATTTGCAAAAGCCAACGACGTGTCCAGCCTCAGCGACCCGGTTATGGCAGATATGCAGAGTTGGCAAATGGTGGTGCGTGATGGCAGTTTTGCAGCTGTCCAAGGATATTTGGCGGCGTATCCAAATGGCACCTATGCCGATATCGCCCAGTCTATACTGTCGTACGGAGATGGCGCGGCGGCAAAACCCACCTCTCAAACATCGCTGGAAATTGTGAGCAACAATCCGGATGCGGCCATTGCTGCGTTAAGGATGCTTGGATTTGTGCCAGCCAAAATGTCTCAAGAAACCCTGGGAAAAGCCGAGCTGGGCGCAGCATTTGAGAGGTATCAATCGACGGCGGCTGCGCCAGGAGATGCAAGCTTCCAGACAATGATTGATGATGCAACACGGTTGTCGATGATGCTGGCGTCCACCACGGCGCAGCGGATGCGCACAGACCTTGTTGCCCTGAATGGTGTTGAGCGTACACTGTCCATTGCCGAAGATGCATTGAGGGACTTTGAAGCCATCGCCGCAGGCAACGATGACTATCTGGCTGAATTGACACAGGCGCGTAGGGATGTGGCCGCCATCAAAGATGCCCGTGACACTGTGTTGGGGCGGTTGGATGGCAGCCGTGATTATTACCGGACCCTTTTGGATCAATCCGTCCTGTTTGTGCCCGAAGACGCGACGCTTGCGCTGCTGAACCTCAGCGGGGGCACCCGCGGTGCTCTCAACGCTAATCAAAGAGCAATGGCTGACACCGGTCAGTTTTTGAAACATGTGCATAGTTCAAGAATCTCCGAGGTGGGCAGCATGTCCTGGCTCACCGACTTCCTCCCCAAACAGAAAGAGTGAACCGATGCTTGTATTTCGTCTGTCCTCCGCATTCTTGACCACCCTCCCTGTATGCCTCTTGTCTGCTTGCGTCACATCAGATGACCCAGCTGATGGCGGTTTTGTGTCCGGCGTCGCGGGCATAACCTCGGGCTCGTATCAGGCGCGTGTCGACTCCCTCGAAGCGCAGGCGTCAGCCGAGCAAGCCCGTAATGCAAATCTGGCTAGGCAGATCAATGCTGCGGAGGCTGATCTGTCGTATCAGCAATCCAAGCTTGAGACACAAATGGCCACCACGCAGGGCGTAAGCGCGCAAATGTCACAAAAAGTCAATCGTGTGATCGCTTATGCGGCGCCCGCCCAAAACACGGACGCCAAGCTATCGGATTTGCAGCGCACCATTGCGGAGGCAAAATCCCTGAGCCTCGAGCTTGCGCAGCTCTCCAACTGAAGCGCTGCTAGAGGTCAACCGCCAATGCTTCGGCCACAGAGCGCATCTCTGATATCCGTTTGCTTAAAGTGGCCATGTCGCGGTCCATCGATGCCGTCTGGTAACCTTGCGAGGACAAAATGGAGCGGGTTTCGGAAAAGAGATCATTGTAGTTTTCGCCCACTTTCAAAGTTGCAGCAGCTTCGCTGGACACGCGGGCGTCTCGCGTTGCATCAGGCTGAGGGCGGCTTTGCTTTTCTTTCAGGGCGGCGCGCATGGCCCGCAGACTGTCTTCCATTCTGGCATTGGTGCGCTGCAAGTCCGAAATGACTTCGGTAAGAAGGCGCTCTTGTTCGGAAAACTTCTGCTGTTTGGACTTCACGTAGCTGCCTGCTGTGACGCCTGCCAACAGCCCGATTTGAGCACCACGGAACCCACCTTCTGAACCGTCGATTGCTGTCCCGATAGCAAAACCGGCAGCAGCACCAAGCAGCGCGCCCTCGCCAACAGTGCGTTGCAGCGCTTCACGGCTTTCCCTGAGTTGTTTTTCAGAATCCGTTTCCGGCTCCCAGCTCATCACGTCGCCGCTGTCACAGCTGGCCAAAATCAGTGCGCTTGCGAAAGCCAAAAATTGGCGTCTTTCAACAATGTGTTTCATAATCTCTACCCTCAAAAAATTGGTCGTGCTTTGTCGTCGTGAAAGAGAAAGTACAGTCATTTCCCGTGGTCTGAATGTGGTTGGCCACGTCTCATAAAAGGCGCCTAATGATGCCAACACCGTGCCGTCTACGACCACCTTACACCAAAACTGTTAGACGCGCAGAATTTGCGGAACCCGTTTCCTGTGACGCCATGAGGCCTAGCATTACAATTGCAGAAGGTGAGGGAGACAGAATTGTCGCATGGGGCCAATCAGGACATGACCAATAAAAAACCGGAACCGGTCGAATGTCCGCAAAAATGAAGCGCGGTCAGCCTTGCTCGCCAATGAACCGGATGTTTGCGTCCGATCCTGGGTCATTTAGGTCAGACGGCCAAGGCACAACCAGTGTTTGTGGTGTGGCGTTCGACGCTCGACTTCGACGTTTCATTGCTGGCTTGGCAAAAAACCTTGGTTCGTTTGGCAATGAGGCTTAACGTGGGGCACTAGCAACTGTTTTTAGGGGCTGAGGAATGCACTACATTAAGATAAAAGCCATTTTGGTAACCGCGATTTTGCTCACCCCGTCTGGAGCGCGGACACAATCTGGGGCTGAACAAGACAGCGACCTTCTGCAAACCGAAGAGCTTGAAACGCTTGTTGCGCCTGTCGCCCTTTATCCAGACACGTTGCTTATTCAGGTGTTGGTGGCGGCCACATTTCCTCTTGAGGTGGTCAAGGCTGACATGTTCCTAGAGGACAACGCTGATGCGGCGAAAGAGGATTTGAAGCCGCTAATCGAAGCCGAAGACTGGGACGAAAGTGTTGAAGTTTTGGCCACAGCCTTTCCAGATGTGCTTGAAGACATGGCTGCTCACATCGACTGGACGGAAACTGTTGGCAACGCAATGCTGGCCCAAAGCGATGATGTGATGGCTGCAGTTCAGGTCAAACGGCAAGCCGCCAACGACGCAGGCAATTTGGTTAGTGGTGACGAGCAAACAGTTGAAGTCATTCAGGAAGGCGACACCGATACAATTGTCATTCAGCCAACTGATCCCGAGGTTGTTTACGTTCCGCAATATGAAACAGAGACCGTGTATGTCGACAATTCCTCAGATGTCGGCGACGCCGTTGCCACCGGCCTGCTGATATTTGGCGCCTTCGCAATTATGGACGAAATTTTTGACGATGATGACCACTGGAATGACTATTGGGGCTGTCGCAATTGTGGGGGGTGGAATGGCCAACCGATCATTCGCAACCCGGACATCGATATTGATATCGACGGGGACGTTAATATCGGGGATCGAAACAACATTGGCTGGAAACCCAGTGAAGACCGTCAAAAAGAAGCCCGTGATACAATTGCGCGCAAGCGTGACAAAGATGGCGTGACGTCTTTGCCGGTGACCAAGCCGGACCGAGGGGACAAGATGCGCTCCGATCTCGCCAAGAAAAGTGGCGCCGCGGATATTTCCAAAAGCAAAAATCCTCGGGCAGGTGTCGAGCGCCCATCAAGCCCCTCTGCTGCTGACCGCAAAGCCGCGGTGGAGCGCACGACAAAAAAACAAACTCCGAAAGCTAGCCCACGTCCAAAAGCTCCGCAGGCCAGGGCCAAAGTGGCACCCAAACGTCAGGCGGCCCCCACAAATGGTGGTGCGATGAAGAAACGCGCGCCATCTCAGCGTGCCAAAGCGGGAGCTTCTCGTGGCCGGGCCGCTGCCGGTGCGCGTAGAGGGAGATAGACAAATGAAAAGTACACTCGCTAAATCCCTGTCCGGCGCTGTTCTTGGCTTGGCTCTTTCAATTTCGGCCGAAGCGCAAACGTCTGCGGTTTACACCACACCGCAAGCCGCGCTTGATGCAATGATTGCGGCCTTGCAAAAGGGCGATCAGACCGAAATTTTGGAAGTTTTTGGGGCAGATGCCAAAGATTTGCTGTCCACGGGAAACCCTGCGCGCGACAAGGCCAATCGCGCCGAAATTCTCGACTTGTTTCTTGAAGGGTACCGGTTCCAGCCTGCTGAGGATGGCGGGGTGGTTTTATTTCTAGGTGCGGAGGGCTGGCCTTTTCCGATACCGCTTGAGAGGGCAGGCACCAGTTGGCAATTTGACATCGAAGCGGGCCGTGACGAGGTATTGTTCCGGCGCATCGGTTTGAATGAGTTGGAGGTCATCGAGTTCATGGCGGTCTATGGTGATATCCAGGCTGAGTATCGCCTTGAAGACCATGATGCTGATGGGGTCATGGAGTTTGCGCCCGCGTTCTTGTCGAGCGAAGGTATGCGAGACGGGCTGTTTTGGGCGGGGGAGCACAGCCCTTTGGGCGCGCGTATCGCCCTTGCATCCCTTGACGGGTACTCTGACGGCGAAACCGATGTGGGTCCGGAACCATTTGGCGGGTATTACTACCGAATTCTGCACAGCCAGAGCGCCGCGGCCCCTGGCGGTGCGTTGGACTATGTCATTGGTGGCAATATGGTGGCCGGACATGCCTTGTTGGCGGTGCCATCTGATTACGGAAACACGGGCATTCACTCATTTTTGGTTTCTGAAAACGGTGAGGTGCATGAGGCAGATCTCGGCGAAGACAGTTTGGAAGTGGCTTTTTCACTCAGAAGTTTTGATCCGACTTCCGATTGGCGCCTTGTCGATTTGAACAATTGAATAGTTGAACAAGCGGGAGAGCGACAACTCTCCTACTGTGAGTAGTTATGCCGTAGATTGTGGGTTTTGGCTGCCTCCCAATCGCTTCCATTGTGGTCGTGTCAGAAGTCGCGGGTGGGGGATTTTCGTGGCGTGGAGCTTGAGCACGGATGTACAAGTGCATGGTGTGTGGTTGGCTATTCAACCAAACCCTTTGCCCCCCCGTTTTGATTGCCTCAAAGGGCATAAACCACTTTGTTCTCATCCATGGTTTCTTGCGGGAGAAAGCGCGGACAGCAGACCGTCACGCCAATCCGATGTAGGATCGCTTCCGCAGTTCCTTTGACCTGGCGGCCAAAGAGTGATGGAGCTTCGACGACTCCAAAAATCGAGCCATGCACGTGAACCGCGTGTTGGACCTCTTGTGCCGACAAGTCTTCAATTGCAACGGTGTCGCGATGCTGTGTTTGCCTGCTCCTTCGAAAGGTTGAGCAAACTCTACATTAAGGCGCGGGAAGTTTCGGGGGGCCGGCCCAACTGTCGGCAGGGCAGGTCCGCGTTGCTTACAATCTTCCTTCTTAGGACCATTCATCGGCTCAAACGGGACGTTGGATGGGCGTCCCGTCCGATGTGACAAAAGGCAAGATCTACTCTGGAAACACTCTTTCAAACTCTGCACGCAGACGTTTGAGATGAGCGCCCCATTGGGTCTCCGGAGCATTCTGAACCGCCTGAAAGGCACGCCAAAGGTCCATCCACCCAAGGACGGCGGCAGAACCCGACAAACGGTGCGCCTCCAGTCGGTCAGGTTGGGTGAGCGGATCGGACACCTCTTTGTCCTTAAGGAACAGGGAAATTTCATCCAGTGTTTCCTGGGTGGCTGCGGTATATCTCTCAAGGCCAAACCGTTTCAAAAATTCGGGCACTTCTTGAACTGGTCTTGAGCTGGACAAATTGCCATTTACGACACCAAACGTCTCTGCAAGTGTGCCGTGAATTGCGGCCCGGCGTACAGGTTTCAAGATCAAGCTCCGAAAATCATGCGTAAGTATCGCCTTATGATCGGCCGTTGACGCGTGCGCGGTCACCGCTATCGCTGGCGTTGACGTGTTGCGGGCTGCTGCGCCTCTGATCCGCTTCAGTGTCTCAAGGCCGTCTATGCCCGGCATGCTGATGTCCAAAAGCAAGACATCAAAATCTCGCTCCGCACAGATATCAATCGCATCGTACCCGTTGCTGGCTTCGCACGACTGACCGCCAAGTTCACGCACAATATCGACGAGGATCTCGCGATTGATGTCGTTGTCGTCCACAATCAGGGCCTGAAACCCCGCCGGAAGGGCAGGCAGCGACTGAGTGCCGGTGTTTGCTGGGATGTCCGCATCGCCCAGAGGCGGCAGGGGCAGCCTGAACGTGAACAAGCTTCCTTCTCCCAACAGACTATCCGCCTCCAACTCCCCGCCATTGCGCTCGACGAGACGCTTGGTGATTGCAAGCCCCAGCCCAGTGCCTGAATTTTCGCGATCAAACGACGTGTCGATGGTGACAAACTCTTCAAAGATCCGACTGAGGTTTTCCGGCGCAATGCCAACCCCCGTATCAGCCACACGGAACTCAACGAGGTCAGTACCAGCCAAACGCTCAACGTCTATTGCCACAGACCCGTCGCGCGTGAACTTAAGCGCGTTGCCGACCAAGTTCACCACACACCTCTGCAATGACCCGCGATCTCCAATCACCGGCCCCAAGTCGGGTGTCAGAAAGTCGACAGACAGCGCATTTCGAGATTGGGTGGCGTTGCCTTGCAGACTTACCACAACGTCCTGCACCAGCTCCTTCAGATTGAACGGGGCTTGCTTCGGCATCTCTCCCGCAGAGCTCAAGGACGACAGATCAAGCACGTCGTTGACATGGGAAAGCAACAGCTCACCAGATATGCCAATAGACGAGAGATGTCGCTTCTGCGCGGCGCTTAGATCTGATTGATCCAAGAGCTCCAGCGATCCGAGGATGCCGTTCAGCGGCGTGCGCATTTCGTGGCTCATAACGGTGAGAAGGTTGGATTTGGCCTGTTCGCCGACCTGCGCCTTTTCCAGCGCCTCTTTGAGGTCTTCCTCCGCTTTAAGCTCACTGGTGATGTCGCGCAGGAAAGAGACAAACACGGTTTCGCCACTGGCCTCCGACAGCGAGATGGAGAGTTCAACCGGGAACACTTCACCACACTTTCGCAAACCTTTTAGCCGGACACGCCCCGCGCCAATGACCTTTTTATCTCCGGTTTGGATGAACCGTTTCAGGCCCTCCCGATGTGCTTCTCGCAATTCTCTTGGAATAATCAGCTCAGCCATGTCCGCGCCCAGCGCTTCGTCTCGTGTATAGCCAAACACCGTTTCTGCCGCGCCATTGAATTCCACAATGGTCCCGCGCGTGTCCACAACCAAAATCGCATTCAATGACGATGACACAACAACCTCAAAACGTGACCGTGCCTGCTCGGTTTTCTGTGAGGCACGTTGCCCCTGCCGGTAAAGCTGGATCAAACTGGCCAATGCCAAAAACAATACGGCGATCAGTGCGGTCAACCCATACGCCAACCGGCGAAGCGTTGTTGACAGCCGGTTTCGGTCTGACGTTTCCTGTGTTGTGAAATGGTCGACGCCAGCCAACGCCAATGCGCGGACTTTAGGACGCAGCGCGGTGATGTCAGTGAGAACACGTGGCAATGAGTTGCGCAGAACTTCATCAGGCCCGTCGATTAGAGATATACTGCGATCCAGAAACTCAGAAGCCGCCGCCGTGCTGTGCGCAACGGTTGTTTCTTGTGCCATTGGGGCAAAAAACGCGCTTTGCCGCGTGGTTGTTATGCGGCTGTAGAAAATGTCAAAACGTTTGCGCACCTCACTAAGGCCCGCCGTCTCGTCCGCTTGAGCCGATTGAATCGCGCTTTGCAGTCGGAGCAATTCCACCTCTAGCTGAGACATCGTCCAGCTCACATCATCGTTTTGCGCCGTGGACAATACCCGTAGGTCGGTGAACACGGTACGGCCCAAACCGCCACCCAAAAGCAAGCTTGCCAGAAGCAAGCTTGCAAAAAGGACAAATGGCCATCTGCCATTCATAAAGAGGAGCCTAATACGCGGGATGGGGGCCTCAAGTCACTCATCGGCAACCACTTCAATGCGATCGAGCTGCCAAATACTGCGGGAATAATATTCTTCTGTTTTATAGGTGTCGTTACCTGCGAATGGGTAAACGATCCACAAAGGGCCTTTGTCACGCAAGGACATTTTTTCGCCGTTGCGCAAATAGGCAATGATTGGGCCATTCTCAACGGCGTCAGATGTTGGGATCGAGACGGTGTAGTCGTTGGCCGCTGTCGCCAAAAGGGTGCCATTGCTTGCGCCGACATGAGTAAGCAAGGCAGACAGCGAAACCCCCTCAAACGTCTGCGTCCCTTCTGTCCAAATGGTGTCCGTTTCAAACTGCACCAAAGGCAACGCGTGCAGATCATTTTCTTCAAACTTCCATTGGGTGCCTTCGGAGGCGGGGGCCACATCCCCAGTGACCGTCAGAATGGTATCCGACATGGCTTGGGAGGCCACCACCGCACACAGAATGACACCGGTCAAAATGCTTGGCGTGGAGGGGGTGGCGAGCAGTTTTGTAAAACGTTCCATGGGACACTCCGGTTGATTGGTTGGCGTGTCTCTTTTTGCCACGAGCGTGAGGACAACGGGTTTGGGCATCGGGTTAGTCACCTAACCTTTGGTATAGTTTGGGTGACCCTTCGTGGCAGCCTGGTCATCTGATGCACCAACAGGTTTTGCAAAAACTATGCGAATTTACTTGGAGTTATCCTGTTGATGCTGAAATTGGCGCGACGGGGAAGATGGTCAACAAAGGAGTTTGGTATGTCGCAGGAATTGCAACAAAGTCAGGGTGTCACGACTGGTTTACAATCGCAGGGCCACGTAGGGTCCTCCCACAACCCCAGAGTAGGACGCCCTGTTTCCATGCGTATTTTGTTGGCCGATGACCACGGGATGGTGCGTGAAACCATCTCCGCTTACCTCACCTCCGAGGGCCGCGCCGCCGTTGTGGCCGGTTCAGACTACTTCGAAGCCATGAAGCTTTTGGAGCAAAAAGGCCCGTTTGATCTGGTGCTTCTGGACTTCAGCATGCCGGGCATGAACGGGCTGCAGGGTCTGATCGATGCCGTGGCCGCATACCCCGATCAAGCCTTTGCCATAGTGAGTGGCACCGCGCCAAACAAAGTGGCTCAGGACGCTCTGGAAGCTGGTGCCATTGGCTTTTTACCTAAGACCATGGGCGCGAAGTCACTGGTCAATGCGGTGCGCTTCATGATTGCGGGGGAAACCTTTGTGCCTGCAAGCGTGTTGGCCGCCGGCGGCGAAGCCGAAGAGAGTGATTTTGAAAAACAGCTGAGTCAGCGTGAAAAGCAAGTGCTGTCAGGATTGTGCAAGGGACACTCAAACAAAGAGATTGCGCGGGAGCTGGACCTTCAGGAAGTGACTATCAAGCTGCATGTGCGCACGCTGTGCAAGAAGCTCAACGCCAAAAACCGCACGCAGGCGGCGTTGATCGCAAAAGAGGCAGGCTTTGAGTAAGCCCGCCTCAGCTTGCTGAGTTCAGAACACAAAGCTGTCGTAGAGCTGTGCCATGTCATCTGCTGTACCATGCAGAAGAAGCGTTGTGCTGTTGCCCAGTTGAAGTGCAACGTCGTCACCGATGACGCTCACCTGACTGTCAAACCACGCCGCATAGTCCGCTTCACTGTCTCCAATGTCCGCGCGGCGCAGATCCAGGCGATCTCCGTCTGCAACCGAATAATCCAGAATGCTATCTTGCGCCCCATCCAGGTCATCGCTGCGGAAAATGAACGTGTCGCCGCCATCGCCGCCAGAGGCCACATCACTGCCCGAACCGAGATACAACCGGTCCCCACCGCCGCCGCCATCCAGCGTGTCATTGCCTGACGCCCCACTGAGGTAGTCGCGATCTGCGCCGCCAGTCAGCACGTCATTGCCGCTGTCGCCGCGCAAGCTGTCGCGCCCCTCACCACCGGTGAGCACATCGTCATTGACCCCACCGCGCAGGTTATCGTCACCCGCGCCACCATCGAGGGCGTCATTACCTGAACCTCCAGACAATGAGTCATTGCCAGTACCGCCGTTGAGGATGTCGTCACCAGAGCCTCCCTGCAGATCATCCGCATCGCCACCGCCATTCAGCGTGTCGTCTCCACTGCCGCCGGTCAGGTTGTCTGCACCTTGATCCCCAGACAAGGTGTCATGGCCTGAGCCGCCCTCCAGCTGATCCACCCCGGCGCCACCCGACAGAGTGTCATCGCCGGACCCACCTCGCAAAATATCTGCTCCGCTGCCGCCGGAGAGATCGTCATCTTGGCCGCCGCCCGAGAGCGTGTCGTCTCCGGCGCTGCCAAACAGCACGTCTGCCCCAGACCCTCCGCTCAGTACATCAGAGGCGTCTCCCCCATCCAACGTATCGTGACCAGCGGAGCCTTCCAGCGTGTCGGCTCCCTCAGCTCCAAGCAAATAGTCGTCGTTCTCTGGCAACAGATTGCCAAACTGGTCGTAGCGCAGACCGTCGCTGTCATACTGGGACACAATAGTGCTATTCCCGCCCGGTCCATCGCCGCCGTGCAGATAGTCATCGCCATCGCCACCCAGGAGAGTGTCGCCAAGCCCGCCGCCAATCAGGTCGTCTTCACCAATACCGCCCGCCAAGGTGTCATTACCGCCGTTGCCTTCGAGCAGGTCGTCATAGGTCAACTCCCCTTCGGTGGTCGCAATCAGACTCAAGTCACGGATCAAAACGGAGGACGACAGATCAACCTCAACAAAAGGGTTTTCGGCGGTTGGGTCTGCTGCCCCGTCGTTGGAGTAAGAGCTTGGCGCCTCAGAGATCAACATCAGGCTCGCCTCGCCCGTCGCTGGGTCAATGACCACCTGATAGATGCCACCACTATTGGCAGTGGCGTTGTTCATGTCGTGGTCACCTGAGTTGCCACCAACAAACAGGTTGCCATCCGCGTCCATGATCGCCGCCCCAAAGGTCACCGCGGGAACACCGTCGAGCGTGACACCATCCACAACCGTTGAAGTCACGGGCACCAGGGTGAATTCCGGTGTGCCACTCGAAATATCGACAACCAACAGAATGGTGTCAGCCCCTTCGGATGGCGGCCGTGCCACGCCGTAGAAACTTTGAGTGTTGGCATCAAATGCCACATCGTAGACCCGATGAGTCACAAGGTCGCTGGGCAGTTTGTGTACGGTGACCTCGGGATTGCCGTTGGCATCCAGCTGATCCACGTCAATCACTGCAATCCGATCCATGCTGGATTGGAAAGACCAAAGGTTGCCCTGATCGTCAAAATCGCCGGTCCAAGATCGATAGGGCGTTTCGCCAATCCGGTAGCTGTTGCCTTGTGCGTCCAGCATGATCAGGTCAGACCGTTGCACGGCATTGCCCAAGCTGTCCACGCCGGTGCCAACGGCAATGGCATACAGTAGGTCATCTTCTGCGTTGTAGCCCATCGAGTTCACATTGACCGTGCCAGCCGCGCCCGCAACCTCATAAGTCTGCGTTGCAACATCAAAGACGTGCAGCGTCCCATTCAGCACCTGATAGAGATTGGCCTGACCATCTGCAAAAACGGCCACATCGACCGTTTGCCCGCCAACCTCCATCTCTTGCGTGTAGTGGAAAATTGGCCCGGACGTATCAATCGGTGGGCCTGAACTGGGACCGTCAATGGAGCGCAAAGTGATGTTTGTTGCTTCTCCTGCTGCGGTGAAGCTGGCGTCGAAACTGTTGTAGGCGCCACTGTCTGTTGAATAGGTGCCCACAACCTCGCCATTGATCAGGACTTCAACCGTCGCCCCCGGTTGGCCCGCTGCAAAGTTGGCCGCCAAGTCAAAGGACAGGTTGTACACGCCACCCTCTTCGGTTGTGATGGTTTGGCTCATTTGTTGATGCCCGTCATCCAATCCCAGCACAGACCAGATACCGCTGTTGGCATAGTCCGAGAACCCGGTGGCGCCGGCGGTGCCCTCCAGGAGGTTCTCGTCCTCATAGTCGCCATAGAGAGCATCGTTGCCGGCACCGCCGGTGAGGCTATCGTCACCGGACAGGCCAGTTATGTGATCGTCAGCAGCGGAGCCATCGAGCAGATCAGAAAGACTCGTTCCGGAAAGAAGATTAAAATTGCTTGGTGGCATGTCGTGTCCTCACATATGTCTGAAAAGATTGAGATGTCGGCGGATCACCAGCCGATGCCGTTGATCGCGAGATCCTGTGGTGCGGCGTCAAACAGGCGCACGACATCCACCACGGACACATTCTTGTGGCGCTGTACCGCGTCTCGGTAGGTGTCGCTGGCATGGCACACGATCACCACGTCGGCCTCGGCCATGACGCTATCGACATCTTCGCGCAGCATGTCAGTCAGGCCTTCGGCCAGTGTTGCCAAGCCTTGGCTGCCGTATTTGGTGTAGCTGGCAAGCCCATCCAACGGTGTGTCCTTGGTCACGGCTTCATCGTGGGCCACCAGTTCAATGCCCTCTTGGTGCAACGTTGCCATTGCTTCCAGAATGGGGCTCTCGCGCAGGTCATCGGTGCCCGGTTTGAACGCAAGCCCCAGAATCCCAACCCGCTTCGCACCGGTTTTCAGGACCATCTCCACAGCCTGCTGGATTTGCTCCGCGTTGGACTGTTCCAGCGCGCCAATCATTGGCAAATCGACCCCCAAAGTGCTGGCCACATGCTGCACCGCGCGGACCTCTTTGGGCAGGCAAGAACCGCCGTAGGCAAATCCAGGCTTGAGGTAATAGGCTGACAGGTTGAGCTTTTGATCCTGCGTGAAAATGTCCATCACCGCATGGCTGTCCACCCCAAGAGGTTTGCACAAACGCCCAACCTCATTGGCAAAACAGACCTTGGTGGCGTGCCACACGTTGTCGACATATTTGATCGTCTCCGCCACTTCGATGGTGGTCAGGATTGGCTTGTCATCCACCGGTGCATAAATGCGGCGCATGATCTCTGCCGTGGCAAAATCGGTGGTTCCGATCACGGTTTTGGGTGGGTTGTGAAAATCGTCAATCGCCACGCCTTCGCGCAGGAATTCCGGGTTGAAGCAGATGCCAAAATCCCGCCCCACAACCTTGCCGGACGCGGCCTCGAGGATGGGCGCCATGACTTTCATCGTGGTGCCGGGCGGAATGGAGCAGCGCATGGCAAACACGTGGAAACCATCTTTGCTGCGCAACCCTTGCGCCATTGCGTGGGACGCAGCTTTGATAAAGTTGTAATCACACCCACCATCTGCTGCGGTTGGTGTGCCCACAGACACAAAAGTCACATCCGTGTCCATGACCGCGCGAGACAAATTGTCAGTGGCGCTGATCAAGCCATCCGCGACACCCTGGGTCAGCGTTTCGGTGAGCTGGTCTTCGTGGATTGGGCTCTGCCCGCGTGCAATTTGTGCCACTTTGGTTTGGTCCAAATCGACACCAACAACCCGATGACCCAATGACGCCAAACAGGCGGTGGACACCGCGCCGACATAGCCAAGCCCAACCACGCTGATGCTCGATTTTTGACGGGGGGACGGGACGACGATCTCTGCGTCCTGTGGCGAAAACTTGCGGTATTCCATAACGTTGTCCTCCTGGTTAAATTCAGCTTAAGGGAACGTTTTCATAAAATTTTCTGGAAATAGGTCAGCCTGAACGCCCCGACGGTCAGCCCGCTATCCTTTGGAGAGTCCTTTGAGTTTCAGGGTCCAAAACAACAAAACCTGCATGGATTTCCATGCAGGTTTGCCGCGTCCGCCGACCGGGGTGAGCTGAAATCTTCGGCGGACGATCCGGGGGGGATTAGGCCACTTCCGCGCGGTGGTAGATGTCTTCGTAACGAATGATATCGTCCTCACCGAGGTAACAGCCGGACTGCACTTCGATGAGATGCAACGGCAATTTTCCGGGGTTTTCCAACCGGTGCACCGCCCCAAGTGGAATGTAAGTGCTTTGGTTCTCTGTCAGCAGTGTTACGTCTTCATTGACGGTCACTTTGGCGGAGCCATTTACAACAACCCAGTGTTCTGCGCGATGCACGTGGCTTTGCAGGGACAATTTGGCGCCCGGCTCGACCATAATACGTTTCACTTGGAACCGAGGGCCAAGAGACAGTGTTTCGTAGTATCCCCATGGGCGGTAACAGCGTTTGAACCCGTCGGCCTGCTCGGCCCCTTCCGCGCGCAGTGTCTCCACCACTTGTCCTACCTTGGCGCTTTGGCTGCGGTCGGCGATCAGGATGCCATCATCTGTGGCCACGGCCACCACATCCTTCAGCCCTAACCCAACCAACTTCACATCCGGATTTTCGGATTTCAGCAAGCTGCCTTCACAGTCAATTGCTGTGGCATTTCCGAGGGAGACCGTGCCTGTTGCGTCCGCGTCACCAATATCTTTGAGCGCCTGCCAACTGCCCAAATCTGACCATCCACAAGTCAGCGGCAATGCCGCGCACTCCTGCAACTTCTCCATAATGGCATGGTCAAACGAGATATTGGCACAGCGTTTGTAAGCCTCAGCATTCAACCGGGTGAACCCAAGATCTTGCTCGCCCAACGCCATCGCGGCCT
Organism: uncultured Shimia sp.; assembly: GCF_913054185.1. Lineage (GTDB taxonomy): Bacteria > Pseudomonadota > Alphaproteobacteria > Rhodobacterales > Rhodobacteraceae > Shimia. The sequence continues at coordinate 22,664 of NZ_CAJXIV010000037.1, forward strand.
CCGCAGGGCCAATCAGCTCCGGCGCGTGGGTTTCAAAAGCCTTCAGAACCGTGTCGACGCGGAACAGGAACATACCGGAGTTCCACAGCCAGTTGCCCTCTTCGAGCATCGCGGTGGCGGTTTCGACATCCGGTTTCTCGGCAAACTGCGAAATCATCAGTGCGTCATCATTCCCACCCTCAACGCGGAGATAGCCAAACCCGGTGGCAGCATGGTCCGGCTTGATGCCCAAGGTCACGATCATGCCCTTTTGCGCCACCCGTGCGGCCTTGGAGATCATCTCCCGGAACGTTGTATCATCTGTAATCTGATGATCGCTTGGCAGCACCAAAAGAACCTTTTCCGGGTCATCCTTGTGCGCCAGTGCGGTGGTCAGCACCGCTGGTCCTGTGTTGCGTCCTTCCGGCTCCACAATCAACGCGCCGCAGGCAACCTGCATTTCAGCCATCTGCTTCTGCGCAATAAAGCGATAGTCTTCACCGGTGATCACGGTTGGCTCTGTGAACTCGGGCGCGATCACCCGATCCACCGTTTGCTGAAACAGGCTGGGACCGTCCAACAGGTTCGCGAACTGTTTGGGAAAACTCTTGCGCGACACGGGCCACAAACGGGTGCCGGACCCTCCGGCGAGAATAACAGGTGTGATCATGAACTCATCCTTTCTTAGATTGCTGAGATCAGGCTAGCGGCGGACGAGAAGGTGAAGGTGCTGTCGGAGGACTATGCAGTCACGCGAAAGGATAGGTGCCCCTCAAAAGGGCATCTCGATCAGCCCCACGTACAGCATCAACAGGGTCAAAAACGCCGACGTCGCGGTCACCAGTTGGAAAATCGCAAACCCATTGCGCAACCGGTCCACAAAGCTTGTGCCTTCACCCGTGCTTTGATTGCCCCGGTTGGACCATTTCTGCTTGGACAAATGGAAAATCATATAGATCTTCACGGACGCGTTAATCACTTGATTGAGATAGAGAATAAAGGGCCATGTCATGTCGGCACGGCGGCTATATCCAATCAGAAATAGACACAGAACCACACGGGAAAACAACACCCAGACCAGGCAATTCCAGAAATATCCCGGCGCGATCATGCTGCCCAAAACTGCCATGATTGGGCTCACCATCATGGTCCACATCGCCAAACGTTGGTCGACCACACACCACCAGATGAAAAACGGCATCTGGCGGGGACCCAATGCAATGGCGCGGGTGCCATTGCGCAGCATGTTTCCTGACCAGCGGCGGAAATTCTGGATCATCCGCATCAGCCCGTTCTCTTTGATCACCTCAATGGTGTAGACCGTGGCGTCTGGCACATAGGTCATCTTTGCGCCAACGCTCAGCAAGCGATACCAGGTGGATTTGTCATCTCCGGACAGGAAGCGAAACCGCCCCCACAGCCAGTGGTTCAAATGATCGGCCTCAATGGTGCGAATGAACTTCGGGTCCACAATGTGACGCGCGCGAAACACGCTCATGCGGCCGGTCAGAGTCAGTACGCGATTGGACAAGGCATGACTTTGCATCGCCAGCCGCCGCTGGGCAAACCGCATGTCCAGCCATTTGGCGATCCACTGCGGCCCGTAACAGATGACTTCTTCATCTGTGGTTAGCGCCTGTAGCTCGGGATCATAGGCAAACATCGACAGGGTTTTCTTCAGCACATCGTCACCAAACAGAGCGTCGCCGTCCATGAAGATCACCATATCTTCAGGGTCCGCTGCCGTGCGGCTGATCGCGCGCAGGATCAGTCCAATGGCCATACGCTTTCCGGGTTGGTTTTGCCGAATGAACACCAACTCAGCGAGCTCATCGGGAATGTCTTGCGCGTAGGTCTGTACAAACTCCCGGATGATCCTCTCATCATAGGCACTGCCCGTGCCAATGTAGAGCGTGGTGGGAATACGTTCGCGCCGGATTTGGCCCAGTATCGACCCGATCACCCGTTTGGTAATCGACGGTTCCTCATAATAAGTTGTCATCTGAATATGCAGCCGTTTGGGCCGCCAGCCAGCTTGCCAAAGCGCGTCTGCTTGCCGACGCATGGCGGGCCATTTCAGGCGAGCATAAATCATCGCGCGAATGGAATGGGTGAACCACCAGCCAAAACGCCACAATCCCAAGGTGCCCAACACAACCGTGATGTGCCCGGCGTTTGGATCAAGAAATCGGTTGGGCACATTGGCCAGCAGCCAATAAAGCGCAACAACAACGGCAAACAGCGCCAGCAGATGGGGAAAGGTCCAGCGTGCCCAATAGGGTTTGATTGGGGTTTGAAGGTCCCGCAGCCGCGTGGTCAGGTCCTTGTCAAACGCATATTCGGACTCCGGTTCATACATCGCGCGACCAGAGTGTTTGGACGTGGTCGATTAACCGCTGCGCCCAAGGTCGGCGCACCTCCAGATTGACCGGGGCGTCCTGACGCAAGGCGTCCTTGGTCTCCGCCGCGCTCAAATCGCGGGGTGTGACGGTGACAATGATACCAAACTCGCCGGGGCGGCGTGGATCGGCGCCGGCTTCCACGTCCGTAACCAGGCCTGCGATAGTTTGCTTTTGGCCCAGAGCATTGATGCCAATGCAGGCGGACATGCCGACAAAAATTGTGTCCGCAAAACGTTCACTGACCCAACCTTGCACCACACGGGGCGTGTCAGCCTCAAAAACAACCGCCAGATCATCGTGATCATAGGGCTGTCCTTTGCGCACCAAGACCTCATGCACCACGCCGTTGGTTGGCGCGCGCACATGACCAAGGGAAATCGCAGATTTATGCGCATCTCGGGTTGCGCGCAGACCACGCACTTTGGCCAGCTGCGCCGCCTCAACCTCTCTCAGCCGCATCACCGCAAACTGAAATGGATCCAATGCAATCGCCGCGATTGGGTTTTGAGGCAACATCGCTTGCCAGCGGTCCCACAACGTTTCAAACCCTCGATCTCCGACAAAACGCGCATAAGCCTGCCCCATCACGGCGGCGCGAACGTCTGCTGCATCCACGCTGTGATAGGTGGTCAACGCCTCAAGTGTTTGGCTGATGTGCAGCAATTCACTTTGTTCCTGCGCCAACTTGGCCCGTGCCAAATCCAATTTTCCTTGTGCTTCTGGATCTTTGAGGCGAACAAGCACCTGTCCGGCGACAACCGCGTCGCCGGCCTGCACCGAAATCGACTTCACAAAGCCTTCGCTGGCGGGCAGATGTTCCGCAATTGGCGCCACCACTCGGCCGTGCTGCACATTGATACGGGTGACACTGTTGAACACTGACACCCCGAGGATTGTGGCCACGCTCAGGGCGACCATTCCGTACACCAGAACGTGCAACGCGGCTCGGATAGGCGTTGGCCAACGCCCCTTGGTGCTCGCCTCTTTTTCCTCTTCGGTCTCTTCCATCGGCACGAGATCCACAGGCGTGTCCAAACTGGTGATCACATCCTCACTGCTGGCCATCTGACCCGACAGCAACGCGCGATAGAACAGCGCCAGGGTTTCCCGCTGCCGTCCGCTCAGCCCTTCAAACTCCACATGATTTTCTGCATTCGGCTGCGTCAACCGCACAGGAAAGCGCACATCAACGCCTTGGAACGGTACGCTCAATACACCCGTCTGTGGGCATTCCCCGGCCTCTTCCGGCCAATTCAAACCAGCCAATGACCATGCTTCAATCCGCACCACGTCCCCGGCTGGCGTTTCAAACGTCAGCGGTGCTTGCACAGTCCAGCTCAAATCAGAACCGGCGGATTGATGGCGAATTTTCACAACGACCTCGTGACATGTTCGCGATCAAACTACAAAAAAGCGACCAATCGTTAGGCCGCGCGGCTGTATGGAACGACGATCAAAAGAGAAATCAACTAACCCAAAGGATAGTTGTGATGGAAATCTCCCAAGCAAGCGCGTCTCTTTTGGGTATGTCCCTCACCTTTAGGAGAAACGTTGGCTTCCGTGCGGCAAGGCATGCGGGGGTAGAGCCGCCATGCAGACTGCCTTGGTCTCTGACGGCGTAGAACATGTGTGTGGAGAGCGATATCCACGGCTGGGGGGGGGGGGGGGGGGCTGGCGCTCATGGCATGCACCACAACACTCTAGTCCCGTCTGGGTCTGACGCTAGGCGTGGCGAACAATACCTTTGGCCTACCGAGGTTCCCGCATGTTTTGGTGCCTCAAGGATCCGCCACAGAGAACTCAATCCGGCGATTTTTGCTGCGCCCCTGTTTGGTTGCATTGTCAGCGATAGGGCGCTCCTCTCCGTGACCCATTGCCTGAAGCCGGGCGGGCTTGATGCCTTTGTTGGTCAAAAAGCGAACAACTGAGGCGGCGCGACGCTCTGACAACCTCTGGTTTGCCTTTTGAGAGCCCACGTTGTCGGTGTGGCCTGCCACCACAACCTTGAGGTCAGGGCACCGGGCCACAATATCGGCCACCTGATTAAGAAGCGGCGTGGAGACATCGTTCAACCGCGCCGAGCCGGGCCGAAAATAGATGTTCCCACTGCGCGACAGTATCTCAAACCGACCTGCACAGGCTTCCAATGAAAAGGCACCTTCGGCCTCCAGCGCTGCTGAGGCTGGGGCAACAGGGGCCGCCGCGTCGGCTGGTTTTTTCTCCGGGGTGTCAGAGGGATTGGCTTTGAATATGAGATCAAAGTTCACGGTGGTCGACGGCACAATTGACACGCTTGCGGCCTCCTCAAGGTTTTGCAAACCATCCATGAGGTCATAGTCCGCGATCTTGAGTGTCAAAGGCTCCGCGCTCGACACTGCAATCAAGTCCTCTCCGATCAAAATCACAGAAAGCTGAGCGACCTCTTGGCGTTTTGCGCCATGAAGATCGAGTGTGATGGGCACGGACACGGTTTTCCTTTTGACCGTCGCCAGATCGGCTATCAGATCAGGGTCGATCTGGGTTGTCATTGTTGCCTCGGGGTGCCGGAACGTTTCGAAAAACAGGAACCGCATGCGTACATTGCGCAGATCCACCTTGGTGTCGACGCTGTCGAGTAACACAGTCACGGTTGCCGCACCGGTGGCGTTGATGGTGCCCGAGACGGTGGCAAATGAGGAGGTTTCGATCACCGATTGGTTCTTGATTGAGCTGAATTGGATCGATGAGGCTTCTGGTTCCAGGTGCCACCCATTCCCAAACGGATTTTCCTGCGCCAGACTTGGCAGTGCTGATAGAACCGCGGCTGCAGCGGCAAACACCCTTACAAATAACACGATAGTCCCTCCAACATCGGTGGCTCGAACCAGAAAAAGTATCGGCAGTTTGTCCGACAGATGCAATGGTTGTAATTTGTTGCGATATGGCGCGGATCAGATAGGGTTTTGACTAGAGACCGCGCAACAGGAGGGCCGCACATGCGTGCACTGTTCTTGTCGATCGCCTGTTTACTGTATCTGACGGCTGCCGCACGCGCTGAGCCGCGCATCGCGCTGATCATTGGAAATGCCACCTATTCCGATGTCGCCCCGCTGGCAAATGCGGGGGCGGACGCGGATTTGATGTCCACTGCGCTGAGCGACGTGGGTTTTGACGTCACGCTGGTCACAAATGCCTCGCAAAACGAGATGAAACGCGCCATCGCGAAGTTTGGCGCGGCGCTGCGTGCTGCTGGCCCTGAAGCTGTGGGGCTGTTTTACTATGCAGGGCATGGCGTACAATCGTTTGGGGCAAATTACCTTTTGCCGGTGGATGCGCGCCTGACGGTGGCTGCCGATCTGGACTTGGTCGGGCTTGAGGCCGCCTCGGTGCTGCGCCAGATGGCGTCCGCCCGCAATCAAACAAATATCGTGATCCTGGATGCCTGTCGCGACAACCCTTTTGAAAACGTGCCGGATATCAACGACAGCGGACTGGCCGAGATGAAGGCGCCGACCGGCACATTTCTGGCATACGCAACCGCTCCGGGGGATGTGGCGCTGGACGGCGCGGGCGGCAATAGCCCGTTCACGCAGGCGCTCGCACGGGAAATCCGGGTGGAAGGTGCACCTGTGGAGAAAGTATTTAAACAGGTGCGGGTTTCGGTGTTGTCAGACACCAATGGCCAACAAACACCTTGGGACACATCCTCATTGACGCGGGAGTTTGTTTTCAAAGCGGCCAAATCTTTGCCCCCGAAAGACATGGACGAAACCCAGCTTTGGCAAGCCGTGAAAGCGAGCCAGGATCCGGTGCAAATTATGCTGTTCATGAGAAGCTATTCGGATGGACCGCACATCGACGAAGCACGGGCCCTTTTGGCAACTGCGCTTGAAGAAGAGTTGAGCCGGGGCAGGGCCAAGCCGACTGAATCGGTGGCATCCATGCCCGCACCTAAAGAGATTGCCGACGAAGAAACCGCCCTTATGGAGCGCGCGCGGAGGTCAGGTACGCTGGCCGATTATGAAGCTTATTTGGACGCGTTTCCCAACGGTGTTTTTGCCGAGTTGGTGAAGATAGAAGTGCCGAGCCTAAAACAGTCTTCTGAAACGGCTCCCGCCTCCGCTCCACCGGAGGAAGTCGCAGGCACGCAAGCGCCAGACACTGAGACGGTCAAATGGGAGGTCAACTTTGACCAGCCTCTCAAAAACGGCCCACCTGAAATTCTTGGCGCAACGCTCTTGGAGGTGACAACCCTCAGCCCGTTGTTCCCACCCATTCAAGGTTTGCCCGAGGCCATGTGGAAAGACCAACCCTGCGCCAACTGTCATGAGTGGACCCGAGAAGCCCTTTGTGATCAGGGGAAGTTCTACCAAAAACTGGCAACCGCCCGTCATCTGTCAAAGCAACATCCATTTGGCGGCGGCTTTAAGGAAAACCTAAAGCACTGGGCAGATGGCGACTGTCAGTAATTGTCCGACACAAAATGTCTGAATAGGTTTGTTGGGTGCGCAACACGCGCCCTTTGGGGCATCGCCAAGGGGCTGCGGTCCGGGTAAATTTCATCAGTCGCAACCGCCGCGTCTCACCAATCGCAAGCACATTGTCATTGATCTTTTCGGCGAGAACAAAGGCCACTCTGTTGATCCAGCCACGCATGCGGTCCTGCCCGCAGAGAGATCCTGAATGGCGGACAAGGGCATGAGCAGCTGGGTTCGACCAAATACCGAGCCACAAACAGCGTGGCTTACGCGGGGCAAGCCGCAGCTTGTCTTTCGTTACCACGGCGATACCTGTTTGAGGTACCACTCTCAAAACAACAAGTGAACTTGGACGAAAAATCGGTCACCCAGAACCATCGCGAAGGCATGGCCAAATTCGGCAGGCAAATCGGCACATTCTTTGCCAAAATCTCTGAAGACGCAGAAACCGCTTTGGTCAAATGGATCATTTATCTGGACGAAGGCGCGCATTCCGGCCCAGACGCATCTCTATTCCCAGCTATGGCCCTAGTAATCCAGGTAAACGCAGGCTTTGCCGAAAATGGCATCACCTGTGCGCATTGGAAAACGGCCGAACCCGTGCACAAGATCGCTACACCGTCTTCGACAACGTTGGATTGCCCGCATATGGCGCCCGCACCATGCGCCGCACACTTGCTCGCTATTCTGCAAAAACGTGCGGGACGGTTATCGAGTGCCGAGCAACAAGAGTTGAAAGGAAGCGAGGTCGGTCTCCAGTACCATGAGTTCATGCTAGTCAATGAGCCTGAACGGCGAGGTCTCTATTTTTTAGAAACCCTTTCTAGTTTCGTTTGAGCCGATGTCTACTGCGGCGTTGAAGATTGACCGCGCAATCTCGTGGAGGACGAGTTTTGAAAACGAAGCCACTTGCGTGATTGTTCCCACTATGTGACAGGAGGGACTTCTAAACGTCCGTGGCAGCACATTAAAAGTACATTTTGGAAATTTTCGCTGCACGGATTTTGCATGGAATTTGTGGGATTCAGGGGGATGGGATCGCTTTACATCGCATTAGAATGGATTGTGATGCGCAAAATTTGAGCCAGTAAGTCATCGGAATTCAATGATTTATGACAGACGCGCTGTCCGCCGATCAAACCACAAAAAAATTTGTTTAGTATGAAGCTATTTTCGAATGTTTTGATAAATGCCACAAATCATGCCAAGCAAAGACAGTGTTTTCGCGAGACCTTTTTATTGCTAAGTACCAACACGCGTTGTGGCAGAAATCTAAGCGGAGCCGGTGTAACGCTCTTATCCTTAACCCAGCATTTGATTGTTGCCATCCCTGCCTTTTGGATTTGTTGAACAACAATGGTGCAGTGTAAAGTAAAGCGGAAGTGCGCTGCTATTGGCCCACAGCGACAAATACTGCAACTAGCGCCAAGGACCGCTATGCGCAGATTACGACCTTTGCAAAGCCGGGCCTTCAACCGACAAAACCGGACAGCGAACGCTGCCGCGCAGCATGAGAACCGGTCATTGGTGAAGCCAACGAGAAATACAGAGGTCGGTGGTCGACTGAGCGGGACAAACTGAGCTTTCGCTGTGGTTGCGCCAAAGTCCGTTTTCAAATGCCTAGGCTTTTTGGGTAGGTGTCGTTGACTTGATTGAAGACTTGCAAGTCAATGGATCAGCTCAAGCTGCGTATGCATAGTTTTTCTGCTAGCATTAATCCTAATTTAGCGAATCGGATTTTTTGATGAACTGTTTTAAATGCGCCGTGCGCTCTATGGTTTTTTGTATTCTTTTGGCATTGCCAAGTATGTCCGTCGCGGAGACATTTGACCCTTGTCCACGCCTGAAGGACGCCGATGATGCCTCACCTGGAGCTCTCCGTCTTGCTTGGGATTGGTTTGCCAGCAATCAGATTGAGGCGGATGTTGCTTACAGCGACCAAGAATTCTTCTTTACGATTAAACCTGGTCGCTTCGCAAATGTTCGGTGTGACAACCAACAATTTGAAGAGCAGGAAATGTACCCCTTGGGTCTGATGGTTCGGCCAATCGCCTATGTACACCTACCAGTTTTTGAGAACGCGCGGGGAGATAGGGCGATTCTGGTAGTTACCGAATATGGACAACGCAAACTTATCGCTGAAAGCGATATCGCACCTATCGCCCAGAACGCTGTGTACCTATTCGCTGATGCCCCCGGGAACGCTGGCATATGTCGAACAGAAGATAACTGCCCTGGTAATTCGATGGAGGACGTTTGCAAACCGCGTATACAATGTCGATATGTCGTTTCAGCGCGCTTCGGCTATGCAATAGCAGCGGAGCACAATTCACGCGCGCGAGCCGCAATCGCTGCATATCAACTAATTAAGTATCCTTCATCTAATGCGGACGTGCCAGACTTTTTAATCGATGAAGAACAAGTTGTCAGAATGCGGCGGCTTGAAGAGGTTGCCTGTCAACCTTTCGCCGTTAAGGCATATGCCGCAGGCGGAAAATTACATCAACCTCGGGACAGCTTTTTTTCGATCTGTGCGCAGCGGCGTGCAGCGGGTGCGGACACAAATGCTATCCGGTCAATCAAGATGGTTACTTTGGCGGCAGCCAAGCGCTCTTTCACGTGGCATTTGGACGGCTCATTTCACCGCCGCTTCAACGTTCCGAATAACGGTCAAAATACCACTCTAGGCCAAGCATTGGTAAACTACCGTGTAACGTCCACCAAAGAATGTGGGGTTGAGCTCAGTGAGGTGGGAGAAGCGGCTATTTCAGGTGGTTTGAAGGCAAGATTTCCGGCGGGAGTTTTAGAACTTGAGGCGGGGGCGACAACAAGTATAGCGACACAGATTACGCGAACACTGAGCGCCGACGACTACCTGCTGATGTCCACATATATGATGGAACCAATAGTAAATGCGCCTGAGGTCGATGAGCAAGACGATACCGATCTTTGGTTTTTCCGAGTGGTTTTTCGTTCTAAATGCGAAGATGGCACTCCGAAGTCTGCAACATCGATTATCGTGCACTATAACCGGCTAGACGGGCAGGTGTTGGAGGTCCGCGTGAGCGACGATCTGCGCGTGAGTTATCTAGAAGCATGGGCTGAATATGGCTACAAACCGGATAACAGCGCAAACGCTCTGCGTGAGGGGCATTTTTGGGTCGTTCCAGATCTAGACGGTTACTTCATTTGGCGCGACACACTGCGCAAGTTCATAGAACTAGATAATACTGCTACCAGTCGATTGCTGGGTCGGCACCCCAAAGAACAACGAGAGCATGTCCGTGATTTCTTCGTGCACTTGATGCTTGCTGCGGCGTTTAATCATCGTGATCCATCATCTTGAGGTCAAATTATGCTAAAACTCATTCTTATTGCACTACCATTAAGCTTGGCGGCTTCCGACGCGCCAAATCCACGTATGCAAACAGGGTGCCTTTACGCGGCGGGAACTGGATGCTGCACATTATCTAATGGCGTGCGCTGTTGTGGGTTTTCAACTCATTCTGGCGGAACAATCAGCGGATGTGCATGTAGCACAGGTTAGCAAGTCGCCCTTGGCTTGGCTGCGCACAGACAAGCGGACTTTACTATAAAGCTAAGCAGCTTTCACTAAGGGCTCGAAACCGCCTTGCGACGGTGCGGCAGCACACCTGAAGCGAAATCACATGGATCCTTAGTGGCGGATGACTAGTGTCAGCCCAAAG
>NZ_CAJXIV010000038.1 GCF_913054185.1 uncultured Shimia sp.
AGCTTCGGGCGCGCGAGGTAGGCATCCATCGCCACCTTAAGGGTTGGCGCTCCTATTTGGGTTTTCTTGCCGCCCCCCTGCCCCATTCCAGAGCAAAACCCAGCGCAGTCTGGCGAGATCACCGGAAACCGCCCGATGAGGACCCGGCGCGTCTGCCCGCCAACGTCCTTCTGATAATACCAGGTCTTTGATTTCTTCCCCGCGAAGAGAACGAAACCTTTGACCTCACTATCCCAATGTTTGTCGGTACCCGCTTTTGTCTGTGATACTGTGTGGTGCATGATGCCATTCATTACCAAATCAAGTTAGACGCCTAGACCGTCCAAACAACGCTTCCACAAATGACCACTACAATTCTTGGACCTCATGGATTGGGTTTTCGCCGGTATAGGTCCAGCGGTATTTCGGCGGGGTTGGGCCTTTGTTGCGCTCCCCCTGCCCCATCTGCTCCCAGGCATGGGCAATCACCCCCACGGAGCGGGACAAGCAAAACAGTCCGCGCGCCAGAGGGCCTTCAAAGCCAAGCTCGGCAAAAACAACCGCCGTGGCCCCGTCGATATTCATAGGCACCGGTTTGCCTTTGCGACTGTTGAGGTCTTTTTGGACCGCGAGGCCAATGGCGGCAAAGCGGCCTGAAACAACTCCGGATTTTGCAGCCTCCTCGACCAGGCCCAACAAACGGGGGGCGCGCGGGTCTTCGGGTTTGTGAAAGCGGTGCCCAAACCCGGGGATGAATTTACCGCGCTCGGCTTGCCATTTGTTGATCATCTCAGCAGTGGCCATTTGCACATCCGCGCCTTGTTGCACTGCTTGGCCAATCCAAGTGTACAGCTCCACCGCCTGTTCACCTGCGCCGCCGTGCACGTCATCCAGAAAATTCACCGCAGACGCCATGGCCCCGTTGAGACCCAATCCACAGGTCACCGCCATGCGCGCAGCGGCAATTGAGGGCGCTTGCGGGCCATGATCCACAGCGGCAACAAGCGCACATTCCAGCAAACGGGCTTGATCCGGCGTGGGCAAGTCGCCGCGCGTCATCAGCCAGATCATCTGGGGAAAGGTGACGTTCCCAATCAGCTCTTCGATTGGATGCCCACGAAAACGGATTTGACCTGGGGCCATGTCGATGATGGAGGTGGACCACCAATCAGAGACGTCAGAATTGGAATGGGTCATATCGCACCACCTTTTTGCAGGATTTCTAGCTCGCCTTCCGTGAAGCCAAGACTGCAGTATATGTCTCGATTGTCTGCGCCCAGCTGTGGCGGTGGATTGTCAACCGTCAACGGGGCGCCATCGAGCTTCACGCCCGTGGTGACCACGTCAATGTCGCGCCCCACGCCGGGCACATTTGGAAAGCGGTGCAAAAATCCCCGATCGGCGATTTGCGGCATGTCGAGCACTTCTGGCACTGTCAACACTGCGCCCGCTGGCACGCCAATCTGGTTGAGTTCTTTGGCCCAATCCCGCGCCGGACGGGTTTTCAGAACCGCCTCCAACTCTGCTTTGAGGGCCATCCGATGGGTTTTTCGGCTGTCTCGCGTGGCGTATTCTGGGCGGTCTCGCAGCGCGGCGAGGCCAAGATGGTCCGTCAGCAACACCCATTGTTCGTCTTTGTTGGCGGCTATGTTGATCAGGCCGCCTTCGGCGTCAAAGGCCCCAGAGGGCGCGGAGGTTGGGTTTTCATTGCCATTGGCTTGGGGATCAACCCCGGCGATCAGATAGTTGGACACGGCCCAGCCCATGGTCGCGAGCACGGATTCAAGCATGGAAACATCGATAAACGTGCCTCGTGGGCGGGCATTGAGCGCGGCGGCAATGGCAAAGGCTGCCGTGATGCCGCCCACCGTGTCCGCGATCGGATACCCCACACGCAGAGGCGCACTGTCTGTGTCGCCGGTAACAGACATGACGCCAGACGTGCCTTGGATGATCTGGTCGTATGCCGGACGGTGTTTCCACGGGCCATCTTGGCCAAAGCCGGAAATGGCGCAATATATCAGGTTGGGTTTGAGCTCTTTCAAACGGTCATAGCCCACGCCCAGCCGGTCCATCACGCCAGGGCGGAAATTTTCCACCACCACATCAGCGGTGGCGACGAGCTTCTCAAACAGCGCTTTGCCGTCAGGGTTTTTCAGGTTCACCGTGACCGATTTCTTGCCCGCATTTTGGGCAAGAAAGGACACGCCCATGTTGTTTTTACTGAGCTCTGGGTCGGCGCCCAATTGCCGCGCAAGATCGCCGCGCCCCACCGCTTCAACCTTGATCACCTCAGCCCCCATATGGGCCAGTTGATGACAGGCAAAGGGACCTGCGAGCACATTGGTGAGGTCCAATACGCGAATGTCCGTGAGTGGTTTCATAGGGTGTCCTTTTACTTCCGGAGCTAGACGCGAGACCTAATCAGTGCAACATGTTGGCCAAGGTGTTGCGCAGAGTGGAACAGATGCCCGAGGCCCGCGTAGAATCCGTTGAGAAAGCCCTGTCGATTCTGGAGGCATTTTCGGGTGAGCGGCGTTCGCTCACGCTGACAGAAATTGCCAAAGAAACTGGACTTTACAAAAGCAACGTCTCGCGGCTCGCAGCATCTTTGGAGCGCTATGGCTATCTCAAACGCGATGCGGACCGGCGATTTCGGCTGGGGCCCGCGCTCTGGCGGTTGGGGACGCTCTATCGGCGTAACTTTGAGATGGGCGATGCGATCCGACCTGTGCTGCGTCAACTGGTGACGGAAACGGGTGAAACCGCGTCTTTCTATGTGCTCGATCAGGATGAGCGGTTGTGCCTGTATCGGGAGAACTCGCCAGAACCGGTGCGCCACCATTTGGACGAAGGCGCGCGGCTGACCTTGCGCGCGGGGGCCGCAGGCCATGTACTGGCGGCCTATAGCTTGCAAGAGACAGCAGCCAGGGCACGGCTGACGGCAGATGGCAGCTGTATATCAGCAGGTGAGCGCAACCCACATATCGCATCTGCATCTGCACCAATAGTGGATGCTGCCGGGCAATTTCATGGGGCTTTGGCAGTTTCCGGACCATTGGAACGGCTCAGCGGTGACGCGCTGGAGATGGCCCGGCTGCGCGTGTTGCTTGCGGCACAAAACCTAGGCCGCGACATTCTTTAGGGCTTAGAGGAACAGCACGTCGATGGCTGTCAGGACAAGGAACACCGGGATCGAGATCGCGGTGGCCAAGAGCACGGCGGCGGCTTTGGTCCATTTCACGGTGGGCGCAAACTGCCCCATTACGGCGGATTGTTCTGGCTTTCTCATTGTTTCATTAACCATGAATTAGGTTTCAGATGCGTTAATGACCCCATGTTGGATGTCTCTCTCCCCCTCCCCGCGCGCCCGTTGCAACAGAGTGACGAATACCGTCAGGCTTTGAGCATGACAGAAGCGCAAACCAAGACGCTTGCGGACGGCACCTTGGTGCTGCGCCGGACAATTGCAGGCGTGCCTTTGGCGATGCTGCCCCGCGCGACGGTTGAAAAAGAGACTTTAGCGGGTCTCGTCCGCGAAGCTGGGTTGCGGCGTGACGTTTTGGTGATCAATCCAGATCATCCCGCGCCATGGCTGGGCGATCTGGGCGCGGTGCCGGTAATGACCCCCACCCAGGTGGCGGAGTTGGACCTCACCGGCGATTTGCGCGGGCAAATGCACCAGAAATGGCGCAACCGGTTGGTGTTTGCCGAAGGTCAAGGCTTGCGCCTCACCCGACAGAACCTGCCGTACAAACCTGACAACTGGATTTTGCAGCAGGACGCGCAACAGCAAGCTACACGTGGCTATGCAACGTGGTCTGAGGCGCTTACGCTGGCCTACAGCAAGGCTAATCGCGGCAGCGCAAAACTGTTTATGGCCTTTGACGGCAAAGAGCCGGTCGCGGCGATGTTGTTCCTGCGCCATGGCGACAGCGCCACCTATCACATCAGCCACACCACCGAAGCCGGGCGCGCGGCCAGTGCGCACAACCTCTTGCTTTGGGAAGGTATGAGCTGGCTTGCCAGCAAAGGCGTGACCACATTGGAGTTGGGTCAAGTCGACACTGAAAAAGCCGCCGGATTGGCGCGGTTCAAGCTGGGCACAGGCGCCACCTTGCGGCCTTTAGGCGGCAGCTGGATTTGGTGGCCTCCGTTGGGCAAGCTGTTGTCGCCCTTGAAGTATCTGGACCGGGCCCTGATGGCCGCCCGTTAAGCCTTCGTGATGTGCGCCGTGGCTTCGATCTCCAAAAGCGCCTCGTCTTCGACCAGATCAGCCACCACAACCAGTGACATAGCTGGGAAATGACGCCCCAGCACAGCCCGATAAGCCTGCCCCACTTCGCGTTGGTGTGCGAGATACTCAGACTTGCTTTTCACAAACCAGGTCAGCCGCGCAATATCGCATGGCTGCCCGCCGGCAGCTTCGACAATCTCGCGGATGTTTTGCAAAACTTGCGTCATCTGGCCAATGAAATCATGGCTTTCAAAGACCTTTTGACTGTTCCAGCCAATCTGCCCGCCTATATGCAATGTACCGTCCTCAGCCAGCATGCCATTGGCGTAGCCCAGTGCGGGCGCCCAGCCCTCAGGATGTATTGTTTTCAAACCCATGTTCCTCGTCTTACGTCACACGTGAGCGCACGTTGTACTTTTCGGCGTGCCAATGTTCGTTGGTCATCACATCTTCGATGATCTCTGCGGCAGCCACAATATCCATGTCATCCAGATAGAGCGGCGTGAAGCCAAAGCGCATGATGTTGGGGGCACGGAAATCACCAATCACGCCACGATCGATGATTGCCTGCATCGCGGCATAGCCATGCTCAAAAGCAAACGACACCTGTGAGCCACGCGCATTTGCATCCCGTGGGCTGGCGAGCGTCAGCATGGGACAGCGCGCCTCAACCTCTTTGATAAACAGATCAGACAGGCGTTGTGACGCGGCGCGCAGTTCCGCCATGTCGACGCCGTCCCAGGCCTTCAGCGCTTCTTGCAGCACACCCAATTGCAGGATTGGTGGCGTGCCCACCCGCATACGCTCGGTCGCGGAGGCCGGGCGATAGTTCAGCTCCATCGCAAATGGCGCATCATGGCCCAACCAACCAGACAGCGCCGGTTCGATGTTGTCCACGATGTCAGGACGCACATAGATGAATGCAGGCGCACCCGGCCCCCCGTTAAGGTACTTGTAGGTACAGCCAACGGCAAACTCGGCCTTGCTGCCCGCCATGTCGACTTGCACCGCACCGGCAGAGTGCGCCAGATCCCAGATCATCACCGCACCAACCTCATGGGCACGTTTTGTGATGGCATCCATATCGTGCATGCGGCCAGAGCGGTAATCCACCTGCGTGAGCATCACCACGGCAACCTCTTCGGTGATGGCCTCGGCCACATCCTCAGGTGCTGGCGTGCGCAGCTCGTATCCTTGATCCAGCGTTTTGATCAGCCCTTCGGCCATATAAAGATCAGACGGGAAATTGCCATTGTCACTCAGGATCACTTTGCGGTCCGGGCGCTTTTTTAACGCCGCAGCCAGCGCCTGATAAACTTTTATCGACAGCGTGTCGCCGGTTGCCACAGAGCCTGCTGGCGCGCCAATCAAGTCGGCAATCCGATCGCCCACGTCTTGCGGCAGCGCCATCCAGCCAGCGGCGTTCCACGCTTTGATCAGCTGCCGCCCCCATTCCTCGGTGATGGTTTTCTGCGCCCGCTCAGCCGCGCCTTTGGGCAGCACGCCCAACGAGTTGCCATCGAGGTAGATCACGCCCTCAGGCACATCAAACAGCTCTTTTCTCGGGAGGTTCACGCCCATGCTCACAAATCTCCGCGCAGGTGCCAAAGTTCGGGGAAGAGTTCCACGTCCAGCATCCTGCGCAGATACTGCACGCCCGACGTGCCGCCGGTGCCGCGTTTAAAGCCAATCACCCGTTCCACCGTGGTGACGTGGTTAAACCGCCAGCGGCGGAAGTAATCTTCCAAATCGACCAGTTTTTCGGCCATTTCATAAAGCCGCCAATGGGTGTCCACATCTTCATAAACGGTTTTCCAACGCGCCTGAACCTCTGGATCTGCCACATGCGGCTGGCCCATTTGGGGGGCTGGCATCGCGCTGTCATCCCCATTCAAAGAAACAAAGAGGTAACGGATCACCTCGTCATAGAAACTGGGTTGTGCCAGCTCCGCCTCCAGCGCCGCCTTGGCCGCGGGCACATGCGCGTGCGGCTTCACCATGTTGGGGTTACGGTTGCCCAGAACATATTCAATCAGCCGGTATTGATGGCTCTGGAAACCAGAGCTTGGCCCCAAGGACTCGCGGAATGTGGTGTAATCCGCAGGCGTCATGGTGCGCAGCACGTCCCAAGCGTTGTTGAGCTGTTCAAAAATGCGGCTCACGCGGGCCAGCATCTTGAACATATGGCTCAAATCACCGGATTTGAGCGCCTCACGTGCCGCGCCCAGCTCGTGCAGGGCCAACTTCATCCACAACTCGGATGTCTGATGTTGGATGATGAACAGCATCTCGTCATGCGCGTCAGACTGCGGATGCTGCTGGGTCAGAATGCCATCCAGATGCAGGTAGTCGCCATAAGACATCGCATCTTTGAAGGACATTTTGGCGCCATCTGTGGACGGATCATACGCTTTTTCGGTCATTGGGTTGTCCTTAGTTGTCTGGCTGCAATCGGAAGCGCTGAATTTTACCGGTTTCCGTCTTTGGCAAGGCGTCGGTGAACACCACCGAACGCGGATATTTGTAAGGCGCTATGGTGGATTTCACATGGTCTTGCAGGGCCTTGCGCATTGTATCGTCCGCTATTGTCTCTGCAGCCAAAACGACATGCGCCTCCACAATCGCGCCACGTGCTTCATCCGACACGCCAATCACCGCGCATTCCGCCACCGCCTCATGCGCCAGTAGCGCCGCCTCAACTTCCGGCCCCGCAATGTTGTAGCCCGAGGAAATGATCATATCGTCATTGCGCGCCGCGAAATGGAAGTAACCATCGTCGTCCTGCCAAAAGGCATCGCCGGAGATGTTCCAGCCGTCCACAACATACTCATCCTGCCGTTCACCACCCAGATAGCGACAGCCGGTAGGACCACGCACCGCCAACCGTCCAACCTCGCCGCGCGGCAGGCTGGTTCCGGCCGGTCCCACAACTTTGGCTTCATAGCCGGTCACGGGCTTGCCAGTGCAGGCAGGTCGGTGGTCGTCAAAGCGGTTGGAGATAAAGATATGCAACAGTTCGGTTGCACCAATGCCATCAAGCATCGGTTTGCCAGTTTTGGTTTGCCACTCGTCATACACCGGCGCAGGCAAGGTTTCCCCTGCGCTGACCGCTGCCCGAAGTGAAGACAGGTCCGCACCTTCGTCCATTGCCGCCAGCATCGCCCGATACGCAGTGGGTGCAGTGAAGCAAACGGTCGCTTTATACTTCTCGATGATCTCGATCATGTTCGGTGGCGTGGCCTGTTCCAGCAATGTCGCTGCCGCACCAAAGCGCAACGGGAAGATCGCCAGCCCACCAAGGCCAAATGTGAAAGCCAAAGGCGGTGAGCCCACAAAAACGTCCTCTGGCTGCACATCCAGCACTTCTTTGGCATACCCATCAGCAATGATCATCAAGTCACGATGAAAATGCATGGTGCCTTTGGGCTCACCCGTGCTGCCCGAGGTAAAGCCAATCAACGCCACATCATCTGCAGCCGTGGGCACCGTCTCAAACGTCACAGGCTTCTCCAGCGCCAGCCGGTCCAGTTCCGCGTCATGGTTGGCGGTGCCGTCAAAGCCAATGACTTCAAGTCCATCACAGGCCGCGGCGCAGGCGGTCATTTCTTCCATCAGCCGCGTGTCACAAATCGCGTGGCTGATCTCTGCCTTCTCAACATATTTGGTTAGTTCCACCGCGCGCAGCATCGGCATGGTGTTGATCACCACCGCCCCAGCCTTTGTCGCCGCCAGCCAGCACGCCACCATGGCAGGGTTGTTGGTAGAGCGAATAATCACGCGATTTCCAGGCATTACCCCCAAATCTTCAACCAAAACATGCGCCAGACGGTTGGTCCAATCGGTCAGCTCTTTGTAGGTGCGCCGCCGGCCATTCCCAATCAACGCGGTGTTGTCACCAAAACCTTTGGCCACCATACCGTCGGTCAATTCCCAACCGGCGTTCATCTGCTCGGGATAATCAAACCCTGCCAACAACAGGTCCGGCCACATCTCGGCAGGCGGCAGATTGTCCCGCGTGAAGCTGTCCACATGCGCGCTTGCGCCCATCATTTTCTTGCTCCTTCTGCTGCTGCATTTGCCAAGGTCTGGCGCGCGATCACAACGCGCTGCACGTCGCTCGCCCCCTCATAGATCCGCAAAGCCCGGATCTCGCGATAGAGCCGCTCCACCACCTCGCCGGTTTTCACCCCGTCACCACCAAACAACTGCACCGCTTTGTCGATCACCTGTTGCGCATGGTCGGTGGCAAACAGTTTTGCCATGGCCGCTTCGCGTGTCACCCGCGGTGCACCGGAATCCTTGGCCCAGGCTGCGCGGTAAACAAGCAGCGCAGCCGCATCCACATCCAGCGCCATATCCGCGATGTGTCCCTGCACCATCTGCAATTCAAACAACGGTGCACCTTGGACTTCCCGGGTCTGCACCCGAGCCACGGTCTCATCCAGTGCACGTCGTGCAAATCCCAGCGCCGCCGCCGCCACAGTAGAGCGGAACACATCCAGCACCGACATGGCGATGGCAAAGCCCCGGCCAGCGTCTCCAATGAGAGCTTCAGCCGGAATACGACAGTCCTCAAACTTCAACGTCGCCAAAGGGTGTGGCGCGATTGTCTCGAGCCGCTCAGTCACCGACAGGCCCGGCGTGTCAGCGGGCACCACAAAGGCGCTCAACCCTTTGGCGCCCGGCGCCTCACCAGTTCGGGCAAATACGGTGTAGACATCCGCAATGCCGCCGTTGGAAATCCAAGTCTTCTCACCATTCAGCACAAAGTCATCACCATCCCGCGTCGCGGTCATGGTGGAATTGGCCACATCTGATCCGGACTGCGGCTCGGTCAGTGCAAACGCGGCAATCGCCTTGCCCGCCCGCGTCTGTGGCAACCACGCAGCTTTCTGCGCCTCAGAGCCAAACAGCGAAATCGCTCCGGTCCCAAGCCCCTGCATGGCAAAGGCAAAATCCGCCAAGCCATCATGGCGCGCCAAAATCTCCCGGCTCAAGCACAAGGTCCGCACATCCAACGCGCCCTCCTCAGACGCCGTGGCCTGTAAAAATCCAGCCTCCCCCAAAGACGTCACCAGATCGCGACAGCTGTCATCCACATCAGCATGGTCGACCGATGCTAAGGCCCCTTCAGCCCAAGCCTCCAGCTCCGCCGCGCACGCGCGATGCGTCTCTTCAAAGAAAGGCCAGTCCAAAAAAGTTTGATCCGCCATGTGAAAGCCTCCCCGCTTTCTCATTCCCCAAATATCTCGGGGGTGTGGGGGCTGGCCCCCACAAAACTGTCAGTCGCCTTCAAACACCGGCCGCTCTTTGGCGACAAAGGCATGATAGGCCCGATGGAAATCTTGCCCCTGCATACAAATCGCCTGTGCCTGCGCCTCAGCCTCAATTGCCTGCTCAATTGACATGCACCACTCCTGCGCCAGCATGGTTTTGGTCATCATATTGGCAAAGCCTGGCCCGTCCGCGATGCGTCGCGCCAAAGCTTGGGCTTCTGCCATCAAAGCCTCAGCCTCCACAACGCGGTTGAAATAGCCCCAAGCGTGGCCTTCTTCTGCAGTCATGGCGCGGCCTAAATAAAGCAGCTCCGCCGCCCGTCCCTGGCCAATGATACGCGGCAGGATTGCGCAGGCACCCATGTCACACCCCGCCAAACCCACACGGTTGAACAGAAACGCAGTCTTGGCATCTGGTGTGGCGATCCGTAGATCAGACGCCATCGAAATGATCGCCCCGGCGCCGGCACAGATGCCGTCCACGGCAGCAATGATTGGCTTGCCGCAGTTGACCATGGCTTTTACCAGATCACCGGTCATACGTGTAAACGCCAGCAGCTCTTTCATATTCATCTTGGTCAGCGGGCCAATGATGTCATGCACATCGCCGCCGGAGCTGAAATTGCCGCCATTGGGGGCAAACACCACCGCCTTGACCTCGACATCATAGCTCAGATCGCGAAACCAGTCGCGCAGCTCTGCGTAACTATCAAACGTCAGCGGGTTTTTCCGCTCCGGCCGGTTGAGCTGCACCGTCGCGATGCCGCTCTCAACACTGCACAAAAAGTGCTTCACATCCGTGCGCATCACTCAGATCTCCCTGTCTTCCAGTGTCTCAATCAGCCGTTCCAGTCGGGTGGCCATGCCCTCCACATCATCGGCGCCAAGACCACCCAGCATTTCATCCAACCAGCCTTCGTGCGTCGCGGCGTGTTGTGCAAAGGCGGCGATGCCTTTGTTGGTCAACTTCACAAGCGCAGCACGCCGATCCCCCGGCACCGCCACGCGTTGCGCCAGCCCTTCGTCCGACAGTTTGTCGACAATGCCGGTGACATTGCCATTGGAAACGCGCAACAACTCACTGATCTGGCTCATCTTTTGCCCTTCAGGAAAGCGCGCTAACACACTCATCACGTCAAATCTTGGCAAGGTGCTGTCAAATTCCCGGCGCAGACGACGGCGGATTTCATCCTCAATCATGCCCGAGGCTTTCAACAGCTTCAGCCAAAGCCGCAGCCGCTCTTTACTCAGGTCTGTGCTAGTCTCGCTCATACTTCCCCTCCCGAAAGGGTCATGGCATGGCCGTTCACCGAGCGCGCCGCGTCTTCACATAGCCACAACGCGGCGCCAGCCACTTCGTCCACCTCAATAAATCGCCTTTGCGGATTGCCCCGTGTGAGGTTGGCGCGGGCCTTCGCCTCGTCCATGCCTGTCTTCTCAACGATATTGGCAATCGAGCGGTCTAACATCGGTGTGTCGACAAAGCCGGGACAAATGGCGTTGGCGGTGATGCCACTGTCGCTCATTTCGATGGCAACGGAACGGGTCAGCCCCACCACCCCGTGTTTGGCCGCGCAATAGCCGCTTACATAAGGATATCCCTTCAGCCCTGCCGTGGAGGCAATGGCGATCAACCGTCCCCAGCTTGCTGCCATCATATCCGGCAACGCCGCTTGCCAGACGTTCACCACACCCGCCAAATTCACGTTCAACATTGCCGTCAAATGATCCGATGTCATCTTGGCAAACGGCACGCTTTCTGCTGCCCCCGCATTGGCAACAACCACTTCAATTGGCCCATCCAAGGCCCGCGCCTCAGTAAAGGCCGCACGCACGGCTTCGGCATCGGTCACATCACAGCACTTCCAGCCAATGAACTTGTGTCTACCCGCCACCTCACGCAGCGGCCCCTCGCGGCGGCCCACAACGGTGACCTTGGCACCGGCGTGCGCCATGGCCTCGGCAATCGCGGCCCCAACGCCAGTGCCGCCGCCGGTCACCACCGCATGTTTGCCTGCAATACTCATACCCGGATCATCTCCGCTTCACGGTCCGCAAGTCGCCAGGCCTGATCCCGTCCCGCTTCATAGGGCTTGGGCCAAGTGGCATGGCGGTCGCCGATCCGCGCCGCCTCATGATGCAGCCAATAAGGGTCCGCCAGATGTGGACGGCCAACAGCCACCAGATCCGCCCGTCCTGCAATCAGGATCGAGTTGGCGTGATCCGCCTCATAAATATTGCCTACCACCATGGTCGGAATGCCCGCCTCGTTGCGTATGCGGTCGCTAAATGGCGTCTGGAACATGCGGCCATAAACCGGCTTGGCCTCGGTGCTGGTCTGCCCTGCGCTGACGTCGATGATGTCTGCCCCTGCGGCGCGGAAAGCTTTGGCAATCTCCACCGCATCTTGTGGGGTCACGCCATCCTCGCCTACCCAGTCGTTGGCCGAAATCCGCACCGACATCGGCTTTTCCGCGGGCCAGACCACCCGCATTGCTTCAAACACCTCCAGCGGATAGCGCAGGCGGTTTTCAAGCGAGCCGCCGTACTCATCATCGCGCTGGTTGCTCACCGGCGAGATAAAGCTGGAGATCAGATAGCCATGGGCCGCGTGCAATTCGATCATGTCAAAGTCTGCACGCTCCGCCATCTGTGCCGCCGCCACAAACTGCGCCTTGATTGTGTCCATTTCTTCGCGCGTCGCCGCCCGTGGCACAGCGTTGCCGTCGCTCCAAGGGATCGCCGAGGCCGAAACCAAATCCCAATTGCCCTGTTTCAACGGCGCATCCATCACTTCCCAGCCAACCTGCGTGGAGCCTTTGCGGCCCGAATGGCCAATCTGGCAACAAATCTTGGCCTCTGTTTCGGTATGCACAAAATCGTTCAGCCGTCGCCACGCCGCCTGGTGTTCCGGCGCATAAAGCCCTGGGCAGCCCGGCGTGATCCGCCCCTCAGCGCTCACACAGGTCATCTCAGTATACACCAGCCCGGCCCCGCCTTTGGCGCGCTCGCCGTAATGGATCAGATGCCAATCGGTTGGAGAGCCATCGACAGCCTTGTACTGCGCCATGGGCGACACCACGATGCGATTGGCCAGTTCCATGTCGCGCATTTTATATGGCGCAAACATTGGCGCGCGCACGGGTGCATCGGCAAGCGCGCCCGCCTGATCCTGAAACCATTTTTCCGCGGACTTGAGCCAGTCTGCATCGCGCAGCCGCAGGTTTTCATGGCTGATCCGCTGGCTGCGCGTCAGCAGGGAATAGTTGAACTGCACCGGGTCCAGATCAAGGTAGCGTTCCACCTCTTCAAACCACTCCAGCGAGTTGCGCGCCGCTGATTGCAGCCGCAACACATCCAGCCGCCGTTCGTCCTGGTAGCGTTCAAAGGCGCCTTCCATGGTCGGCTCGGAGTGCAGGAACTCCGCCAGTGCTATGGCACTGTCAAACGCCAGTCGCGAGCCAGAGCCAATCGAAAAATGTGCCGTGGCCGATGCATCACCCAGCAACACAACATTCTCATGATGCCACTTCTCACAGAGCACCCGTGGGAAGTTCATGAACACCGCCGAGCCGCGTAGATGCGCCGCGTTGCTCATCAGGTCGTGCCCACCAAGGTGGTCGGCAAACACCGCGCGGCAGGTCTCGACAATCTCTTCCTTGGACATGTCTTCAAAACCGAAGTTGTCCCAGGTCTCCTGCCCGCACTCCACGATGAAGGTCGCCGTCTCGTCATCAAACTGATAAACATGCGCCCAGATCCAGCCGTGTTTGGTTTTCTCAAAAATAAAGGTAAAGGCGTCATCAAATTTCTGATGCGTGCCAAGCCAGACAAATTTACACGCGCGCACATCGATCTCGGGCTTGAAGTGCTCCGCGTAAGTCTCTCTGACAACACTGTTTAAGCCGTCACATCCCACCACCAGATCATACTGCGCGCGGATCGCCTCGATGTCCTTAAATTCGGTCTCATACTGCAGCTCCACACCCAGTTCACGGGCCCGGTCTTGCAGCAGAAGCAGCATCTGCATGCGGCCGATGCCTGCAAATCCATGGCCGCCCGATACGGTGCGCACGCCGTCATGCACCACGGCAATGTCATCCCAATAGGCAAAGTGATCGCGGATCATCTGCGCCGATTTGGGGTCATTCACTTGTAGGTTTTCCAGCGCGTCGTCTGACAGCACAACACCCCATCCAAAGGTGTCAGTGGCGCGATTGCGTTCAATCACCGTGACCTGATGCGACGGGTCGCGCAGCTTCATCGAAATGGCAAAGTACAGTCCAGCTGGGCCTCCACCCAAACACGCAACACGCATATCTTCCCTCCCTGACGAAGATCGCGGAGCCGCAAGCGCCCCGTCGCTTCCTTTACGCTAGGATGAGTCGCGACTTACTTCAAGCTTGAAATTTCTAACCTGAGAATTTCTCACCGCCTCATACTTAGGACCCCAATGCCTTGCTTGATCGGCGCAACTTCCTCAAAAAGGCAGCCATGACAATTGAGCAATACTTCACCAACCTCCCAATTGAGGCACGGACGCATCTGGAAACCCTGCGTGACATCATCCGCGCCGCAGCAGAAGCCACGAACACCGCGCCGCTCACTGAAAACCTGAAATGGGGACAACCCAGTTTTGCCCCATCCAAACGTACGGGCACGCCAATTCGGTTGAGCTGGTCGCAAAAAGCGCCGGAACGGGTGGAGATGTTGGTGCATTGCCAAACGTCCTTGGTGGAGGCCTGGCGTCATAAGTTTGGCGATCTGTTTGACTACGATGGGACGCGCGCCGTGCACATCTCTCTCGCGGAGCACCTGCCCGAAGAGGCGCTGCATATCATGGCTGTGATGGCACTGACCTATCACAAACAGAAACGCTGATTTAGCTGGGAACGTGTTCCATCTGCGGAACCGTCTCTGTGGTCAGCGCAGTCAGCACATCCGCCACCACCATCGCGGCGATCACTTCGGGGCGTTTGTCTTTGCTGCCACCCGCGCCAATTGGGCAGTGCAACGCCTCCGAGCTCAGACCGTCACATTCACTTTGGGCAAACCGCTCAAACTTCACCCGCTTGGTGGCTGAGCCAATCATGCCCACCCATCGCGCGTCTTTGCGCGCCAAGGCCTCCGACGTCAGCAGAAAATCCAGCGCGTGATCATGAGTCAGCACAATGAAAGCGCTCCCCGCCGGTGCGCCGCGCACATCCGCTTCGGGTAAAGCTGTGAGCCGCTTTTCGACATTGGCGCGTGACAGGCCCAACTCTTCGGAGCGGCTATCCACCAACAGACAACGCACCGGCAAATGCTGAAGCAAATCAGCCAAGGCACGGCCAACATGGCCTGCGCCAAAGATGTAGACATTCGGCAACGCGGCCTCATGTGCTTCCGTCGCTGCAACCGCCATTGCCCGAGAAGAGGCATCCATTTCGGAGAGTGTGATCTCCACACGTCCGCCACAGCATTGGCCAATCTCTGGCCCCAGCGGCACATCCATGAAGCCAGAGATTTGGCCTAGCTTCAATAGCTTACGCGCCTCATCTAATGCCATATATTCAAGCTGCCCCCCGCCAATGGTGCCCACCATCGCCGAGGGAGACACAAACATCACAGCGCCTTTTTCACGCGGTGAGCTGCCGCGCACGCGGGTGATCTCCACCCGCATGGCACGCTCTTCCCGAGCAAAAAACGCTATGAGGTCGGCCGACTTCATCCGCGCAAACGCTCCACCGCCATCAGCACACATTCCGGTGTTGCCGGCGCGTCCAGACGTGGGCATTCCGCGTAATCCGCCACCGAGGCCACCGCCATGCCAAGTGCTTCAAAGACACAGATCGGCAGCATAAACGGTGGTTCGCCCACCGCTTTGGAGCGCTTGATGGTCAACTCACGGTTCTCCGACCAGTCAGCCAGTTTGACGTTGAATTCACGCGGAACGTCGCCTGCCAATGGGATTTTATAGGTGCTTGGCGCATGGGTGCGCAGTTGGCCTTTGTCGTCCCATTTGAGCTCTTCGGTGGTCAGCCAGCCCATGCCCTGAACAAACGCACCCTCAATTTGGCCTTTGTCCAAGACAGGGTTCAGCGATTTGCCCACATCATGCAGCACGTCTGCACGGTCCACGCTGTATTCGCCGGTCAATGTGTCCACCGACACTTCGGCCACCGCCGCGCCATAGGCGTAGTAGTAAAACGGTCGGCCCTGACCCTTTTCGCGATCCCAATGGATTTTCGGTGTCTTGTAGAAGCCGGCTGCCCAAAGCTGTACGCGCGACATATAGGCTTGTTTGATGAACTCGCCGAAGGTGAAGGTCTGATCGCCCACATGCACCTGGTTGGGCGCAAACTCGACCAAAAGCGCTTCCACATCAAAGTGGTCACAAGCCCACCGCACCAACCGCTCTTTAATCTGCTCACAAGCATTCAGCGCCGCCATGCCGTTCAGATCAGTGCCGGAACTTGCCGCTGTGGCGGAAGTGTTGGGCACTTTTTCCGTGGTGGTCTTGGTGATTTTGATGGCGTCGAAATCCACCTGAAACGCTTCGGCCACAACCTGAGCAATTTTGGTATTGAGCCCTTGGCCCATCTCGGTGCCGCCATGGTTCAGCATGATGGAGCCGTCATTGTAGATGTGCACCAGCGCACCGGCTTGATTGTACCAGGTGGCCGTGAAGCTGATGCCAAATTTCACCGGCGTGAGCGAGAGGCCTTTGCGGATGATGCCGCCTTTGGCGTTGTGTTCCAACACGGCCTTACGGCGGGCTTGATAATCGGACGTTTGCTCCAACTCCTCCACCAGACGCGGCATGACATTGTCTTCCACCGTCTGGTGATAAGGCGTCAGATTGCGGTCGGTGTCGCCGTAGAAGTTCGCTTTGCGCACCTCCAGCGGGTCTTTTCCCAGCTTATAGGCAATCTCTTCCATCATACGTTCCGCTGCAACCACACCCTGCGGGCCACCAAAGCCACGGAAAGCGGTGTTGGAGACCGTGTTGGTCTTCATCGGGCGGCTTTGTAGTTTTACGTGCGGGTAGAAATACGCGTTGTCCGCGTGAAACAGCGCCCGGTCGGTCACTGGCCCTGACAGATCCGAGGTCCAGCCACAGCGCGCGGCAAAAGTGTTGTCCACCGCTTGGATCGCGCCGTCGTCGTCAAAAGCCACGTCATAATCAACGACAAAATCGTGCCGCTTGCCGGTTGTTTCCATGTCCTGATCGCGGTCCGGACGGATTTTCACCGCGCGCTGCCATTTCTTCGCAGCCATCGCAGCCACAGCGCAGAACTGGTTCATCTGGCTTTCTTTGCCGCCAAACCCGCCGCCCATGCGGCGCACGTTCACAACAACAGCGTTGGAGGGCACGCCCAAGACATGCGCCACCATATGCTGCGCTTCGCTCGGGTGTTGCGTCGAGGAATGCACGATCACATCGTCATCTTCACCAGGCATGGCAAAGGCAATATGGCCTTCCAGATACATGTGGTCCTGACCGCCAATGCGCATGTGACCCTGGATACGATGGGCCGCAGCGGCTTGCCCTTCGGCCACATCACCACGTTTCAATGTCATCGGCGGGGTGACATGCGGGTATCCCTTGGCCACGGCCTCGTCAGCCTCGATCACATGCGGGAGTGGCGTGTAGTCAATCTTGGCCAGTTCCACCGCCCGGCGGGCGATGTCGCGGCTCTCAGCGACCACCGCAAAGAGCACCTGCCCCCAGAATTCCACCTTCTCGGTGGCAAACAGTGGTTCGTCATGACGGCCTGTGGGGCTCACGTCGTTCACGCCAGGCACATCCTCGGCCGTCAGCACCCCAACCACGCCGGGCGCGGCGCGCACGGCGGAGAGGTCCATGGAATTGATGGTCGCATGGGCCACTTTGGCGGTGCCAAAATAGGCATGCAGCGTGCCAATGGGTTCGGCAATGTCGTCGCAATAGTCTGCTGCGCCAGAGACATGTTTGATCGCACTGTCGTGGATCAGATCAGTGTGGGCGGAGCCGCGGATGGAGACAGTCTGTTTCATTCTATTTCTCCTTACGCGCTGGCCAGGCGGGCGGTGTCGCCATTGGTTTCATGCCAAAAACGGCGGAACAGGTTTTGTGCCACTTTCATGCGGTAATCCGCACTGGCCCGCATGTCGGTCAACGGTTGGAAATCCTCAGGCAGTTTGGTTGATGCTGCCACCAACGTGGCTTCACTCCACGGCTGCCCTACCAGCGCGGCTTCGGCGGCGGCGGCACGTTTTGGCGTGGCGGCCATGCCCCCAAAGGCCAGCACAGCTGTGGTGATCATACCATTTTCGACCTGTACAGTCATGCCCACAGCCACGGAGGAGATATCCTCATCCCGGCGTTTGGAGATTTTATATGCCGCGTGATGACCGGTGGAGACACGTGGAATGGTGATGCTCTCAACAAATTCGCCAGCCGCGCGGTCCTGCTTGCCGTAAGCGATAAAGAACTCTTCCAGTAGAACCACCCGACGGTTTGCCCCTTTGCGCAGCGTGATTGATGCGCCCAATGCAATCAATACCGGTGGCGTGTCGCCAATTGGCGAGCCGTTGGCAATATTGCCACCCACAGTGCCCATATTGCGCACCTGCCAACCAGCGATGCGATCCCAGTAGTCGCTCAGATGCGGGTAATGCTCCGCAATCACATCTTGGGCTTCAGTATAGGTCACACCGGCACCCATGGTCACGGCATCCTCGGTGACGGCAATTTCTTTGAGGCCGTCCAACTGACCGATGAAAACCGCTGGCGACAGCTGTTTGAGAAACTTGGTCACCCAAAGCCCAACATCCGTCGAGCCGGCAACAATCGTCGCAGTGGGCTCCGTTTCCAGAACAGCGGCAAGGTCATCCACATCCGCAGGCAAAATGGCGCGGCTGTCGCCTTTGGCAACCTCAACCCGTTTGCCATCACGCAGACCGTTAAGCGCGGCCACAACGCTGTCACGCTCGGTTGTCAGATGTTCGGCCGACGGCGTGCCAAAATTGGTCACCTCCTGCGCGGCACGGATGATGGGCGCATAGCCGGTGCAACGGCACAGGTTGCCCTGCAACGCGGTTTCCACCTGCGTCACCGTTGGGTGTTCATGCTGCATCCAGAGCGCATAAAGTGACATGACAATGCCCGGCGTGCAGAAGCCACATTGGCTGCCATGGTGCTCGACCATGGCCTGTTGGACCGCCGACAAACGCCCATTGGGCCCGCCAAGGTACTCAATGGTCACCACGTGGCACCCATCCAAAGAAGCCAAGAACCGGATGCAGGCGTTCACGGTCTCATAGACCAAACCCGCAGCGGTCAACCGCCCAACCAGAACAGTACAAGCCCCACAGTCGCCCTCGGCGCAGCCTTCCTTTGATCCGGTAAGTCGCTGATCTATACGCAGGAAATCCAGGAGCGTGTCATCCGCCCCAACGTCGTTTATCTCGATGGTCCGGCCATTGAGCAGGAAGGTGATGTGGCTACGGGTCTGCATCCGGTCCTCGCTTCTGGTAACTGTTGCGTAAACGGCCAAGGGCCAACGCCTTTGACAAAGTGTACGCCTGACCCCACTCTCAATGAAATGCGAGTTTTGGCAAATCTATTTCAACGATTTATTGAAAATCAAATTCCCTAACACGCGTTATTGAGGCAGTATCTCTAAAGGAGGCACTCTCATGCCCTATCTGGAAAGCCTGCGAGTCTTTGTACGTGTGGTGGAGCTTGGCTCAATCACTTCCGGGGGGCGCGACCTGCGGCTGACCCCGGCCGTGGCCTCCAACCGCGTGAAAGAACTCGAGGGCCGCCTCGGTGTGCGCCTGTTCAACCGCACCACCCGCAATCTGTCCCCCACGGAAGTGGGCAAGGTGTTTTATGACCATGCCCGCAAAGTGATTGAAACGCTGGATGAAGCCGAGGCCGTGGTGGCCGGATTTTCAGACAAGCCGCGCGGCACCATCCGCGTGACCGCGCCACTTGGCGTTGGGCGCCGGATTGTTGCGCCATTGATCCCGGCCTTTGCCGACAAATACCCCAATGTGGACGTGCAGCTGCGCCTGTCAGACCGCAAAGTTGACCTGTTTGAGGACGGCTTGGACGTGGCTTTTGTGTTGGGCGAATTAAAAGACAGCAATCTCAAGCTGCGCAAAATTGCCGATTGTGACCGGGTTCTGGTGGCCGCGCCGGAATATCTGGAGGCGCATGGCACGCCGCAAACCCCGGATGACCTGCTTGGAGATCACAATTGTTTACTGCTGCGGTTTCCACGCAGCCCCGAGTACTATTGGACGCTGCAAACCGACACCGGACTGCGCAAAATCGAGGCCAAGGGGCGGTATGATGCGGACGACGGTGATGTGCTGACCCAATGGGCCGTCGAAGGTGCGGGCATCGCCAACAAACCCCGTTTTGACGTGGCCCAGCACCTCAAGAGTGGCGCGCTGGTGGAGGTTTTGGCCGACACACCACCCCTGCCCGCGTCGTTTGGGTGTCTGTATCCACACCGCAAACTACAAGACCCAAAAATCCGCCTGTTTGTAGATTTTGTCGCCACCGAAAGTCGCCAACGCATCGCGCAACTGTAGCGCCACGCACATGCTGGTGGATTAGTGATTGATCGCCAGAGGACTGTTTTCGCGCAACTTGGGTGTGTAGAGCGTGAAGGTGGCGCGGCCATCATGTTTGGACGCATAGAGCGCCATATCCGCATCATCCATCAGCTGCTCGGCAGAAGCAGACCCATTGCCGTCGTAGATCGCAATGCCCACACTGGCCGACACTTTGCATAGGGTGTCTTTGTACGCGACCGGACGCTCCACCTCTTTGATGATCCTGGTGCAGATGCGGCCTAGGATCTCTTCATCAATGGTGCCGTTGATCACCAGCACAAATTCATCTCCGCCAACACGGGCCACAACGTCGTCACCCCGGCTGCTGTCGACCAGCACTTTGGCCACATGCTGCAACACAATGTCACCAGCTGCGTGGCCTTTGGTGTCGTTGACCTCTTTGAAAAAATCCAGATCCACATGCAGCAAACCAAATGGTGTACGGTCTTCCACCATGCGCGGCAGAATGTGATCCAATGCGCGGCGATTTTTCAAGCCGGTCAGCGTGTCTGTGTAGGCCTGCTCCTCGGCCGCAATCTTCGCACCTTGCAGACGTTGATTGAGCTTCCGGTGCGCTTCCATGGCGGCAGATTTCGCCTCCACCAGATAGAGCATCTCGATGGTCAGGTCGGTGGCCGCAAAATCAGACGCGCTCAGGGAGTACTCCTGCACCGCGTCCAGAATGGAAATCCCAAAGCTCAAATTCACAATGGCGCCGCCTTCGGCACAGGGCATCAACACGCCTTTGAGGCCGGTTTGTGGCTCCACACGTTTTTTCAGGTGCAGCTTCTTGCCAGCCGCCGCCAACAAGGTTTCCATCGAGGTGATGGAGTGCGGACGGTTCAGTTCAAACGCTTCCAGAAACCGGATCCCGAGGATGCTGTGCTCGCCATAAAGCTTGGTCACGGTTGGGCCGGCATGGGTGATTTTGCCAAATTTATCCAGACACACGTGCATTGGGCACAGTACATCCAGCGTTGCCAAAGTCTCGCTGTGGTCTTGCGTGTCGCTCATCCGGCCCGCGCCCCCAATTCAAACTCACGCCCGCTGGCAAAAGCCTGCTCCACCAATGTGATATCAATCACTTCGGCATCAGCCTGCGCTCCGCGATGCTCCAAAAATACAAGAGCGCCGTAGTCATCTGCCATGGTGCGCAAAATGCCAATCATCACATAACCAAAGCCGGCCTGTTCGCCTTTGCAGGTCAGGCTGAACGACTCGGCGGAATGCTGGCGCACTTCCATCGACGGCAAGACGAGATCATCCACAGCCAGTTTGGCCCGATCCGGCAATTCATCCAGCGAATGCAGAAAATCGACAAAATCGACACCACCAAACCGCAGCAATCTGCGCAGCGCTTCAACATTGGGGTGGGTCACGAGGTAGGTGCCGATATCCTCAAGCACAGTTTCTTCTGGCACGCCAATCAAGTCTTTGGCTGCCGCAATGAGATTTTCCGTGACGCTATCGTCGTAGTGCAACATGGCTTCAAAATCAGTGACTTCGACACCCGCGCGGCGAGTCACCTCTAGCCACCGCGACTGCCCATAGCTGTCGCGGACGAAGCACTGTATCGCCCTGTTGACCAACCCATGCATAGTTTCACCTCATTCGTCGTGGTCTATCAGACCAGACTCACCTTAAGATTTTCCCAACAACCTCAGAAGTCTGGGAATAATTCCAAATCCCCAATCCACAGTGAGCGCCGACTGCTGGGAGCAACCTCGTAGCGCCCCTGTAATATAGAGCGAACTTGCGTCACCGTCACCTCTTTGCCGCCAATTGGCGTCAAGAATTCCCCCACTGAGAGAGTCTCTCCGGAGAAATACAAGCTGTATACGTCATATTCATGCTCCTGCCCCGGGATAAACATCATGCCTTGCCTAATGTTGTCTTCCGGCAAAAACCTGCCAAGCACCAAAACGCAGCCCGGATCTGGCCGCGCGGCGCATTGAACGGCCCAGTCCCGCAACCGAAAATGCGGCCACGCCTGCAGCATTTCCACATCCACCGTGTCCCCCTCCGGGACAACCGTCAAATGGGCATAAACCTGTGCCGCCAGTGCGTCGGAGCCACGGCCCTCTTGCCCCCGCTCAAACTGCCAGGAGCTGCTCGCCGTCTCCGCCCGGAGCAACGCTGCCTGAAGAGCGGCATCTGTCTGTGCGGCACCGTCTTTCAGCTGTTCAACACCAACCTGCCCCGGCTTGCCCCAGTCATGGGCCAATTCATACAACGCCATATCCACCAGGTCTGATGTGCCATTTTCAATGCGCGCCACTTGTGATCGGGTCGAGAGGAACTCCGCATTGAGCACAGGAGTTTGCCAGGCCGCCGCGACAAGAAACACAACAACAGCCGCCAGAATATTGGCCTGTCGAATACGCGCCATCCACGGCCCGCGCAGCACAACCGCCAGCGCATATGTCACGGCATACAGCGCCACAATGGCAGACGTGGCCGCAGCCGCCAACCGCGCCGGGGTCCAGCCATATTGCGCCACCCGCAGCGACAACGCGTAAACCGCCAGCCCGGCAATCACCGGCAACAAGAGCGCCAAAGCACCCGTGCACAGGCGCATCCACCGAGAGTGCACCGCATCCGCATCGCTGCGATCAATCGAGATACTGACAAGGCTGATCATGGCCAACCCAACACACAGCAACGTGGCTGTGCGGCTTAGACTGCCAAACAGGCTGCCCGGGTTTTGTGCCAGCGCCGCCACCACAAACACCAGAACCACCACCAACACAATTGGCACCAGCAAACGCAGGAGCCGCAGCACCAGAAACGGCGACAGGTATTCGCGCATCTCATGCACCACCGACAAGCCAAGCCCCAGCGCCAGGCCGGTGATGACAAACGGCACACCGTCGATGTCAATAATATCTTCAATGATGGTGAGCCCAACAATCTCCAAAAGCGCGTGGCTCATGAACAAAACCGCCCAGCACAACATCGCAAACAGCCACCCAGCCGAGTAGCGCACCAAAATGCTCCAACTCACATCAAACAGATGGCCGTAGTCGCGCAAACTGTGATGATCACGTAAAAGCGCCGCCGCAAAAGGGGTGCCAATGGAGATAAACACCCCCCACGCCATAATTGAATGCCCCGCCTCAGCAAAGGCATCAAGCGTGTCAAACCGCCAACCGGCCCAAGTCAGCAAACCCGCCGCCAAAGCTGACAGCCACAGCGCTGGCATCGCGGCACGTGCCACACGGTATGGGCCGCTCAAACCCAGCAACACGGCAAAGAAGCCCGAAACAAAAGAGGTCACTGCCAAATAGACATGCGGGTGCGTAATGACATCGGGGAGATGGTCCACCAATGCCCAAATCGCCAACCCGGCGATGGCCCCAACACTGGCCATTTCCACGCGCCCGGTGACGTTGCGCCCGTCCTGAGTGTGCATGGTACCCTCCTGCAACCCTGTTGGGCGTTTATAGCGAGGAGCGTTTCAAAAACAATGATTTATAACAAAATCCGCATGTGTCAATTCTGGCAGGTTGCCGACCCCAAAACTGCATAATCCGGTCAAAAATCCGTTGGGGCGCCGCCGTCTTCTTTGCGTTTTGCGACAAACTCCGCCAAGGCCGCGCGGTGATCAGAAGGCATTTCTGGCGCCTCAAACTGCGCAATGATGTCCTTATAAAGGTGATGCGCACGCTCAGCTGTCCACGCGCCCCCTGCTGCGTCAAACGCCTCGTAATTGCGCCAATCAGAGACAAACGGCTGATGGAAGGCTGTGGTGTAGCGCTCCTGCGTGTGCTCAATGCCAAAGAAATGCCCGTCTGTGCCGACCTCTGCAATTGCCTCTAACGCAATCTCACCAGCGCCGGTGGCGCAGATTTCCGGTTCCATATACCGCTGGATGATTTGCAGCTCCTCACAATCCATCACAAACTTCTCCGGGCTTGCAATCAACCCGCCCTCCAGCCATCCGGCGGCGTGATACACCATATTGGTGCCCGACTGCACTGCGCTCCACAGGCTGTTACACGTTTCCCACATCGCCTGTCCGTCTGGCACATTTGCCGCACAGACACCGCTGGCGCGCATCGGCAGTCCATAAAACCGCGCCATCTGGCCAGTCATCTGTGTTGCGCGCATGTATTCCGGTGTGCCAAACGCCGGTGCGCCAGATTTCATATCCACATTGCTGGTAAATGTCCCAATCGCACAGGCCGCGCCAGGGCGAATGTATTGCGCCAAAGCCACGGCACTCAAAGCCTCTGCCAACGACTGAGCCACTGCGCCCGCCATTGTGACCGGCGCCATGGCGCCAGCGAGTGTAAAGGGTGTCACCACCAAGCCTTGATTGCGCCGCGCCATACGTATCCATCCGTCCATCATCGGGTGATCATGTTTGAGTGGCGAGGTTGAATTGATGTTGGTGAACATACGGGGGCTGGTTTCAAATTCCTCATGGCTCAACCCGCCCGCAAGCCGCACCATCTCCATGGCATCCTCCACCCGCTCTTCACCCAGCGCGTAGGCGTGCACCACTTTGTCGGTCAGGGTTAGCGCATCAAACAGCACGTCCAAATGGCGGATTGAAGCATGGATATCCTGCGGCTCCACCGGATAGCCGCCAGTGAAATGGATGCAATTGAAGACCTGCGTCAACTTCAGAAGGTTGGCGCACTGCTCTCGTGTGCCGGGCACCTTGCGGCCCAGCTCAAGATCCCAGTAATTCGGCGGACTTGAGACATTGCCAAACAGGATGTGGTTGTCGCCCATCACCAATTGTCGATCTGGATTGCGCGGAGTCATCGTCCAATGCGCCGGGGCTTTGCCCACCATCTCCATGACAAAGGCGCGGTCCATAAAGACCTGCTCGCCCTCCACACGGCACCCTGCCTGCTTCAATAGTTTCCGTGCTTCGGCGTTGTAAAACGCAATACCGATCTCTTCGAGAATACGCATCGCCCCGTCATGGATGGCTTGCACGCCCTCCTCTCGCAGCGGCTCTGTTGGGCGATCCATGTTTATCGGCAGCCGCCACGGCATCTGTTCGATGGCGCCGGACGTCTTGCGCCGCGCCGCATTGCCCGCGCGGCCACCGCCGCGCCGTCCTCTGGGTTTGCCTTCTGGTTCCGACATCGTTGCCTCCCCTTCGCGTTAGAAAAAGCAGATGATATCTTGCGACGCCTGTCTGCGCGTTTGCGACAAAAGGTGTCGTTTTTGAAATGCGGCCTTGGGGCCAACTGCCAAAATAGAACGGCGCACCCAAAGGCACGCCGTCAAAGCATCAGTATTTGGTTTCTTGTCAGTCGACCATCCAAGCCGGGATGTGCCCAATATTGGGCAAAACCACATCCGCATGGGGCGCGAGTTCCGCCTCCAGCGCCACGCCGGTCAACACAGCAACCGTCTGCATCCCGGCCCGACGCCCAGCGATCAGATCGTGGGTACTGTCCCCCACCATCGCCACCCGCGCCGGGGCCAGTTTGGTATGTTGGGCAAACGCCAAAAGCGGCGCTGGATCAGGTTTGGCCCCAAAGCCGCTGTCAAACCCGGCGATTAAATCAAACTGGTCCACAACCCCAGCCTCAGTCAAATGCGCTTTGGCACCATATTCTGTGTCATTGGTCATCACGCCCAACTTCAAACCTTGAGCGCGAAAACCGTCCATCAAAGGGGCCAACGGCACCGCTGGTGCAAGAGGTGCATCCGCTGCAGCCAGCATCAAAGCTTTATCAATCGCGTCCACATCCGAGCCCGGCAATACACTCGCTACGGCCTCCGCGGCCTCACGGTTGGTACCGGCAATCACAAAGCTCTCAGGCCGGAAGGCCTGTGCTGCCAGATCAAACATCAAGGCATCTGCAATCCGCTGCGAAAGCTCTGTGTCACCCTGAGAAAAGCGGGCAATCATACCTGCTGCCCAGCCGTTCCATGTGGCCCCGAAATCAAACAGGGTGCCATCTTTGTCAAACAGTAGTCCGTCTACGCGCATATATGGGGGTGCCTTAAATCTGTGGTGTTGAGCGCGACCTTGCCTTGCTCTTTTGCACGGCGCAAGCCTGTCGGCCACATTAACGAAGCCTTAGTCTCAGGTCCAATGGGTGCGGGCCGTGCCAAGCAATGTGGCCGCCGCCATCATTGGCACCTCATAGGCGAGTGTGTTGAGGTCACAAAATTCAACCACCCAGGAATCATCCATGGTGATAAACTCAAGCACAGACCCCAAAAATTCAGGCTCAGACGCCCGCACACGCAGGTCGTCTATCGATGCCCCGGTGGAGCCAAGGAACACCGAGCACACCTCTTCGTTGTTCACCAGCCAAGCCAAAGCCTTAAGCGCGGTGGTCTCCGCGACGTCCTGAGAAACACTCATTTTTTCTCACTTTCGAAAGGGTTTGTTAACCATTCATACCACATTATGAACGTGTCCCTTCTTTCCACAGTTTCAGGTTCTTCTATGGCAGCTCGTGTCTTGATCGTCGACAGCATTTCGGCGAACCGTATCTTGTTGAAAGTCAAACTTGCCAGCGCATTCGCTCAGGTTGAGCAGGCTGCCAGCGCAGGGGAGGCTTTGGATCTCCTGCAAACGGAGACCACCCCGGATCTATTGGTTCTGGGCGGTGACCTGGTGGACATGACCGCAATTGAGCTGTGTGCGCTTGTCAAAGAACAACCAAACCTGGTCAATCTGCCGGTGTTGCTGGTGCACACCGACGGCCACCGCGCTGATTTGCTCGACGCCCTGCGGGTGGGGGCGGATGATGCGTTTGACATGTCGGTCAGCACTGACGCGTTGTTGGCTCGTATCCGCGCGATTGTGCGGGGCCGCAATACGTTTGAAGAGCTGCGCCTGCGCGAACATGCTGGACATATTCCCGGCCTGGCCGAACCGCTGGCGGAATTTGACTCACCCGCCTCTGTTTTGCTGGCCGTGCGCAGCGAAACCGAAGGTGCACGCTGGCAGCCTCTGCTGTCCAAGATGGCGCCGTTTGCGCTGCGCTATCAGGTCGAAGGTGACATCATGCGCAACGTTGGCCAGTTTGCCGCGCCCGATGCCATTGTGATCTCGCTCGCGGTGGCCGCGCCAGAAGAAGCGCTGCGCCTGCTGGCCGAAATCCGCGCCCGCGCCGCCACCCGCCAGGCCGCTGTGTTGGTGGTGCTCGACGAATGCAACGACACCGCCCGCATCAACGCGCTGGACCTTGGTGCCAATGATGTGATTGCCGAAGGCTTCGACGCCGAAGAGGCCGTCCTGCGGCTCGACAAGATGATTGCCCGTAAACGCCTGACCGACCGTCTACGTCAAAAAGTGGACGACGGACTGACAGCCTCAGTGACAGATCCCCTTACCGGACTGTTCAACCGCCGCTATGCCATGCCGCATCTGGACAACATGGCCCAACGCGCCACCGACCAGACGGATCAAAAGGGCGACTTTGCGGTGATGCTGGCGGATCTCGATCACTTCAAAGATGTAAATGACAAATACGGCCACGCCGCTGGCGACATCGTGCTGGCGGAAATTGCCCGCCGCATGCGGGCCAACATCAAATCCGCCGATCTGATTGCCCGCATGGGTGGCGAAGAATTCCTGGTGGTGGTGCAAACCGACAACCGCAAGAGCGCCGCCAAAGTGGCCCAGCGTCTCTGTGAGGTGGTGCGCGCGGAGCCCATCTATCTCCGGGGTCGTGACGTCCAGATCCCCGTCACCGTCAGCATTGGCGTGGCCATGGGCAGCGATATGTTGAAGGCCAAGAAAGCCAAATTTGCCAACAGTGAAGACAGCCTTGCCTGCGCCCTGATCGATCAAGCGGATCAGGCACTCTACGGCGCTAAGGCAGATGGCCGCGACAAGGTGCTGCTGTCCATCGCAGCAGCGTAAAACTGGAGCGCAGAAGAAAGGGGGCGCTGCCCCCACCCCATCTAACGACGGGCCTGCCCCGGGATATGTGAGGCCAAATGAATATCAGGGCTGCTTTGGTAGGCGCGGTTGCCCGTCTTTTGGCGGGCGTTTCTTGTCTTTTGATCCGCGCTCGAGAACCTGTTCAAGCCGATCAGCGTAAGCCACACGTTCTGCATCACTCATTGATAGAATTTTGGCAAGGAACACATCCCGCGCCATCACGCGGCGGCGCTCGCCCGCCTGATCCAACGAGGCCACCAGATCACGCAGCGACGTTTCATCCAAAGGCGATGCCCGCAACACAGTGAGAGCTTCTCTGTAAAGCCGGTGATCCGCGCGGTGATCTACGTCCGACTTGCGATACGTGCTGCGAATGGCGCGGCCCACTTCGCGCTTGTCATCAAACGTCAGCGCTTTGATATAGGGCGAGCCAAACCGGTCTGCCACTGGCCGCTTGTCTCCATGACCACGCAAGCTGATCACCGCCCCCCCGACGACCCCAATGATCAGCAGGTTCAAAGCCAACGACCCAATCAAAAGCGCACGGGTCAATCGACGGGGTTTGGGGGTCGGCAAATCGCTTTTTGGCTCAGTCATGCTCACTCCTCCGCCGTGAAATCAAAGGCATAGGTATCATCTAGGTCGGAGAGGTAGCTTTGGGCGGTCTCTCCGTAAATATCAAGGCCAAGCGTGTCTTCCATCAGGGTTGTGCCCGCAGCCACCCCGATCCAAACACCGGCCACTCCGGCCATAGCCACACCGCTCAGCGCCGGCCACCCGCCGACTGCGGCCACTACAGCGGCCCACAAGTTGCGCCGCACTGGTGGAACCACCAAACCGGGTACGGCCACTTGCAATCCTTCCGCCTCACTTAGCACCCGTGCCATCAGGTCCGGCGACGGGGTGGCGCGGCTGTCACTACGGGCCGCCGCAAACAGATCGTCCAGCATATCGTCGTCAAACTTCTCAGCCATCGGTATACCCCAGTGCATCGCGTTGGCTGGCCAGAGCCTCTGCCAACGCCCGTTTTCCCCGCGCCGTCAGGCTTTCTACCGCCTCGACGCTGATTTCCATGATCTCCGCAATCTCAGGATTGCTTTGACCGTCTATGTGGCGCAACACCACCGCTTGCCGTTGACGATCTGGCAAAGTTGCCAGTGCGCTTTGCAACGCATCAGCGCGGGCGCGGTCTTGCATCTCTTGTGCCGCAGATTTGGCACCGTCTTCCGGCTCCGGAATGGCATCCAGCGCCACACCTTTGGCCTTACGCAGCCGGTCGGTGCACAGGTTGGCAGTCACCCGGTAAAGCCAGGTTGTCACCTTGGCCTCCCCCTGCCGCCACTCTGGCGCCTGTTTGAACAGCCGGATCATGGCCTCTTGTGCCACATCCTCGGCCTCTGCCCGATCCCCCAACATGCGAAAGGCATGCGCAAAGGCGCGCGGCGTCAGCCGCAGCGTCAAAGTACGCGCCGCCGCACCGTCGCCGTTGGCATATAGCACCAACAAAGCGTCGTCCGGCGTGTCTTCCTGTTGATCGTAAGGCATCGTCATGATCTCGATGGCTAGCCTCTCACGGGCATTAGTGCAATCTGGT
The DNA here is from genome assembly GCF_913054185.1 of uncultured Shimia sp. Taxonomy (GTDB): domain Bacteria; phylum Pseudomonadota; class Alphaproteobacteria; order Rhodobacterales; family Rhodobacteraceae; genus Shimia. The sequence goes on from NZ_CAJXIV010000038.1 coordinate 29,550, forward strand.
CGGGACAGGGCGGCACGTGGCCGCCCTCCCGTAAGCGCGCTCAGTTCTCTTGAGTGTCGCCATGTTTTTTAAACCCGCGGGCTTCTTTGGCCGCATCCCACTCTTCCTGCGAGATGCTTCCGTCGCCATTGGTGTCAAGCGCCTTGAACATCTCCGCCTTACGCTCAGACCGTTTGCCAGCACGCGCGGCTTGCGCGGCGTCAAACTCTGCTTTGGAAATCTTTCCGTCACCGTCGGTGTCGAATTTCTCCAACATCTTCGCGGTGCGGTCGCCTTTAGGCTTCATCTCATCCACGCTCAACTGACCATCACCATTGGCATCCATCCGGCTCATCATATGGTCCAGCTTCTTCACCATCCGGTCGTTGCCTTTGGATTCGGCAAAAGCGGTCAGCTCTTCTTTGGTGATCACCCCGTCGCCGTCGACATCAATACCAGCAAATCGCTCTGCTGCTTTCGCTGCCATCTCCTCCACGGTGATAAAACCATCGCCATTGGTATCGAGCTGCTCAAAGCTTGGCATCTGCCCGCGCATGTGGCGCATCTTTCCGCCTTCTTTGGCGGACGCGGCAACCGCGGTCACACCCAGGGCTGCAATCACTACGGCGCTGATCATCATTGTGCTCTTCATGGTGGTCTCCTTTTGGGCCTGTCTTTTTGTCTCTCTGTGTCGGCTCATTGCCTGTTCAGTGATGGTAAAACGCGCCACCTCCAGCTTTCCGTCGCACATTCTCAATCTTTTTCTGCGAGAGGCTTTTGAGGGGGCTTTGCGACATCGCGACGCAAGTCAGATTGACCCCTTTATTGTTCATGCAAACCAACACATCTTGTGCACGCGAGCAGCGAGGGAAACGTTATGAGTGAAACCAATATGTCTGACGCCGTTATGGCCGAAGACGACCGCCCAATGAAGCAAGCCCTGTATCGGGGTTGGCGTCGGAAATGCCCAAATTGTGGGACTGGCCCAATGCTTAAAGGCTATCTGAAGGTGCGCGACCATTGTTCGGTCTGCAAAGAAGATCTAAGCCACCAACGCGCTGATGACGGCCCGGCCTATCTGACAATTCTTGTGGTGGGTCACCTGTTGGCACCGCTTTTGCACGTCGTCTTTGTACATTGGCGTCCGGACCCGCTTATTCTTTTCACCATTTTTTCGGTTGGCTGCGTCGGGCTCTCGCTCTACCTTCTGCCGAGATTGAAGGGGTGTGTGGTGGCTTTCCAATGGGCGCGCCGGTTGCATGGGTTTTAATAAGCCTGGCCACCTCGTCACGTGAGGGGAACACGACATGAGTAACGCCACCACCGTGGACAAAACCGCGATCCGCAACGCCGCCACGGTGATTGTGCTCAGAGATCGCGACATCAATCCGCAAATTCTGATGGGCCAGCGCGGCGCAAAAGCCGCGTTTATGCCCAACAAAGTGGTGTTCCCCGGTGGTGCAGTCGATCTTGAGGACGCGGACATCCCATTGGCCGCGCCGATTTCTGACTTCTGTGGTCAACGCCTGTGCGAAGATCGGCGGGATGACACCGGTGAGCAGATCGTGCACGCGCTGGCCGTGGCCGCCATTCGTGAACTGTGGGAAGAGACCGGTCTGATCCTTGGCACCAAAGGCGACTGGTCGATCACTCCGCCGGCAGACTGGGAAACCTACGCCGCCACCGGCCACGTACCCACCGCTGAGGCGCTACAATTTGTGTTCCGCGCCATCACCCCTCCGGGCCGCCCGCGCCGGTTTGATGCGCGATTCTTCCTGCTGGACGCCGATGAGATCTCCACCGATCTGGATGACTTCTCTGCTGCTTGCGAAGAGCTGTCTCACCTGCAATGGATTCCGCTCAAAGAAGCCCGCAGCTTTGATCTGCCCTTCATCACTGAGGTGGTGCTGGCCGAGATCGAAGCCCGCGTGACCGACCGCACCCCGCCAGAGGCTGTGCCGTTTTTTCGCAATGACGATGAGGAAAGCCTGTTCTTACGCCTGAAAGGCCGCATGCCGGACGTCAAAGGCCGTAACGACTAAGTCAAAAGCACCAGCGTCAGGATCGACACCGCCAAAAGCGCCATGCCGAAGTACTCGCGGCGGCTGATACTCTCTTTGAAGATCAGCACCGTGCCGATGATGCCAAACACCAGCTCCACCTGCCCCACCGCTTTCACATAAGCCGCATTTTGCAGCGTGAAGGCGGTGAACCAGCAAAACGTACCTGCCATGCTGGTCAACCCAATGAACCCGGCGCTGCGCCAGGCCGACAACACGCGGCCAACTTCGCCCGGCTCCCGCAGCATCAGCCAAATCCACATGCTGACCATCTGCATCAGCGTCACAGCGGCCAAAGTCACCAAGGCGCGCAGCAAGGCTGCATCTGTGGCCACCTCAAGCGACGCCCCGCGATAACACACGGCTGAGACCCCAAACAGCGCCCCGGCGACCAACCCCAGCACTGCTGAGGGTGTCAAAACCCGCCGCCAGCCCCGCGCCTCAGCCTCGATGGGCCCTGACAGCACCAACACCCCCGCCACGCCGATGGTGATGGCAATCAACCCCACGCCCGAGATGGTTTCTGAGAGCAGCACCAGCCCAATCAGGGCGGTGAAAAACACTTCGCTTTTGATAAACGCCATGCCCACGGCAAAGTTGCGCCGGCCAAAAAGCATCACGGTGCAGACCGTCGCGGTGATCTGTGCCGCGCCCCCTACCGCGCCGTAGAGCCAGAAGCTTGGTGCGACCTCCGGCAAGGTCACACGTCCGCTGGCCACCAATGTCGCCAAAATCGCCGCCGCAATTGGCGCGGAATAAACAAACCGCGCAAAGGTAGCGCCCGCCGCAGACAAAGACACCTTTGCCAGATGCTTTTGCAGCATAAACCGCACGGTTTGAAAGGCCGCAGCGGCCACGGAGGCGATGATCCAGAATTCCATGG
>NZ_CAJXIV010000039.1 GCF_913054185.1 uncultured Shimia sp.
ACTGAAATGGCAAAGGTCAGCCACAGGTTGATCGACATGCTCCACCACGCCAAAGCCCAAAGCGCCACAAAAGGCACCAAGGTCACCGCCAATTCAAAGACGCTGCGCGCCTCGTTTGGCTCACGGTATTGCGCGAGGACTTTGACCCATTCGCGCGCGGAACGCTCGACAGGCTGATCGATTTGTGGAACGGAGTGGATTACCATTTGCCTGCCAGTGTTTTGTTCGTTGCGATGTGGATAGACGAAAGCACGCGGCTGGCAATTGATTTTTGATCACATTCTTGCCGCGGCGTCAGTTTTTTCGCATTTTCCGGCGTTTTACCGCCAAAGGCGACGACATAGCGCACCCAATGGGGTGTCCCGCCAGTGCCGACGATTGATGCCGCCAAATGGGAAATCCCCTCTGGCGGACACATTGTTGGGTGACTGGCGCCCGCAGCAGAACCTGCGCACGGACGCCTGTGACTATGTCTTTGGCTAGAAGTCTTGCCACAGCTCGATATCAACCGCCGCATTGCCATCCACCGCAACAGGCGCTGACTTGCGCTTTGGCGGAGGGGTTGGTGCTGGTGCCGGATTGGCAGCTTTAGGCACCACTGAGGGTGCTTTGGGCGTCGCCTTCCTGACGGGCTCATCGACAATCGCTGAGGCATCGGTCTTGAACTCCGACACCATGCCCATCAATTCAGTCGCGTCTTTGGCCAACATCTGACCCGCGGCTGTGGATTCCTCCACCATGGCCGCATTGGCCTGTGTGACCTGGTCCAGCTGCACAACGCTTGCGTTGATCTCTGCCAGACCTGCCGACTGATCCGTGGCGCTTCGGGCAATCTCTGAGACCATCTGTGAGATGTTGTTGACGCGATCAGCGATGCTTGTCAGCGCCTCGCCAGCTTTGCCCACCAAGTCCACGCCGCTTTCAACCTGCTGCGTGCTGTCGCTGATCAACGCCTTAATCTCGCTTGCTGCATCCGAGGACTTCAGCGCCAGAGCCCGCACTTCGGACGCCACCACCGCAAATCCGCGGCCAGCATCGCCTGCCCGTGCGGCTTCCACACCGGCGTTCAAAGCCAACAGATTGGTTTGAAACGCAATGTCGTCGATCACACCAATGATCTGGGAGATGTGGCGCGAGCCTTGCTCGATCTCGGTCATCGCCGACACCGCATCCCGCACAACTTCGCCGCTGACTTCTGCCTCTGTGCGCGCTTCGGCGACAACTTCTTCCACATTGCGTGTGCCTTCGGCGGCCGTTTCCACGTTGTTGGTCATCTCTTTCAACGCTGCTGCGGTCTCTTCCAATGTGGCCGCCTGGTTCTCTGTCCGCTGGGACAGGTCTAGGGACGACTGGCTGATCTCCGCCGCACCACTTTTAATGCTGTCAGCAGACTGCACCACTTTGGACACAGTGGCATTGAGTTGATGTACGGTTTTGTTGAAGTCCAAACGCAGCGCGTCGTGATCTTTCGCAAACGGCTGATCAATTGTGCGGGCAAAGTCCCCCTGCGACAATTGACCAAGGCCTGCGCTCAGCTTCTCAACGACAATTTCCTGCTCGCGCGCGGCTATTGCACGCTGCTCTTCCGCATCGTTGGCTTGCTTCAGATCGCCACGCATGGCCACAAGGGTCTTGCCCAGATCCCCAATTTCATCGCCGCGATCCGCCGCGGCAACTTCCGTTTCAAAATCGCCTCCGGAGATCTTTTCCATATCATCGCTGATGTTGCTCAGCGGACGGGTGATAGAGCGGGCAAACATCCACCCAAGCACCGACAGAGCCGACGCCATGAGAACGCTCACCGCGATCAGAATGCGGGCTTGCGCCCAGACCGGGCCCATGGTCTCGCTGACATCTTGTTCAGCGATAATGGCCCAGTTGGCATAGTCGAGTTCGAGCGGTTTGGCGTATGAGACCACCTGCTGGCCATTAAGACCGGTATCCACTTCATAGACACTCTGCCCATCAAGCGCTTCTTGCATGTGGTGGGTCATCTCGAGAGGGTCGAGCACCTGAAACGCATCCTCAAAGCGTGATGTTGTGCGCGCCAAACCGTCGTCGCCCACAATGAATATCTGCGTGGTTTCGCCAAGTCCTAGGCTGCTGTTCACAATGGCCCCCATCATGTCGACCGGGATTTGCAAAGCCACCACACCCAAAACAGTGTTGTCTGCCCCGCGAACAGGAGCGGCGATAAAGGCCGCTGCGGCCCCGTAACTTGGGGCATACGGTTTCATGTCATCAAAGCTCATGCTGCCCGGCGCGCCGGACAAAGCGGATTTGAATGCCGTGGCAAGACCGCTGTCTTTGTAGGCCCCCGTCACAAGGCTGGTGGCATAGTCCATTTCTTTGAACACCGAATAGACAATGTCCCCAGCTGGGTTGATCAAAAAGGCATCATAGTAGCCTTTTGTGTCAATCAGGGTCCGCAAACCCGGGTGATACAGCTCGTGATTTGTGTGGTAAGCCGCGTCCCCTTGCGCCCGATCCAACAAATGTTTTGAGCCAACCTCATTTGGGTTTGCTGTTATGTAGGATTTTGTCAGCTCGGATTGCGCGGCTCCCCCCAACGCCTCCCAAGACTGATTGAAATCCACCAATGCATTGGCCGTGGCCGGAGAAACCGACAAGGATTCTAGATCCGCCTCAACCCCTTTGAGCATCTGTCGCACTGCGTATCGTCGATCAGAGATCGTAGAGAACATCTGATTCTCGACCGCCGAAAAGGCGTATTTTTGGAGTGCAAAAAGGCTGGCTGAGATCAGTCCAGCCGCAAGCAGAATGCTAAAACCGACTATGAAAATCGGCAGCTTTCTGGAAAGCGGGATTGAGTTGAGGCGTGGCATTAGAGTTCCTATCGGCTGTCCTAACGTATGGTCAACGCCTGAGCCAAAGGGCTTAACAAACACCAAAGAACCACATTAAGCCTCGGATTCTACTACAAATTACACCTTCAAGGTGAGCGCAAAATTCCCACCGCTCTCTTTTAAGTTTTTTGGCGACCCAAATTAATTCACTCTGATGCGGTGAACACCACATAGGCGCTCTGATTGTTTTTTGAGCAGTTTGAGAACGCGAATCGTAAACCTGTGAACCAAAAAGGGCGCCCCATTGGGACGCCCTCAAATCTGATAGATCGTGTGATCTTACTGTGCAGATGCGTTGTCTACGGAGATGGTCACACCTGGGCCCATAGTGGAGCTCAGAGCGATTTTCTTCACGTAGGCACCTTTGGCGCCAGCTGGACGGGCTTTCAGAATCGCACCCATAAAGGCACGCACGTTCTCAACCAGCTTGCCTTCGTCGAAAGAGGCTTTGCCAACACCGGCGTGAACCACACCAGCTTTTTCGACTTTAAACTGCACTTCGCCACCTTTGGCTGCTTCTACGGCTGCTTTCACATCCATAGTCACAGTGCCAACTTTTGGGTTTGGCATCAGGTTACGTGGACCAAGCACTTTACCCAGACGACCCACAACAGGCATCATGTCCGGTGTCGCGATGCAACGATCAAAGTCGATGGTGCCGCCCTGAACGGTTTCCATCAGATCTTCTGCGCCAACGATGTCCGCGCCAGCTGCCTGAGCTTCTTCGGCTTTTGGACCACGGGCAAATACAGCCACGCGTACGTTTTTGCCGGTGCCGTTTGGCAGGCCAACAACGCCGCGAACCATTTGGTCCGCGTGACGTGGGTCAACGCCCAGAACAACAGCGATTTCGACGGTTTCGTCAAATTTCGCGCCAGCGCTGCCCTTAACCAGAGCAACAGCTTCTTCAACACTCAGGTTGCTTTTGCCTGCGAACGCGTCACGCGCTGCGGCAGTACGTTTACCAAGCTTTGCCATTACTTCACCTCGATGCCCATGGAGCGCGCGGAACCAAGGATAATCTGCATAGCAGCCTCGATGTCGTTTGCGTTCAGGTCTTTCATTTTTGCTTCGGCGATTTCTTTCACCTGAGCAGCGGTGACAGAGCCAACAACTTCACGGCCAGGCAGGTTTGCACCGGACTTCAGTTTGGCAGCCTTTTTCAGGTAGTAAGACGCAGGTGGCGTCTTGATGTCCATGGTGAAGGACTTGTCCTGATAGTAGGTGATCACGGTTGGGCACGGCGCACCAGCTTCCAGATCCTGTGTCTTGGCGTTGAACGCCTTACAGAATTCCATGATGTTGATGCCGCGCTGACCCAGCGCTGGACCTACGGGTGGGGATGGGTTGGCTTGACCTGCAGGAACCTGCAGCTTCATTTTACCAGCAAGCTTCTTAGCCATTTGGTGTTCCTTTCAACATGAGCGAAACGCGTTCCGCCCGGTTTGTGTTGCGTGGTCCGATCCGACATCGCGATGCCAAAACCTCCCACGAGAGAATCTCGCCCGAAGACGATAGAGGGGCGTTTATGCTTGTTTTACTGGGTTGGCAAGGGGTGTGCGTCACCCCACATCAAAACACTTACAAACTTTTTCGTCGTCGCTCTTAAACGTCTCAAACCCCATCGAGTCATAATACGCCAGCGCATCCGGGCTCTTGGCGCCAATTGTCGCTTCAATCGTTCGCACCTCAGCCGCCGCTGCGGCGGCTTGCGTGGCAGCAAACAACTTGCGCCCCACCCCACGCCGCGCCGCCTTTGGGTTTACATGGGTGCCAATGATCCCCCAACCGGGTGCCACGCCGTAGGGATTGCCTTCTGTTGCAAGCTTCAGAATTTGGATACCCAACAACGTGCCATCTGCGTCTTCGGCCACCGAACAAGCGATGTTGTCCGCGTGGCCAATATATACATTGCGCACAAAATCCTCATCCGCTGGCAAACGCCGTTTTCCCAACGCCACCAAAGCGTTCAGAAAACCACTCACCTCTGCCGCGTCCTCATATTTTGCTTGCCGGATGATCATTTTGCCCCGCCCGTCTTTGAAAGGTTTACGCCACACAATCCACTCTCCCCCAGAAGATGCAAGAGGTTGGGCACCCGCTCAGGTCGCGCCTCTTGGCCGCATATCAACTCCAAAAGAAAACGCCGCCCCAAAAGGACGGCGCTTTAAACTCTTTGCAATGTAGCAAGTTTACATCTGCTTGGTCACCTGCGTGAACTCAAGCTCGACCGGGGTTTCGCGGCCAAAGATCGACACGGTCACTTTCAGGCGCTGGTTCTCGTCGTCGACTTCCTCGACCATGCCGTCGAAGTCTTCGAACGGACCTTCGTTGACTTTGACCTTCTCGCCAATTTCGAAGCTGATCAACAGCTTTGGTGTGGAGGCTTCACCCTCTTCCACGCGGCCCAGGATGCCCTGAACTTCCGCGTCCCGCATTGGCATCGGACGGCCCTGTGGCCCCAAGAAGCCAGTGACGCGGTTGATCGAGTTGATCAGGTGATAGCCGTGGTCGCTCATTTCCATGTGCACCAGCACGTAGCCCGGCATAAAGCGGCGCTCGGAGGTCACTTTTTTGCCGCGACGCACTTCGATCACTTCTTCGGTTGGAACCAGCACTTCGTCAATCTGGTCCTCAAGCCCCTGCTCTTCGACCGATGTGCGAATTGTCTCGGCGACCTTCTTTTCGAAGTTCGAAAGGACGCTAACCGAATACCACCGTTTCGCCATGTGTTCGTTTTCCCGTCATTGTCGGCGTCGCGCCGGAGTGTCGTTTATGGTCACAGTCTTCAAACAGACTGTTAGAAACAAAAAATCGGCGTGCAACTCGAATCGCCACACGCCCGGTATCTTCTAAAGCAGTGCGTAGCGCCGTTGCCCCTTGATTTCAAGAGACAACCGCCGCGTGCAGCTTAGCCAAACAGCGCCAGAACGCCCTGCAAGCCGGAGCGGATCAGGATGTCCACCAGCGAGAAGAACACGGCTGTGAGCGCCGCTAAGATGAACACCATCACGGTGGTCAGCAATACCTCGCGGCGGGTCGGCCAGACCACTTTGGATACTTCCGCGCGGACCTGCTGAATGAATGTGATCGGATTGGTTTTCGCCATGACGCTTCTTCTCTGCCTTGATCAGAGGTCGACATACTTGGGCCGCCAGGCAAATTCAAGGCCCAAGACCAAAGCAATCACACCTTAGGTGCAGTTATCTTAGGATTTGATGCGATCCAACCGCGCTGCAAAGCCGGGATCAATTGGTCCATCAAAGGCCGGGTTCTCAGATGTCGGACGGTACAACACCGGATGCCAGCGGTGTGGAAGAAGCTTTTGCAACACCCGACCAAGCGATGGATCGGCCCAAACAAACCGCTTCAGCATATAGAGCACAATGCGCGCCATGCGATCTTGTCCGATCAAGGCCCCAACCAGCAACAGAGACGAGACAAACATCAATGCCAGCATAGGGATAAACCAAGGTTGCCAGGCCACAACGCCTGCCAAAAAGACCACCGCCACCAGACGGGGGGACATCAGAAACCGCCGCAGGCTACGACCTGCGCTGCCCTCGGTCACCTCAATCGTGCGCCAAGAGCGCTCGATCTCAAACAAGTCTTCGTCTTGCGCCGCCAGTTCCGGGAACGGCGACGGATCCTGTGGTTCTACCGCGGGGGGAGCCGTGTGAATTTCCGGCTGGGTTGTGTCGCGATTTTTATCGCGCCTTGCCCGTCGACCGGCAAACAACACGGTTTCTTCCAGCGGCTTTGGTTGTGGCACCGGATCAGATTCGGCGAGCAGGGCACGGATCGTGTCCAGCGTCGCATCGGTGAACGGCTCACCCGGCTCTATGATGTCTTGGCCGTATTGCGGCGGCTTTAGCCGCTCCGGCGCAGTGGCAGTCTCTTGCATATCTCAACCCAATTTTTACCCAACACCCCCATCGCAACGCGCGATGTAACTCAGCAGCCTTGCAGGGCAGCAAGGCATTCCTTGGGTCAAATTATGGAAAAACTGTGGCGGATCACACACCCGCCGGGTTGTTAGGGCGCCATCCGGTCCAACAGACGGCGTACAATGCCAATCTCTCGCCCCCACATCCGGGACAGATGCATCACTGATGCGTAAACGGCATCCCGCGCCCTTTCCGGCCCAAGAAGCACCGCTGTCAACAACAGCATCACCACCATCCAGATCAAAAGGCGCATGGTGATCGACGGCACAACCGCGGCCAATGTGATCATCACAATCAGCGCCAAGAGCCGTGGCCGTGGCCAGCGCACATTCTCATCACTTGTATCTTCGGCCCGGGTCAGCGTGGCTTGCGTATTAGAATGCGCGGCGAGGCCTTCCTGCAGCTCATCTTGTGGGGTGGCAGACTTGCCAGACAGCTTCGCCATTCGGCGTTTGGCTTCCCGCATCAAACGGCGGTTTTCAACCCGCACATCTGGCGCAACATCCTGTTGGCCATCTTGGTCCGCCTGCGGCTGAACCGGTTCAAAATCTCCAAGGCGAAACTCATGCCTCATTGCCCACTCCTCACACTTAAGCCGCCCTCGCAGCGCCTGCGGTCAACATTCCGCAAGTCATTGCCTTGGTTAATGAAAGGTAAATACGGCCGGAGGACGGCTGAGATTGGGGCGAAACTGGGTCCTTTCACGACAACAATAAGGTCCGCTTCTCACCCTGATGTATTCTTTTGATCCAAAACGACATTGACGCGGGGTCGCTTGGATTGTTGTTCTCGCAAAACAAATGCTACGCAGGTGCAGCACCATCATGGGAGGCAAAGATGGACCGAGCAGACGTGGTTGATGGCGGTTTTCGCGCGTGCATCACATCCAAAGAGTTTCCAACCGGCTCCGCGCCCAATGACGCGCTTCCAGCGGGCTTGGCGACGGAGATTTTTGCTGCCCAGTGCCTGAGCCGCAACCTCGACCGCCGCTCCCGCAAGATGCAGTCGGAGGGCAATGGCTATTACACCATTGGCTCCTCCGGCCACGAAGGCATGGCAGCCGTCGCCGCCGCCCTGCGTCCTGATGACATGGCGTTTTTGCATTACCGCGATGGGGCCTTCCAAACCATGCGCTCCTCGCAGGTCGAAGGCGTGGATGCTGCCTGGGACATGTTGCTCAGCTTCTGCACCGCCAAAGACGACCCTTTGTCCGGCGGCCGTCACAAGGTGCTTGGCTCCAAGGTGCTCAACATTCCTCCGCAAACCTCCACAATTGCCTCCCACCTGCCCAAAGCCGTCGGTGCAGCCTATTCTCTGGGGCTCGGGAAACGCCGCGCGCCCGAACACAAATGTCTGGCCGACGACGGCATTATTATGTGTTCCTTTGGCGACGCCTCCGCCAACCACTCCACCGCCCAAGGCGCCATCAACACCGCCTGCTGGACATCTTACCAGTCTGCCCCCATGCCACTGCTGTTTGTCTGCGAGGACAACGGCATTGGCATCTCTACCCGCACCCCCGGTGGCTGGATCAAAGCCAGCTACGCCAACCGCCCCGGCTTGAAATACTTCTCTGCGGACGGCCTGAACCTCTACGACACTTACAAGGTCGCCCAAGACGCCGCGCATTACGTCCGCACCCAACGCAAACCGGCGTTCCTGCACATCTCTGTTGTCCGCCTCTACGGCCATGCCGGCTCAGACATGCAACAGGCCTACCTGCCCAAAGCCACCTTTGAAGCTTGGGAAGCCGATGACCCGCTGCTGCATTCGGTGCGCCTGCTCGATCAGGCTGGTGTGATGACGCCGGATCAGGCGCTGGCAATCTATCAAGACAGCGAAGACCACTGCGCAACTCTGGCCGCAAAAGCCGTGACGAAACCACGCCTGAAAACCGCGGACGATGTGATGGCCTCGCTGATCCCCCCTGCCCGTACATGCACGCCCACCAACGGCCCCAGTGACGAAGCACGTGCGAAGGCCTTTGGCTCTGACCTCAAACAGATGGACAACCCGCAACCCATGTCGCGCCTGCTCAACTGGGCGCTCACCGATCTGATGCTGGAGCACGGCGAGATCGTGATGATGGGCGAAGACATTGGCACCAAGGGCGGGGTTTACGGTGTCACGCAAAAACTCAAAGACCGCTTCGGCGCCGACCGGATGATCGATACGCTGCTAGACGAACAATCCATCCTTGGCCTCGCCATAGGCATGGCGCACAACGGCTTTGTGCCAATGCCGGAAATCCAGTTCCTCGCTTATCTGCACAACGCCGAAGATCAGCTGCGCGGCGAAGCCGCCACCCTGCCCTTCTTTTCCAATGGCCAGTTTACCAACCCAATGGTGCTGCGCATTGCCGGTCTTGGCTATCAAAAAGGCTTTGGCGGGCATTTCCACAACGACAACTCACTGGCTGTACTGCGCGACATCCCCGGCGTGATCATCGCTTGCCCCTCCCGCGGTGACGACGCCGCCAAAATGATGCGCGAATGTGTGCGTCTGGCCCGCGAAGAACAGCGCGTGGTGGTCATGGTCGAACCGATTGCGCTCTATCCAATGCGCGACCTAACCACAGACAAAGACAACGGCTGGATGGCGACTTATCCGTCACCAGACCAATCCATCGCGCTTGGCGAAGTTGGTGTGGACGGCGACGGTCCACTTGCAATCCTGACCTACGGCAACGGGCGTTATCTCAGCACACAGGCTGCTGCCGATTTGAAAGCGCAAGGCATCAACCCCCGTGTGATCGATATGCGCTGGCTTGCGCCTTTGCCTGTCGAAGGTATTCTTGCCGCCTTGAAAGGTGCCGAAAAAGTCCTGATTGTGGATGAATGCCGCACCACCGGCAGCCAGTCCGAAGCCCTGATGGCGCTCCTGCAGGAACAAACTGACCTGCCGCACGCGCGCGTTGCAGCGCATGACAGCTTCATCGCCACCGGCCCGGCCTACGCAGCCACCATGCCGTCGCGCGAGAGCATTGCTGAGGCCGCAAAGGCGCTTTGGTCACAGCGCTAACACCACAAACGAAAAAGCCCCCGCAGCTTTGCAACTGCGGGGGCTTCTTTGTGTCAGACTTCCAAGCTTAGTTCAGCTTGAAGTACTTGAACTTGGCGGTGTCATCCGGTGCCACGATGGTGTCAACCTTGGAGGCCATGCCCCAGTTCAGCACCTGGTGGTGGATCGGGATGTACAGCTGCTCGTCCTGAACAACGGTCCAGATGTCGTTGATCATGCCGTTACGCTTGTCCAGATCGGTTTCACCGGCCAGCGCTTCGATCTTCACATCCAGGTCTGCATTGCCAAAGCGGGTGGCGTTCCAGGAGCCATACTTCTCACCCTTGGAGTGGGCGAGGAAGTTGAAGATGTACTCGGAGTCATAGGTCGGAACACCCCAACCCAGCATGTAGAAATCTGTTTCCAGATTGCTCAGAAGAGGGAAGTGCTGTGCTTTAGGCTTAGCGTCCAGGTTCACCTTCACGCCAATTTTTGCCAGCATGCCCACGGCCGCCTGACAGATCTTCTCGTCGTTGATGTAACGGTCGTTTGGACAGTTCAGCGTGATGCCAAAGCCATCCGCAAAACCCGCGTCCGCCATCAGACCCTTGGCCTTTTCGATGTCGGTCATGGACGAGCTGTCCATGGCTTCGTTCCAGCCGTTTACAAACGGAGGCGAGATCATGCCGGCAGGGGCTGACTGGCCACGCATCACAACTTTCTGGATCGCCGCGCGGTCAATTGCCATGGACATCGCTTTGCGCACACGCACGTCAGACATCGGGTTGATGCCGTCCACGTCGTCGTTGGCAATGTCTTCGGCCGCTTGGTTCATACCAAAGAAGATCACGCGGTTCTGAGGCGCAGTGCGCACGTCCAAACCATCGGTGCCGCTCACACGGCCAAGGTCTTGCACAGGCACATCCTGAATGAAGTCCACTTCACCCGACAGCAGCGCCGCAACACGGGTCGCTGCGTTCTGAATTGGGGTGTAGATCACTTCGGTGACCTGCATTGGGAACTCATCTTTGCCCCAATAGCCATCATAGGCAGACAGAACGGTTTTTACGTCCGGCTCACGGGATACCAGCTTGTAAGGGCCGGTACCATTAGCGTTTTTGGCCGCAAAGGTGTTCTCGCCACCCTCATAGTCTTGCACTTTCACCGCGTTGTTGGCCTCTGCCCAATCTTTGTCCATGATGAACATGTTGGTCAGGTTGTTGGCCATGATCGGGTTTGGACCGTTGGTCTCGATCTCGATCTCATACTCGCCGGTGGCGCGCACTTCTTTCACGGACGCGAGCAGCTCTTTGTAGTCAGAGTCCTCGGTCATCGCACGATCAAGCGAGAACTTTACGTCCTCAGAGTTGAACGCAGCGCCATCGTGGAAGGTCACCCCTTCACGCAGCTTGAACACCCAAACATTTGGGTTGTCTGCGGACGGGCCCCATTCGGTGGCCAGCGCCGGCACCATGGCACCGGTCATGTCACGCATCACCAGCGGCTCCATGATCTGGTGCGCAAGCGCGGAGGTTGGTCCCTCGTTCTGTGCATGCGGATCCAGAGTCAGCGCATCACCTGCGCGGGCCCAACGGACGGTTTCGGCTTGTGCCAGCATTGGCATCGCTGCAATCGCGGCGGTGGCCAGCATCATTGTTTTGAACTTCATCAATTTCACTCCCCTGATAAAGTTAGTGCGGGGATGATTGACGCCAACGGCGCGAATATCAAGGTAAATCCTGCCTGTTTTTTGAGCATAACCCGCCTGCGCTACGAGAAAAAATGCAAAAGGGCGCCAAAAGAGGCGCCCTGACTGAACAATTGTTCAGCGGTTAAAGCGGCTTAGCGGCGCACCTCTTCCATAAAGCGCTCGCGGATCACAATTGGGTTGGTCTTGATCACCGGCACCGTCACATTGCCGCTTTCGCACTTGCTGACAATAATTGTCATCTCGTCGCTGGCAATTGCCGCCTTCACCGCCTCCGCCGTGTTTTCCGCCAAAACCGTCTGCACATTCTCCGCACCGCAAGCTTTGGCCACAGCTGCCAGATCGGTTTTCATCCCCGCATAAGTTGGCTGATCGCCAGTGGACCCATAAGACCCATTGTCGATGATCAGCAGCGTGAAGTTGCCTTGCGGGTTGTTGCCAATGGTCGCCAGCGTGCCAAGATTGGTCAGCACCGAACCATCGCCATCAATCGCCACCACCGGCTTGTCCTGCGCCGCAGCCAATCCAAGACCAATGGACGAGGACAGCCCCATGGTGCCAAGCATGTAGAAGTTGGAGGCGCGATCATCCAGAGCATGCAACTCCTGGCTTGGCGCACCAATGTTGCACACTACCAGATGCTCGCTGATCACCGGAATAAGAGTTTTGAACACGTCGTTGCGGATCATGCTGAGGCCCTCCAGAAAGACGCATCACACAGGATGGCCACCGGCTTGGACGCCATCTGCGCATACTCCAGAATGCCCGGCAGCTCAGCGGCGTCTTCCGGTTTGTGGAAGTGATACGTTGGGATGTGCAGCTGGTTCAGGATCGCCTTGGTGTGCAGCGCCATCTCCACCTGACAGGCCACTGGCTCGCCCACCTCACCGCGATAAGAAATCAGCATTGGCAGTGGAATTTGGTAGAATTGAATGAGCGTCGCCAGCGTGTTCACCACCACGCCCAGCGCGGTGTTCTGCATCACAATTGCCGGTTTCATCCCACCCATAAAGGCCCCGGCACAGAGCCCCATGCCTTCGTCTTCTTTGTTGGACGGCATGTGCATGATCTCGGAGGTATCCTCCAACACCTCAATCACTCCGGCCAACTGCTTGCACGGCACCGAGGTGATATAATCAATCCCCGCCGCCTTCAGATCTTCCACGATCTGATGATCCATATCTGTCGCCATTTGTCCTCCCATCCCTCGCTAGACGCCCTCTCCTGAGCGCATCACCTATCGCTACTTTGGGCATACACTTGCGCGTCAGTACAGCCAGAATGCGCCAACGGATGGGGCCAGTTTGCATAGAAAAGGCCTGAGCGATCCACACCGCTCAGGCCCAACAGTCTCAGTTGTGAGTGTCGCCCAGGCTTACAGCCCCGCCAGACAGGTGTACTTGGTGATCATGTAATCCTCCAAACCCTGGCTGCCGCCCTCTTTGCCCATGCCGCTTTCTTTTACACCGCCAAAGGGCGCTTCCACGGTGGTGATCAGGCCGGAATTGATTCCAACCATACCGTACTCCAGGTTCTCATTCATGCGGAACGCCCGTGCGAGGTCTTTGGTGTAGGCATAGGCCGCGAGGCCATAGTCGGTGGCATTGGCCGCTGCCACAGCGTCGGCTTCATCCTCAAACTTGAACACCGCCGCTAGTGGGCCAAAGATTTCATCAGTTGAGAATGACATCTCCGCAGTCGCACCAGTGATCACGGTTGGCTCAAAGAAAGTCTGGCCCAGCGCATGACGATTGCCCCCCAACTCCACGGTGCCGCCTTTGGCCTTGGCATCCGCAACCATGCCCTCGACCTTTTTAACTGCGTTCTCGTCAATCAGCGGCCCCTGCACCACACCCTCTTCAGAGCCATCGCCAACTTTCATCGCCGCCACAGCCTCTTTTAACTTGGCAACAAAGGCGTCATGGATACCGGCTTGCACATAAAACCGGTTGGTGCAGACACAGGTCTGCCCCATGTTGCGGAACTTCGCGATCATCGCGCCTTCGACAGCCGCATCCAGATCAGCATCGTCAAACACGATAAACGGCGCGTTGCCGCCCAGCTCCATAGAGACCTTCTTCACCTGATCCGCCGCCTGGCGGATCAACAGCTTGCCCACATTGGTGGAACCGGTGAAAGTCACCTTGCGCACATCTTTGTCGGCCATAATCGCGCCGCCAATTGCGGGCGCATCCCCGGTCACAATGTTCACCACGCCATCCGGGAAGCCCACATCCTGACACAGCTTGCCCCAGACCAGTCCGCTATACGGCGTCTGCGGCGCAGGCTTGGCCACCACAGTACAGCCCGCCGCCAGCGCTGGTGCAATCTTGCGCGCCAACATCGAGCTCGGGAAATTCCATGGTGTGACCATGCCCACAACCCCCACAGGATGGTGGGTCACCATTAGACGCTTGTCATTGGTTGGAGACGGAATGATCTCCCCTTTGGAACGGCGGATTTCCTCGGCAAACCAGCGCACATACGCTGCACCGATGCCAATCTCGCCACGCGCTTCAAACAGCGGCTTGCCCTGTTCCGCCGTCAGCAGCTGCGCCAGGTCTTCTTGATTGTCCATCAACGCATCATGCAGCTTGTGCAGTAGGGTCACGCGCTCCATCAGGTTGGTTTTGGACCAGGTTTTGAATGCAGCGCTGGCTGCCGCAATCGCGCGCTGTGCCTCGGCACCGCCCGCCTCTGGCACCGTGCCCAGCACCGCACCTGTGGCCGGGTTGGTGATCTCAGTTGTCGCGCCGTTGTCGGCCCCGACCCACTGGCCGCCAATCAGATTGGATTCCAGCAGCAGTCCATTGAAGTTGCTCATGTCTGACCTCTCGAAAAGACAAATTGTGTGTGTTGATGATAACTCTCGCCCGGCCGCAACACGGCCTGAGGGAAATTCCTGTGATGATGTGCATCCGGCCAGATCTGCGGTTCTATCGCAATCCCTGCGCAAGCGCCCATTGGTTGCCCCGACAATCCGTGGTGATCCGTTCCGATTGGTGTGCCATCAAAGACCTGCAACCCCGGCTCCGTGGTCAGACAGGTCATCTGTACGCCTGATAAGTCACTTGTGAGCGTCGCGACACGTCGCATCGAACCGCGGTCTTGTGACACGCAAAAATTGTGGTCCAGCGGACGCGCCTTTGCCACAGGCGCAGCATCGCGGAAATCAAAGCGCGTGTCCGTCACCGGTGCAATCCGCCCTGTTGGGATCGCTCCTGAATCCACCGGCAGATAGTTGTCGGCTTCAATCTGCAAACGGTGATCTGCGACAGTCGCGGCATCATCCAAGGTGAAATAGCTGTGATGCGCCAGGCTGCATAGCGTCGTTCGATCCGTTTCCGCCTGCATTTGAATATCAAGCGTGCCGCCTTCCAAAAGCGCAAACGTCACCCGAGCCGCGAGTGTACCGGGAAATCCCATATGCCCATCCGGCAGCACCGCCTTGAGCGTCACGCAATCGCTGGCGACCTGTTCAATGTCCCAAAGATGGCTGCCCATGCCCTCTGCGCCACCATGCAACGTGTGCCGGTCGCCGTCATTGGTATCGATCTGATAGGTTTGCCCGTCCAATTCGAGATGCCCGTCGCGGATACGATTGGCAAACCGCCCAACCGTGGCGCCAAAATACGGCGACTCCGTCAAGTAGGGCGCAAACTCTGGGAACCCCAACACCAAAGGCGCGTCATGTCCATCTAGGCGCAAGTCCTGCAACACCGCGCCATAGGTCAGCACATGCGCCACCAGCCCGCCACCTTTGAGCGTCACGCGATGCACCGCGCGGCCATCCGGCATATGCCCCCAGATCTCAGTCACCAAAACTCCCCGCCCTATGAGAATGCTGCATCTCTCCCACCATCACTGGCGTTGGCGTAGTGCCAAAAGCCATCGATGCTGACGCCAGATGCAATCACGTGCGACGCCTGCCTGCAAGGATTTCCGGAAATATGATCAAATTTTCTTACACCGCCGGCGCTTCCACGTGCACACGACTTAAAACGCAACGCAGATGTCAGTCTGCGCCGGAAGTCAGGCTCACATCCGCAACATAGCCCAAATGATCAGACGCCTCTGCATGGACACCTTCGATCACCCGAACTTCAGACACCGTAAAATCCCCATTCGAGAGGAAGACGTAATCAATCCGACGGTGCTTCTTGGTCCCCGCAATCACAGGGTACGTACCGCGCTCCAGCACATAGTCGCCGCCTGACTGCGCAATCAGCGCGCTGTCATCAAACGCCTGCGTCACAACCGCATGCCGCTTGTCTTTGGGTTTGAAATTGAAATCGCCCATGAACAGCACAGGCGCATTTTGTTGCGTCAACGGAGCCATCATCTTCTGGATCTGAATGCCGGTGTTGTCATCGCGGTCCCGGTGCACGGACGTGGCCAGCACTTCACGCCCGCCCACATCCAAATAGGCCACTGGCATCGCCTTGCCGTTGCCTTTGCCACGACTGGTCACCACACGCTTCCTATTTGTAATTGGGCATTTGCTGATCACCGCATTGCCCCACCACGGCAGAGGACTTGGATGAAAGGCAAACGTGCTGTCCATGTTTAACGCACGGGCGATGCGCTCGGCTTGCCCCCACCCCAGCACTTCCTGCAGCGCCACCACATCCGGATCAGCCGCTGCAATCGCCGCCACAATTGGTCCCACGTTATGTTTGTCAAACAGCTGGTGCAGAGGGTTCTTGCCGGGGTTCTCGGTCCCAAGGCCCGTCCGAATGTTAAAGGTCATCACCCGAAGGTTGCCCTGTGCATCACCACAGCTCTGCGCCGCCCGGTCTGCGGCGCCGCCTGACACAAATCCAAACCCCAACACGGCGGCCAATACAACCGCTCCAACACCCCAACGCACCATCAACAAAACTTCCTGTAGTCCTTAAGCAATTCATTGACGTCGTCGTAGTGGTACAGCTTGCTGCCATAGGCAAACACGCCGCAGTCGCAGTAATCTTTGATGGTTTTCTCGGAGTGCGAAATCATCACCACCCGCGCGTCTTTGATCTTGTCCTTGAGCGCCTTTCGACTTTTTCTTTTGAAGCGACGATCCCCTACTGCCGTGACCTCATCGATCAGGTAGCACTCAAAACTAATCGCCAAGGACAAGCCAAAGGCCAGACGCGCCTTCATCCCACTAGAAAAGGTCTGAATCGGCAGGTCGAGCGATTTGCCCAACTGCGCAAACTCCTGCACCTGTTCCAGTACCGTTTCCGTATGACAACCGTAGACACGCGACACAAAACGAATGTTTTCCACACCCGTCATATTGCCGTTAAACCCGCGTGCAAAACCCATGGGCCAGCTCACCTTTTCGGTGCGACGCACCCGGCCCGAGGTTGGCAACTCAATCCCGGCAATCATCCGCATCATGGTCGATTTGCCAGCACCATTGTGTCCCATCAGCGCGACATTCTTACGATCTTCAAACCGATACGACGCGTCATCCAGGATCACCTTTTTGACACCCTTCACATTGTAGATCTTGGTCACGTTTTCAAAGGCAATCATGGTCAGGCCCTCTGTTTACGGGTGATGCGTTCGGCAAACAGCGCGATGATCACCAATGCCGCGCCAAGCCCAATCGGATACGCAATATTGAGCACATCGCTGCGATAGTTCGAATAGAACCCCTCTCGCGTCAGCTCCACAATGTGCAAAATTGGGTTCCACTTGATGATTGCCACCGCCTCAGGTGGCATGGTCGAGGGGATGTAAAACACCCCCGACAAAAAGAAGAGCGGCCGCGCGAAAATCTTCTCGATGTGCTGCCAAGCCTGGTTCTTTTGATAAAGAATTGCGTTTATCGATCCAACGCCGAACCCAAACAAACACGTGGTCAAAAAGGCAAATACCACCAGCTCTGGGTGCGCCGGAAACTGACCTAAACCAAAAACAATCAGCCCACTGTAAAACACCACGTTGATCACAATAAACGTGCAGGCAATCAGCGACAGGCGCGCAAACAGCGTGTCCGGCTCCTTGATCATCGGGTAAGACAACAGCGATTTGTTGGACCGAAACGCCCGCATCAGCGATGCAGACAGCTTGTTATAGAACTCCAACGTCAACACAGCCGTAGCAAAAAACAGCGCCAGTGACGGCCCAAACGGGGCCTGCCTGCCAATCAGGTAAAACAATGTCATCAGAAATGACACTGAAAAAATTGGCTGAAACACAGCCCAAAAATACCCGGAATGTGAGGTTCCAAATGTCATGCGCGTTTCGCGCAGGGTCAATGCGGCAATGACCCGGATTTGCAGCCAGATGGCATAAAACATCAGCCCACCCTCAGCGCATGTGATCCCGAATGGTGTACGCGATCAACATGGAGATCGCCCAAAGCGCAAACGCGGCGACTATCACAAGAAAGAAGTCACGCACACGCACCGGATAGGCAGGTTCGTTAGGCACAAATGGGCGCGCGAACACAGCAAGATACCGCTGCTGACGGTCCGCATCCATACGCGCTGTTTCCAAAGACACCATGGCAGAGGCATAGCTTTGCTGGGCGAAGTTCTGTTCAATCAACAACCCTTCATAGGCGGCCAGCGCCTCAGCCGTGTTTCTTTTGCTGTCCGCATCTCCAACCCGCCCAATCAACGCCCGGCGTTGCAGGATTTGTTCCTCCAGCGCAACAGCTTGGCGGTTGAGTTGAACCAGCATCGGCGAGTCCGCATCCACGGACCCAGACAACGCATTGATCCGCGCCTGAATATCCACCAGTTTGGTCTCAAGCGAGGACATCAGTTCCGCGTCAAGTTGCGCATTGATCACCGGATCCACCGTGCCACGTTCCGCCCGGAAATCCACCAACTGCAGGCGCACCTTACGGACGCGTTCCTCGGCACGTTCCACTTCTTTGCCCGCAAACTGCACCGAGTCTTGGCGGGCTTTTTCCGATAACTCGTTCACCAATCGGTCCGCAGCTGCCAAGGCCTTCTGCGCCAATCGCTCGGCCATCTCCGGATCAAACGCCTGCACTTCAAACGTCACAATCCCAGTGGTGCTGTCATAGGTGGTTTTGATCCGCCATTGCCAGTATTTCACAAGTTCCTCAAACGTGCTGTCCGGCCGGAACCGGGCAATGGGGTCGATAAACTCTTGTGAATAGTGCCCGCGCATATCGAGCTCAGCATCCAGCTGTCGCAACAGATCCGCACTTTCCAGGAAATTGCGCACAACATAGCTGTCGGAAGTGGTGCTCCCGCTGGGCGAAAGCCCTGTAAAAGAGGTCACAAAATCAGGTGTCCCGCCGCCTTCAAGACCACGGATCACAAAACTGGCTCCAGCAGCATAGCGATCAGAGGCAATCACCCCAAAATACGCTCCGCCCAGCCCAACTGGCACCCAAAACAGCATCAGAAAGGACAGGATCAAACCCCACCGTCTGTGTTTGAGCGGCGATGATTTGGGAGGCGCTTGCATAACACCGGTCGGGCCGTCAGTCTTTGCGGCCGTCTTCAATGCTTTGACTTTTGCCATGTCTTACCTTTCATGCGCCTTCTGGCACCGACTTCTACTTCCGTCACAATACCACTGCTTTGCGGTAAAGTGGCCGCGCAACATTCATGTCACGCATCTTTAAAGATAATCTGAGAGACAACCTAAACAAGTTTACCTTACACCTGCCGCCTTCCCACATCAGGAAAAGCCGGCGCAGATCATATCGACTTTGCCTGCGACCAGAACGGATCCCTGCGCACATAATCAATCAGCCATCGCCGTGCTGAACTCGCCGACACGCCCTCCAACTCAGGATTCTGCCAGCCAAACACCATCTTACGATGCGCCGCATCAATATCCTCAGCACCGTCCAGATAGTCCATCACCGCGGTCTCAGGATCTTGGTGCGACATGATAGACTTGCGGTTGTAAATCGTTTCAAGACCTTTGGGCACGTCACTCTCCCGCACCAACACCACATGGCGAATGCGCTGCTTGAGGAAGATCGCTTCCATACCGGAGATGTCACACAGCGCCAACGCCACTGCGACCGGTGCGCTGTCATCTTCTTCGATGGTCGACAAACGGCTCAATTGGGTATGACAGCCAAATTTCAATTGCAGGCTGGCATGGCGCATGGCCACCGACACTTGCAGCCCGGACCGCCGCAACAAACGGATGCCGGAGATAAACTCCCGCACCATCGCGGGGCGCAGCATGCCCAAGTAAG
This sequence comes from uncultured Shimia sp., assembly GCF_913054185.1. GTDB lineage: Bacteria > Pseudomonadota > Alphaproteobacteria > Rhodobacterales > Rhodobacteraceae > Shimia. Next base: position 19,711 of record NZ_CAJXIV010000039.1, read on the forward strand.
GATGCGGTTTAACAACAACCCGATGCAGGTCCAGGGCGCGCGCGGCCTTTAGGACAGCCATAAACCCGCGCATACCAACCACCGAACTGTAATTGTCGGCTTCGCTGCCATAGCCTTCCCAGGTGGGTGAATAAAAAATCACCGGCGCTGTGTCTGTAATCCGCGTCGGTTTGATCCAGGGCATGGATTGCACAAACGTGTCACCCATCATCACCAGGCGGCCCTGGTCTACGTCTGATGCGGTGAAAATTCCTGCATCTAGATACCGGTCCCGCGCCAACGGGCCGGCAATAGACACGTAGTCATACATCCGAGACGCCGGTCGCATCGACGCGCTTTTGTTGCTTTCCCCGTGCAGGGTCAGCACATGGCGGAACGACCGATTGGCCACGGTTTGAAGGTTGGATAGCGAATTGAACGGATAAAATAGAACCCCGCCCGGACGCAGCGGGAACCGGGAACCGTTGCGACCTTTGACCGGCCGCACGTCAAGATCTGTCGGCAAACGGCTGAAGAGCCGCTGCATTCGGATCAAAGCGCTGTGGCGCAGCAACAGCGGCGTGTCAGATTTTCCGTAGGCGCCGCTTTCAAAGAAAGGACGGATTTGGTTGACAGCAGACAACACAGGACTGTCCAGATAAACAGCTTGATCGGGCACGGCTTCCACATCCCGCGACGCAATTGGTGCGCTTCGCTCTAGCGGCGCGACCTCAGGGCTATCGCCAGTGGGTTCTTTCCGCGTCACCAAACTATTTGTGTCCTGAACTTTCAACATGGGTTTAGCAGCGTACCACCAAGTTTTCACTCAACAGCATTTTGCCGGTTGGCGAAGACATCATAGCAATCACATCGGCAACCTGCTCTGGTTGCATAATTGTGGTTGGGTCCTCATCGGGTGCCAGCTTCTTGCGAAGGTCGGTGGCACAGCGACCGGGCGACAGGCACACAACATCGACACCATACGGTGCCAATTCGTCCCGCATCACTTCGGACATATTGATCACCGCAGCCTTTGAGGTCGAGTAGGACATCCAGCCGGAACGGCCTTTGGTGCCCGCAGTAGAGGCGATGTTGATCACTTTTTCCAACGGATGGTTGCGCAACAGCGCCTCCTGAACAAAGCGGAACGGTGCATAGACGTTCACCCGCATGGTCATCTCAAAATCCACCATGTGGGTTTCGTTGATGGACGCCGGTTTGGCATAGCCTGCATTGTTGACGATGTAGTTCACCGCTACGTTTTCCGCATCCAGACGGTCAAATACGTCTTTCACCGCTTCCGGATTGGACAGGTCTGCTTCAACTTGGAAGATTTGGCGGTTGCCAGAGATGGCACGTACTTCGGCAAAAGCGGTGTCAAAAGCGTCGGATTTTCGTGCCACCATGACAATGCAACTCACATCGTCGATACCACGCGCGAAGCGGCGGGCCGTTGCGAGGCCAATACCCTTTGAGGCTCCACTAATCAAAACAGTCTTAGTCATGGGCAGGCACTTTTCCTTTGCTGTGGAAATCCTTCATCATGCCTTCTGCTATAATGAAATCTTCTGGGGTGGTAATTTTGATGTTGCGGCTTGAGCCCTCCAAAGACAGGACTGGCTGTTTGGTCATTTTCACCACCATTACAGAATCTTCATTGTAGGATTTACCCTTCTTCCGAGCCTTGGCATGCGCCGCAAGTAAGGTGTCCCGTGCAAACTTCTGTGGCAATTGTATATCAAAAACCTTCTCACGTGACACGCCCCGCTTAACGAGGCGTGTTTCTGTGTTGATCCGACACATCGAGAAAGAGATCGCAAGACAATAACCTGCATTCTCAGCGTCGTTCTCAATCAGCTCGGACAGCATATCAACTTTGATAAAGGGACGGGCCGCTTCATGCAGCACCACCACATCTTTCTCGGCGGCGGCGACCAACGCTTCACAGCTTTCCTGGCGTGTCGCGCCGGCCGGAATAATTTTGTATGGCAACCCCGCACAATAGGCTTCCATGATTTCGCGGGTCCGCTCCTCAAAGCCTTTTGGTGCATTGACCACGATCTCAGCCACATTGGGGGTGCGCACGGCGGCAATGATCGAGTGTGCGACCATCGGGTGGCCCGACAGTTTGTAGAATTGTTTCGGCTCGTGGTGATTTGACCGTGCGCCCACGCCGCCGGACAACAACAGAAAGGAGACCTGCGGTTCGGGATGGGGACGTGTCAATCTATGTAAACTCATCAGGTCAACTCGCTATCGCTAATGTTGCCGCCACAATGGCAATGAATTTTGCAAGGTCAGTGGACGGGGCATTGGCAACAAAAAGCACGTCCTTGTCTCGCAAGGTAAAAGCTTGTGTCATGAAGATCGCTTCCGGAGAGTTCAAGTCGACCCAATAGATCGTCGGAACTCCTTTGGAATAGGTTAAATCTGGCAAAGTCACACCAGTACTTTTCACCCGATCGCGGTTTTCGAACCGGAAAAGGAACACACCACTGTCATCTGCTGTTTTGTCATCCAGGCCGCCCACTTTGCTTATGGCTTCAGCCAGCGTCACGTTCTCTGTGTTAAACGGATACTGCGACGGCTTCGCAACCGCACCAAAAGCCGAAAAAGAGCGTGGGTTGTGCAACAGCTGCACTGTGTCGCGCGGTTGCAACCACACATTGGCATTCCCGGTCGAGACCACCTCATCCAGACGTGCCCGCGCCACAGAGCTGCCTCGCACCAGGCTCACTTCCATATCATGGGTTGGCTTGGTCGCCCCACCGGCCATGGCCACTGCATCCAAAAGACGCAGGCCGCTGGCCGGAATATCAAACCGTCCGGGAGCACGAGAATCGCCCACGACGGTCACACTTTGCGCACCGCCTTTTTCAAGAATGACGGACACCTCTGGATCAACAGCTTTGCCACGCAGACCATTGGCAACATCCGTGCGCACCTGATCCACCGTCAAACCTGCCACCGGCAGGTTTCCAACGTACGGAATATTGATATTACCATCGTTGCTAACAATCACCGGGATCGCTGAGGACTTTTGCTCAACAGTCGAGAAGAGCCCCTCAGGTGAGCTTTCCCAAATCCGCACCGTCAGTCGATCACCAACGCGGATTTTTGTGCCTGCGCTTGACGTGCTGCGCGAACTGAGACTTCCTGCAAAACCAGCTTTCATTGGGGCGCCGATCTTCCCGATCACCGCCGGCGTCACCGGCACAAGAGCAAAGTTTCGGGTGACATTTTCGTTGTTCGCCACCTCATCTGTCATGGTGATCATCGCCTTGCTGGTGCCTTGGCCCGGCAAGGTAGAACAGCCCGCAATAGCCAACACAGCAACGACCGCGACAATTGCCCGGCCCCACCGCATTTTTTCTAGCTTCGCTTTCACAACCATTCTGGTCTTCAACTTCCTGTTATTCGCACCTAAGCTCGTGCCCTTAATACAGATGGAGTTTCCCTGAATACAGGGGCTTTCCACCGGTTCCTGCAGCATGTCTGTGACAATGCCAAGGACAGCACCTGTAGTGGGTGCTCTTGAGGGGACTGTATTTGCGAAAGTGGTTACCGATCTTATAATGCTGTCACGCCAAAATTTGCTGCGGACGCCCTATGGATCTTTGGGCCAATTATAAAATTGAACTTTGCTGCAGAGCTCAGGCTGAGCGCAAACGAGAGTACACATAGTGAATATTTGCCCAAAAATTAATTTTAACGCCCCCAGGCGCTGCGCGGATAAAAGCCCAAAAACAAAGAGAAAGTCAATAAAATAAACCCCAACCAAAGCCTGGAAATGTCGGAAATTTGACATCCCATCTAGCTTGCAAAGGCCGTCAAACACCTCCAAACAAACGCGCCCAAACCTTAATCATGCGTTTCTGGATTGCAGAAACTTTTATCCAATCTTCATTTTCAACAACCGCGAAACACCCCCTTTTTTCCCCGTTTTCTTTCGCACCGGCGGCTGAAACAAAACGGGATTCGGCGCACGGCAACTTTCCGCCGCCATTTTCACGTTCATGTTTCAAAGTCGTAAAAAAGCAACAATTTCCGTGCACAAGGCTACAACTGTGGCAAACTTGCCGTAATAATTCCACTGCAAAACCCATCAAAAGCCCCACAACCAAACCGGCTGTAGGGCGTTTGCATCGCGCAAATTGGTATTATTTTTGACCGCGGAAAGCTGCGTTAAACAACTTTTCCCAATTTATAGGCATCAATCGCGAGGTCGCGACACAGGAGCCGTGCAATCTCATCCACATCACTGCGTCCCAGAATGCCACGCCCTCTTTGCTGCGCGAGATGCAGGCTCACGCCGCGCCGCCACATGTCATGCCGCGCCGGGATCGACATCAAGGCGCGCGTGTCGTCATTGAAGCCCGCCAGGTTCCAATAGCCTGCGGTCTCCACCACCTGATCCAGGTAGCGCGCAATGCCATTGGCGCTGTCGTGGAACCACCACGGAGGTCCAAGCCGCAACGCAGGCCAGTGCCCGGCCATCGGCGCCAACTCTCGTGTGTAGGCGCTCTCATCCAAGGTGAACAAAAGGATGTTCATGTCCCGCTCATTGCCAACGCGATTGAGCAGCGCATCCATGCCTTCTACCCAGTCCACATGCACAGGCATATCCGCCCCCATATGTGCACCAAATTTTTCATACAGCGCATTGTTGGTATTGCGCTTGCTGCCCGCATGGATCTGCATCACCAGACCATCTTCCGCTGACATCTGCGCCATTTCGGTCAACATGTGCCCGTAAAACACCTGCGCTTCTTTGGGGGTAATTTTGCCGCTACACGCCTTGGTATACAGCGCCGCCGCCCGTTTCTCTGTCAAATAACAGGTCATCAGATCGGTCACCGCGTGATCGGTCGCCGTTGCCCCATAGGCCATAAAATAGGCACGACGGTCGCGCAGCGCTTCCAAGTAGCCACCAAAGCTCTCGGTTTCCTGACCAGTCACCTCAGCCAATTCCACAATGTCAGCTTTGAAGTCCGGATGTTTCGGGTCCAAAATACTGTCCGGGCGGAACGTCGGAATGATCTTGCCACTCAACTTCTGCTTCCGCGCAGCCTTGTGATGGCTCAAATCATCCAGCGCGTTGTCCGTCGTGGCCAACACCTCGATGTTGAACTCCTCCAACAACGCTTGTGGCCGCAACCGCGCCGCTTTCAGCTCCGCATCAATCTTATCAAAAAACGTATCTGCATTTTCGGCGTTCAACGTCGCAGTGATGCCAAACGTCCGCGCCATAGTGGTGGCAAACCATGCGTCACTGGGAGTGCCGCGAAATTTATGCCAATGGTTGGCAAAAATGCGGAAAATCGCCCGTGCATCCCGCTTCTCCGGCGGCACACCGATTCCCAGATCTTCCAACGCAACACCCTGGCTATAGAGCATGCGCAAGATGTAGTGATCCGGAATAATCAGCAGTTCCGCAGGATCGGCATAGGCCGGATTTTCTGCAAACCAGCGCGGGTTGCAATGTCCATGCGGCGCGATGATCGGCATGTCGCGCACGCCGTCGTAAATATCCTGCGCTGCATCCGGCAAGGTCAGAATTGGCGTGGTGTGTCCGGTCAGGGAAGTCAAAGGCTGGCTCATCAGTCAAAGGTCTTTCTGTGCTGGCAGCCCCGTCTTCAAAGGGCCCAAACAGCTTGGCACAAAACACGCGACGTGCTCATACCAGGCCATGTCATTCCCATCCAAAAACACATAGATACGTTGATGTTCCCCTAACGTGATCGCGACTCTGTTTTCTTACTAAAGCCCATTGCACTCGTCGTGAATCTGCTACGGCAAAACGCTATCGCCCTAACCGTGCACCCCGAAAAACCATCAAAGATGCACCTACCAGACACCTTCGACAACTCGCTGAAAATCATCATCATTCCAGAGGGTGATCAACGCACAAACACCCAGAGGTTGAACCTGACGACTCCACACTTGATTCAAACCCTCACGCGCACAACCCACATCTCAGACATTTAAGCTCAAATCTTACCAAAGAATCCCCACCTCCAAAGCTGGTGACAATGAAAAAACACCGGCGCTCCCTTGCCCGGCACCCCTGCATTAGAAGCCCCTTCAGCCTATCCGTCATAGCCGCAACGCGCGGGCCAAGCTTAACCCAGCGGAAACTCCAGCCCTCGCCAGCGGGTCAACCATTTGCAATTGCGCAAAATTTTCACTTGCCGAGACTGCTTTCAGATTGCACCTTTCGCCCAATCGCCCGGTTGCCCCCCGCAGCCTGACAAAGGAGCCTTCGTGTGAAGCAGACTTGGCGCTGGTTTGGTCCAGCTGACCCCATCGACATTTACGACCTGCCACAAGTGGGCGTTCAAGGCGTGGTCACCTCTCTGCATCACATCCCACCGGGTGCACCTTGGAGCAAAAGCGAGATCCGCCAACGTCAGGCCGAAATTGCCAAACCAACACCGCAACCCACTGGGCTGAACTGGGATGTGGTCGAAAGCCTGCCAGTCTCCGAGGTCATCAAAACCAAAGGCACCAACTATGCCGCTCATATCGCCGCTTACAAAGAAAGCCTGCACAACCTAGCAGGCTGCGGCATTCAAACCGTCTGTTACAACTTCATGCCTGTGCTGGACTGGACCCGCACCAATCTGGCGGCGCGCATGTCTCACGGTGGCACCGCCATGGCTTTTGATGTGGTTGACTTCGCCCTGTTTGACCTCTTCTTACTGGCCCGCCCCTCCGCGGAAGACGACCACAGCACAGACATCCGGCAAGCGGCATCTGCTCGGTTCAACGCCATGGACAACACCGCTCAAGCAAATCTGGTGAACACCATTGTGTCCGGTCTGCCCGGCGCCACCGACAGCTGGACTCTCAACGATGTTATGGCGCTGCTCGACCTTTACAAAGACATCGACGCCAACCCACTGCGCGCCAACTTGATCGACTTCTTGTCAGAGGTGGTCCCCGTGGCCGAGGAACATGGCATTCGCCTCTGTTGCCATCCCGATGATCCTCCGTTTTCTCTGCTGGGCTTGCCGCGCGTCATGTCCACCACCGCAGATTATGAGGCGGTTCTCACCGCCATCGACAGCCCCGCCAACGGCGCAACGCTGTGCACCGGCTCACTTGGCGTGAACCCGGAGTTTGACACGGCTGACTTTGTGCGCCGCCTCGGGCCGCGCATCCACTTTGCCCACCTGCGCAACACTTTGCGCCAAGGCCCGACGGATGGGGATAAACTCAGCTTCCACGAGTCGATGCATCTGGAAGGCAACACCGACATGGTGATCGCCATCCGTGCCCTGCTCAAAGAAGAGGCCCGCCGCAAAGCCGAAGGTCGCAGTGATTGGGAAATCCCCATGCGCCCGGATCATGGCCAACACATTCTGCATGACCTGCACAGCGAAAGCCTTCCCGGCTATCCGCTCATCGGTCGTACCAAAGGTCTCGCGGAGCTGCGCGGCGTCATGACCGCGCTCAGCGCCAATCTATAACGCCGGAAACACCGCGGTTTTTTTCACCGTACCGTAGGCAAAGGTGGTGTCGATGCTGGCAATCCCGCCAATCGGGTGGATGCGCAGCCGGATAAATTCCTCATAGGCTTCCAAGTCGCTCACCACCACACGCAGCTGATAATCGGTTGCGCCGGTCAAAACGTGACACTCCAGCACCTCCTCAATCCGCATCACCGCCCGCTCAAAGCGCTGCACATCTTCCTCATTGTGCCGCTCCAGTTTCACCCGCACAAACACCGTCACCGGCAACCCGTAAGCCTTCGCGTCCACCTCCGCACCGTAGCCAGTGATTGCCCCAGACGTCTCCAAATTACGCAACCGCCGCAAACATGGGCTTGGTGACAGGTTCACCGCTTCAGCCAAATCCTGGTTGGTCATACGCCCATTGGCCTGCAAAGCCCGAATGATCTGGCGATCCTTGGCATCCATTCCGCAACTCCTTGGCAGATTATGCCAATATTGTAGCCTCCCGCGCTATTTTTCGCAACCACATGCCCCGCATCCTCACCCAAACTGACCTCAACAGTTTCACGCGAGGACCCTTCCCATGACCAAACGCAACGCGCCGCAAGGCTTCGCCACCCGTGCCATCCACCACGCCTATGATCCACAGGACAACGAAGGTGCCCTGACCCCACCTTTGCACCTGACCTCCACCTTCACCTTTGAAACGGCGCAGGCCGGGGGTGAGATGTTTGCAGGGGATCGCGTGGGCCACATTTATTCCCGCATCTCCAACCCGACCTGTGATCTGCTGGAAAAGCGCATCGCCACACTCGAAGGCGCTGAAGCTGGCCTGGCCTTGGCCTCCGGCATGGGCGGCATCACCGCCACGCTCTGGACCTTGCTGTCCCCCGGTGACGAACTTATCGTCGACAAAACGCTTTACGGCTGCACCTTTGCCTTCATGCAGCACGGCTTGGCAAAATGGGGCGTGACCATCACCCATGTCGACATGACCAACATCGACAACCTGCGCGACGCTGTCTCGGACAAAACCCGCGTGGTGTATTTTGAAACCCCGGCCAACCCCAACATGCGTCTGGTCGACATCGCCGCCGCTTCTGAGATCGCCCACAGCGTCGATGCCACCGTGGTGGTCGACAACACCTACGCCACACCTTACCTGACCCGTCCAATTGAGATGGGCGCCGACATAGTGCTGCACTCCGCCACCAAATACCTCGGTGGGCACGGCGACGTCGTAGCAGGCCTCGTGGTTGGCACCGCCGAACAAATCACCGACATCCGTCTGGTGGGCATGAAAGACATGACCGGCGCGGTCATGGCACCGTTTAATGCCATGCTGATCATGCGCGGCCTCAAAACCCTCGCATTGCGTCTGGACCGCCACGTGCAATCCGCCATCACCGTCGCGGAATGGCTCGAAAGCCATCCGGCCATTGCGTCTGTGTCTTTCCCAGGCCTGAAAAGCTTCCCGCAGCATGATCTGGCAACCCGCCAGATGGACAAGCCCGGCGCGATGATTGCCTTTGAACTGGTCGAGGGCCACGACGCGGGCATCGCCCTGATGAACAACCTCACGCTCATCCAGCGGGCGGTGTCTCTGGGTGACGCAGAAAGCCTGATCCAGCATCCGGCCTCCATGACGCACTCGACCTACACGCCGGAAGAACGCGCCGCACACAACATCACCGAAGGCCTCGTGCGCCTGTCGGTGGGCCTCGAAGAGGTTGAGGACATCCTCGCCGACTTGTCCCAAGCGCTCGACGCCCTGCCCACCCGCATTGCGGCTGAGTAAACCTACCCTGCCTTGGCGTGCTACACTTGCGCCAAGGCCTCCTTCTTCCCGATTGCCCAGCGGAGCCAAGCTATGACCGACACCCAGCACCTGAAGACCATCGAACAACGCCTGCTGTGGCTGTCCCATTGGATGATTCACAACGCCAATCACATCCGCGCCAAAGAAGACAGCATCAAGATCGGCGGACACCAAGCCTCGTCAGCTTCCATGGTCTCGATCATGACCGCGCTCTACTTTGCTACGCTCAAGCCCGAAGACCGCGTCGCCGTAAAACCGCACGCCTCGCCGATTTTCCACGCCATGCAGTATCTGATGGGCAATCAGACGCGCGAGAAAATGGAAAACTTCCGCGGCTTCGGCGGCGTGCAAAGCTACCCAAGTCGCACCAAAGACATCGACGATGTGGACTTTTCGACCGGCTCCGTGGGCCTTGGCGTTGCCATCACCTCTTTTGCCTCGCTCATTCAAGATTACATCAGCGCCAAAGACTGGGGTGCCGACGCGCCGCAAGGCCGCATGGTTGCGCTTGTGGGCGACGCGGAACTCGACGAAGGCAACGTCTATGAGGCCCTGCAAGAGGGCTGGAAAAACGATCTGCGCAACACCTGGTGGATCATCGACTACAACCGCCAATCCTTGGACGGCATCGTGCGCGAGGGTCTGTTTGAGCGCGTCGAGAAAATCTTTGATGCCTTTGGCTGGGACGTGGTGCGCGTGAAATACGGCGCCCTGCAACGCGCGGCCTTCTCTGAGCCGGGCGGCGAGCAACTGCGCAACTGGATCGACAACTGCCCCAACCAAGACTACTCCGCCCTCACCTTCATGGGCGGCGCGGTCTGGCGCAAACACTTGATGGATGACCTGGGCGATCAAGGCGACGTCACCGCTCTCTTGGAGCGGCGCAGTGATACCGAACTGGCCGAACTGATGGAAAACCTCGGCGGCAACTGCGTGGAAACCATGGCCGAGACCTTTGCCGCCATCGACCACGACCGCCCCACTTGTTTCCTCGCCTACACCATCAAAGGTTGGGGCACGCCCATTGCGGGCCACAAAGACAACCACGGCGGCCTGATGAACAAGACGCAGATGGCGACGTGGCAAAAACATATGGGCGTCACTGAGGGGCAGGAATGGGAGCCCATGGCCACTGTTGCCGACCCCGCCACCCTTCGCGATTTCCTCTCTGAAGTGCCGTTCTTTGCCCAAGGCCCGCGCCGCTTCACCGACGCCAAATTGCCCGTGCCTGCAATCTCGCTCGACAGCGACCGCGAGACATCCACACAAATGGCCTTTGGCAAAGTCCTCGACGATCTCTCCAAAGGTAACAGCGAGTTGGCCGCGCGCATCGTAACCACCTCGCCCGACGTGACCGGCACCACCAACCTTGGGCCATGGGTCAACCGCCGCAAACTCTTTGCCCGTGAAGCCCAGGCCGACGCCTTCATTGAACACCGCATCCCCTCAACCGCCAAATGGGAGTTCACTCCCGAGGGCCAGCACATCGAGCTGGGCATTGCCGAAATGAACCTGATGCTCCTGCTGGGGGCCGCAGGGCTCTCACATTCCCTCTTTGGCAAACGCCTGATCCCCATCGGGACTGTGTACGACCCCTTTGTCTCCCGCGGCCTCGATGCGCTCAATTACGCCTGCTACCAGGACGCCCGCTTCTTGCTTGTCGGCACCCCATCCGGCGTAACCCTTGCCCCCGAGGGCGGCGCGCATCAATCCATCGCCTCCCCTCTGATCGGCATGTCCCAAGACGGCCTCGCCTCCTTTGAACCCGCCTTTGCGGACGAACTCGCCGTGATCATGGAATGGGCGTTTGACTACCTGCAACGTGACGGCGAAGGCGACCCGGATGAACGCACATGGCTGCGCGACGAAACCGGCGGCTCAGTGTACCTGCGCCTGACAACCAATCCGATTGAACAACCCGGAAAACGCCATGATGACGCCTTCAAACAAGGCGCAATTGATGGCGCGTATTGGCTGCGCAAGCCCGGTCCCAATTGCGAGTTGGTGATCGCCTATCAAGGCTCGGTGGCCCCCGAAGCCATCAAAGCCGCTGGCCAAATTGCCAACGATCGCCGCGACATCGGTGTGCTGGCGGTGACCTCCGCTGACCGTCTCAACGCCGGCTGGACCGCCGCCCAACGCGCCCGCGCTCGCGGGCAAATGTCGGCCCAAAGCCACATCGAGCGGCTGTTGGGTGAGCTGCCGCCGCATTGCCGCCTGCTGACAGTGATCGACGGCCATCCAGCCACGCTCAGCTGGCTCGGATCGGTTCAAGGCCACCAAACCCTGCCACTAGGCGTGGAACACTTTGGCCAAACCGGCACCATCGGCGACCTTTACCGCCATCACGGTCTGGACGCTGCCACCATTGTGTCGCGCATCAATGCCCTCACCTCAGGCCGCCGCCTGCAACCCCAAACCTAACACCACGCCGTGCGCCCCAAAGGCGCGCGGCTCCCCTCTTGACGCCCTGTTAACCTTTGCCGCATCCTGACGGTACAACACGCGCGAACATCAGAAGGGGCCAGCTTGCCAGTCAAAGCCAAACTCCTGCCCACAGCCGCGGTCCTGCATGTCGAACTTCATGACACCGTGGGACCGGGACAGCTTTGGTCAGCCTTAAATGGCATGTACCTGCGGCCAGATTACATCCGAGGCATGCCGGAGATTGGCGATTTCCGCGGCATCACGGACATGCAAGCCGGCTATGATGACATGCTGGAATTCACCAAAGTCTACACGGTGTTTCACAACGCCAACCCCAAGCCGCTGGACCTGTTTTTGCTGGATCAAAACAAACTCGGTTTCTCTATGGCCGACATGTACATCGCCTTTGCGGAATCTATGGACAGCACTGTGAATATCAACGTGATGCCCGGCTACCCAGAAATTTTTGC
>NZ_CAJXIV010000040.1 GCF_913054185.1 uncultured Shimia sp.
GAAACAATCTCACCCTTCACGCCATAGTCATCCAGAACGGATTCCAGCATGCGGGCGTTTTCTTCGAGCGCGTCATCAGAGAGGTGATGCCGTTGAATTTCAATCGGACTTTCCAAGAGGCCCAGCGGTGGCAATTCATACTCGGACTGGGTTTCCTCAAACGCCAGCGAAGGTTGCGCCTCTGCTTTGGCACGTGTGGACGGCTGCACGGATTTGATGACGCGCGGCTGCACAACTTTCTTGGGTTCCGCGGTTGGAATCGGTGCCATGCGCGGCTGATGAGTTACTGGCTCTGCAATCGGTGCAGCTTCAAAATGCGCAGGCTCATCCACCGGTGCGACATCCATGGTCTGCGGTGTCGCCACATGGGCAGCAACAGCAGCCGTGACCGGTGCGGAGAGCGGCGGCTCTGTGCGGGTCAGGATTGGCGTGGCTGTCAACGGCGGTTCAGCTTGCAGCGGCACGTGATGCTCCGGGGTGTCGTCATCCAGCACCAATGGATCGGGACCACGGCCGCGGCCTTTGGTCAGCGGTTTGTCCTGGTGCAACTCAGGCGGCGCAATTGTAGCACCCTCACGGGCGCGGGTGCGCATCACATCCGCGATCTTTGCGCTGATACGCTCCTCTTCAGGTTTCACGTCCCAATCATCGGAAAAGACGTTTTCTACCAGCTCCGGTTCCGGCATCGACTCTGGCACCGCGTCAGCACGTTTGATTAGCCCGGGCATACGCAGGCGCGGCTTAGGGCGTTCTTCCACGACGGGTTCGTAAGGCTCGGCGACTTCGTCAACCACAGTCTCCTCCCACGCGGCTTGTTCAGCCTCGTAGTGCGCCTGCGCCTCGTCGCGGCGCTCCATGCGGCGGGCTTGCGCGGTTTTGGCCGCCTGGACCGCACCAGAGGCGCTGTGACCCAACAGGCGCATAATGCCGTCATAGGTCAGCACCAGACCAATCATGAAGCGACGCGCAATGTTGCCCAGCTCGTTACGTGTGAATCCCAAAACAAACGCACAGGAAAGCACAAACACGACGCCGGCCAGCATGGACATGAGCTTCACGCCGGATTGTGCACCAATTGGCAGGATGGTCAGCAGCGCGCCCATGACGGTGTCGCCAAACAGACCGCCAAGGCCAAAGGCGTGAATCCACTCGGCACCCGGCGCCAGCGTAGAGGCGTAGATTGACGCCAGAGCCAGCATAATCGGTGCAAAAATGATGCGGCTTTGCGCACGCTCTTCGCCAAAGTGAAACGCAAAGCGCACGCCCCAGACCCCAAGGATCAGTGGCAAGCCAAAGCTGCCCCAACCGACGATGATGAACAACGGTGCCGCGATAGATGCGCCCAAACGGCCCAACAGGTTTTCCACTGGCGCATCGGTCACAGAAATCCAGCTTGGGTCTGTTGGAGAATACGAGAGAATTGTAGCCGCCAGCACAATTGCCACTGCAATCAATGCAATGCCAATCAGCTCTTTGCCGCGTTTTTCCACTGCGGCCTGGGTTGCGCTATCCAACAAGGGTCCGCGTCCGCGCGCTTGATATGCCATGATCCACCTCGTTTTTCTTATCCGTAGAGACAGTTACGCAGCTTGGTCAGCGCGTCTGCCACTTCGTTTTGGGGGGCTATGAGAGCAACCCGGATGTATGTCTTACCGGGATTCACCCCGTTCACGTCCCGACTCAGATAGGCGCCGGGTAGCACCCGGATGCCCGTCTCCGTCCACGCTTTGAGAGCGGCTTCTTCGCCATCTTCGACCGGCATCCATAGGAAAAATCCAGCATCGGGACTTTTATACCCGGGCACATCAGCGAAGATTTTGTCAGCGAGATCAAATTTCTCCGCGTAAAGGCGGCGGTTTTCGATCACATGGTCTTCGTCGTTCCAGACTTTTTCAGCCGCCTTTTGCAAAGGCAGCGGCAACGGGGCACCAGAATAGGCGCGCAGTTGTTTGATGCGGCGCAGGCTTTCAGGGCCACCGGCGACAAAACCGGACCGCAGGCCCGGCAGATTGCTGCGTTTGCTGAGCGAATGGAAAATCAACACGCGCTCAGGGTCAGCGCCAACCTCTTTGGCAACTTCAAGCGCACCGGGAGGCGGCGTGTCGCGGTAGATCTCGGAGTAGCATTCGTCGGCAAAAATCTGGAAATCATGCTTTTCCGCTAGCGCGATCAGTGCCTTCCAATAATCCCGGTCAGCAACAGCGCCCTGGGGGTTGGCTGGCGAGCAGATGTAAGCAATCGCCACGCGATTGAGATCATCCTCAGACAAAGACGCGATATCTGGCAGGTGGTCACTGGCGTCAGTTGCGGGCACAAAACGCGCCTCAGCACCCACCGATTGCGCGGCCACGGCATAGACCTGGTAAAACGGATTTGGTGTCAGGATCAGCGGCTGTTGGCCGTTTTTCTTTTCCGGGCAAAGCGCCATGGCGGCGTTGTACAGCCCTTCGCGGGTGCCGTTGAGCGCCATAACTTGCGTCGCGGCATCCACCTTCACACCATAGCGGCGGTCAATCCAGCCTGCGATCGCGGATTGCAACTCAGGCGTGCCGTCGTTGGGGGGATACCGGTTAAAGCCTTCCGCATGGGCCGCAATTTCATCGGTCACCCAGGCAGGGAACGCATGTTTGGGTTCGCCAATGGTCATGTGCACCACGGGGCCGCCAGGCTCCAAATGGTCAAGCAGCGCCCGCAGACGCGGAAACGCATAAGCCGGTAGGTTCGAAAACCGCTCGGGGAAAGTCATATTCGTACTGCCTCAATATCGGGATCATAACGCCCCGTTTTTTCCTAAGGTACCCAAAGGCCTGAGGTGCGTCCACTAAAATGCCGTCCAAATTTGGGCTTGTGTCCTATGCGCCACCCTCTCGGTTTGCGACCATGGACACTGCGGCTGGGGCGGGGTATGCCACGTGCATTATGGCCCAGACACAAAAGAACTCTGACCCGAATTACAAAGTGATCGCCGAAAACCGGCGGGCACGGTTTGATTATGCCATCGAGGATGATCTCGAAGTGGGCATTATTTTGTCCGGGTCTGAAGTGAAAGCACTGCGTGAGAAATCCGGCAATATTGCGGAAAGCTATGCTGCGGTTGAGGACGGCGAGCTGTGGTTGGTGAACTCCTACATCGCGCCATATGAGCGGGCGATGTTCCCCCATATGGAGCGACGCAAGCGCAAGCTGTTGGTTAGCAAAAAGCAGCTGTCAAATTTGTGGAATGCAACCCAGCGCAAGGGCATGACAATTGTCCCTATCGTGATGTACTTCAATCACAAAGGCCTTGTGAAAATGAAGGTTGGCATCGGCAAGGGTAAGAAAAACCACGACAAACGTGCCACCGACGCCAAACGGGATTGGGGCCGTCAGAAACAACGACTACTGCGCCACGGCGACTAAGTAGCCGCGTAGGCTTGCAACCACATCTGATCTATCTGTGCAATTTTGTCCGGGTCTATTTGATCCAGGATTTCCCAATACCGCCCACTTGGCGCGTCATATCCGAGTGCGGCCTCCGCTTGGTGAATTTTGTTCACCAAAAACACAGGCTGCACCACCGGAACTGACAAGTCTCGCAGCTGGGCGACGTGAAACCGTTCGTACGGCAGCACGCTGTCAAGCCGGGAGAGGTTGACGCAGGTACAGCCATGCGCTGCCGCGATAAGCCCCAACCGTGCGGCCTTGGCCTCCAAGCTTTGTAAAGACACATCTTCGCGCAAGGGATCAGCCGTGCCGGTACCGTAAAAATGTGTATGACCAACCGTTGGATAGATCATGTCGCATCCAATAAAGGCCAACACTTTGGGTTTGAACGCCCCGAGCGCCCAATAGGCCGCAGTAAAGGCCATAGTACCGCCCGCAAAAAGCACGCCGCCAAAAGCGTTGTTCTGCGGCACGTAGTCTTGATAAGTCACTTCGGTTTGCGTGCAAGACTGTGATGGTGGATGGCGCTCCTCTGGGAAGTCCTCAGGGTGGATGAAATGGCTCCAACCAGGGCGAATGCGCCAAGCATTGTTGAGCACCACCAGGTGATCAAACATGTCCCGCGACCAGCCCACAGCCTCTGTCGCATTAGGGCCGCTACCCAATATTATCACAACGTCTTGCATTGGTTTGTCCCTGTTCGCTCGCCCAAGTTAGCGAGATCCTGAGGCGGCGGTTCAAGAAAATTGCGCGACGCGCCCTATTACTTTGTCGTGTGTTGCGACGCCGCCCTTGCCTCTCGCCCACGCCAGTTGTAGGCAATGACACAGACGTGACAGAAGAGGGATACCATGTCTGACGATCCCAAAACGCTTGTTTCGACTGAGTGGCTGGCCGCTCATCTCAAAGACCCGGATTTGCGCCTTTTGGACGCCTCTTGGTATTTGCCGGACATGGGCCGCAATGGCCGTGAAGAATTTGCCGAGGTGCATATCCCCGGCGCGCGTTTCTTTGACATTGACGATATATCTGATGGGCGCAGCGACTTACCGCACATGGTGCCGCCGGTTGAGAAATTCATGTCCCGGCTACGCGCCATGGGTGTGGGCGATGGCCATCAGATAGTAGTCTACGACGGATCGGGAATTTTCTCTGCGGCGCGGGTTTGGTGGCTGTTCAAGTTGATGGGGCAAAAAGACGTGGCCGTACTCGACGGTGGTCTGCCGAAATGGATTGCCGAAGGCCGACCAACAGATGACATGCCACCGGTGATCCGCGACCGCCACATGACTGTGCGACGTCAGAACCACATGGTGCGGGATGTGACACAGGTGTCGCATGCGGCCAAGCTGGCCGATCACGAGATCATTGATGCGCGCGGTCCGTCGCGCTTTGCAGGCTCTGAACCGGAGCCGCGTGCCGGCCTGCGTGCCGGGCATATCCCGGGCAGCAAGAACGTGCACTATGCGACACTCATGCAGGACGGGGTGATGAAGTCCCCCGAAGAGCTGCGCGCGGTGTTTGAAGCCGCCAATATTGATTTGTCCAAACCCGCCATCACCAGCTGTGGATCCGGTGTCACTGCCGCGATCCTGTGCCTTGCGATGGAGCGGTTCGGCAAGACCGACCATTCCCTTTATGATGGATCCTGGACCGAGTGGGGCGCCTTCCCCACCCTGCCCGTAGCAACCGGAGAAGCGTGATGCTCACCAACCTCAAAGAGCAGCCCAAAGACAAAATCCTTGGCCTGATGGCCATGTACCGCGACGACCCACGTCCCACCAAGGTGGATCTGGGTGTTGGCGTATACAAAAATGCCGACGGGGTGACCCCGGTGATGCGTGCCGTCAAAGCTGCTGAGCGCAAGATTGTCGCGGAGCAGCCTTCCAAAGCCTACACTGGCCTTGCTGGTGATCCAGCCTATGCCGATGCGATGATCGACATGCTGCTGGCGGGTGCGGTGGATCGCGACCGTCTGGCCGCAGTGGCGACCCCGGGTGGCACCGGCGCTATCCGTCAAGCGTTTGAGTTGATCAAAATGGCCAACCCAAAAGCGCGTGTGTTTGTGTCTGATCCCACATGGCCAAACCACGTCAGCATTCTGGGCTACCTTGGCATCGAGATCGTGAAATACCGCTATTTTGACGACGAAACCCGTGCCGTGAACTTTGGCGGCATGATGGCTGATTTGGCGGATGTGACCAGCGACGACGTAGTGCTGCTGCACGGCTGCTGCCACAACCCTACAGGTGCCAACCTGACGCTGGCTCAGTGGCAGTCTGTAATCGACCTGATCAACGAAAAAGGCTGCACGCCGATGATCGACATAGCCTATCAGGGCTTTGGTGACGGTTTGGAAGAAGATGCAGCGGCCACGCGTTTGGTGGCAAAATCAGTGCCTGAACTGCTGATTGCCGCCTCCTGCTCCAAGAACTTCGGCATCTACCGCGAGCGCACAGGCCTGTTGATCGCGATGAGCGAAAAGGCGGAGAACACCGCGGTGACACAGGGCAACCTGAACCACCTGAACCGCCAGAACTTCTCTTTCCCACCGGATCACGGCGCGCGTGTTGTGACCACCATTCTGACCGATCCTGAGTTGAAGGCGGACTGGATGGCAGAGCTGGAAGAAACCCGTCTGGGTATGCTAGCGCTGCGGGAACAGTTGGCGGCAGAACTCAAACGTCTGAGCAACTCAGACCGCTTTGGCTTTCTTGCGCAGCACCGGGGCATGTTCTCTCGCCTTGGTACCACACCAGACCTGGTAGAGAAAATCCGCGTTGATAACGCGATTTACATGGTCAGCGACAGCCGCATGAACATCGCGGGCCTGAACGCGCACACCGTGCCGGTTCTGGCCAAAGCCATTGTTGAGGCTGGCGTATAAGCCGTACACTTTTGATCGCGCGCCTGGGGTTCTAGGCGCGCGATTTTCTTTTGAGGTTCCGACATGCGCATCAACTACACCACTCTGTTCAAAACCATTGCGTCCTTGACCGAAGGCGAAACCGATGCCGTCGCGTTGATGGCGACGGTGGCCTGCGAAGTGCACCATGCGGACGATAGGTTTGATTGGACAGGATTTTACCGGGTGGTTGCGCCGGAGCTGCTCAAGATTGGCCCTTACCAAGGTGGTCATGGCTGTTTGGTGATCCCGTTTTCGCGTGGTGTTTGCGGCGCGGCAGCGCGCACTGGTGAGGTGCAACTTGTACCGGATGTCGAGGCGTTTCCGGGGCATATCGCCTGTGCATCTTCAACCCGTTCGGAATTGGTGTTGCCGGTTTGGAATGGGGCGGGCGATCTGTTGGGGGTGTTTGACATCGACAGCGATCAGCCGGATGCCTTCACTTTGGAAGACGCGGATCAGATGGCGCTTATTCTAGCTGCGGCCTTTCAAAACGCCGCTTAAAACGGCGCTTTGGCGCGGAACGACATGCCCTTGCCGCTCTCTGGGTGGCTGATGCGCAGTTCCTCAGAATGCAGCATCAGGCGGTCAAACGCCCGCGCATCTCCTTTGGCATAAAGCGGATCCCCCAAGATCACATGGCCAAGCGCAAGCATGTGCACGCGCAGCTGATGACTGCGGCCGGTTTTCGGCGTCAGGCGCACACGGGTTTCGCTGTCTTTAACCTTGAGAACACGCCAGTCGGTGTGTGCTGGTTTGCCGTTTTCATGATCCACCATCTGCAATGGTCGGTTTGGCCAGTCCACAATCAACGGAAAATCCACAGTGCCGCTTTTCTCCGCCATTTGCCCCCAGACCCGCGCAACGTAGGTCTTTTTGGTTTTGCGCTCTTCAAACTGTTTGGACAGATGCCGTTGTGCGTGCGGCGTCAGTGCAAAGACCATCACGCCAGAGGTGTCCCGGTCCAATCGGTGCACGAGCAGTGCCGTTGGAAAGGCCACCTGAATCCGCGTCAAAAGACAATCCGCCAGATGCGCACCGCGCCCCGGTACCGACAATAGGCCGGCAGGTTTGACGACCACGACAATGTCGCTGTCCTCATGCAAGACAACAAGCGGGTCCATCGGCGGGTCATAAGGTGTGATCTCTGTCATGGCGCCCGACATAGGGCTTTGACAGCGTGGCGGCAACCCAACGTCAACCTTGAGTTACGCGTGGGGATCGGCAGGCTGTCCAAAACGGGACTTGAGGGAGAGGCGGATCATGCACCCAACAATCGTGCGCATGCAGGAGGTTGTTGCCAAAGGCAACGAAGAGGATATCAAAGGCTTGCTGGCCGAAGACGCTACATTTCAACCACCGACGTATTGGGCAACCTGGACCGGGCGCGATGCTGTGGCCGCCGTGTTGGGCCATGTCGGACAGGTGTTCAGCGAGTTCCGGTATCGCCGCGTCATGGGGGATGGCAACGACTGGGCGCTGGAATTTCAGTGCAAAGTTGGCGAGCTGGACTGTGTGGGTGTGGACTTGATCACATTGAATGAGGCAGGCGACATCCAGCATTTTGAAGTGGTCATGCGACCTTACAAGACGATTGGCGCCTTGCGAGAAGCGATGAACAGGCGGGTGATGTCTGACGCGCGGTTCCTCAAGTTTAAAGACGCGATGCGTTGATCAACGGATTGGCAACCAACCGCATTTGACACACTTGTCGGAGATCGCGCACCCGCATAGGGTGTGCGAAACATTGGACTGGGACACTCAGAATGCTTTCAAAAACCCACATTTTCAGCTCGGCTGTTTTATTTGCTTTGCTGCCATCGTCATCGGTTCTGGCCGATGTTGTTGCGCAAGATGTTTGGAAAAACCTAAACGCCCACGCCAGCGCATTTGGCGGCACTTTGACAGCGAACCTTGAGGAAACTGACACAGGCCTCACGATCACACAGGTGACCTATCATGTTGGCATGTCTCTTCCTGCGATGGGGGCAAACAACAGCCCAACACCCCTTTTTGACGCCAAACTTCAGCTGCCGGATCTGACCCTTGTCAACAAATCTGACGGCACAGTTTCCATCAGCGTCCCGGCCTCAACAATCACCGCTGCGCAGATCAACTTTCCTGAAATGGAGCAAGAGCTGTTGTTTGAGATGCAGATGGCGTCGAACGATTTGATCAGCGTTGCGGCAGGCAAGGCGGGCGAGGTCACCTACACCACATCTGCAACCACCATCGCCTACTCCGGCGACTTCGTACTGCCGGAGGCCCTGTTCGAAGGCGCCCAAGGTGACTCTCAAGTGTCCATGCAGATGGAGACACATAATGTTGCCTCTGTTGTGACCATCACAGAAGGTGCGGTGTTGAAGATGACGTCCAATGGGAGCATTGGCGTCACCACGATGCACACCGAAACGCGGTCTTCTGCCGGTGACGGCATGCTGAGCATTCAAAAGAGCACAACCCACGATCAGAAAACGCGGGCCAATCTTTCTTTGCCAACAGAAAACCTAAACCTGTTCAACCTGGCTGATGCGCTGGATCGCGGGCTTGAGCTCGCTGCACGTGTTACCAGCGGTGCCGCCTCTCAGGTGGAGACGGTTACGTTGGGCGAAGAGGTGATTTCCCAAAGCGATGTGTCCGCGGCCTCTTCCGGTGTGGAACTTGCTTTCACCAACCAAGGGTTTTCGATGGCAATGGAAGCTGAAGAGGCCCATGTTTCCGCTGAGATCCCGATGCTGTTGCCAACCACATTGTCAGGTTCGCTGAAAGAAGCTGCCTTCAGCTTGGCCCTACCGCTGCGCAAGTTGGATACGGCGGGTCTCTTTGAGTATTCAACGCGGTTTGTTGGAGCCGAGCTTGATGACAGCGTTTGGGCGCTGTTTGATCCATCAGGCGCCCTGCCCCATGATCCCGCAATGTTTGAAATGGACGTGACCGGCACCGTCACATCCAAAGTGGAGTGGCTGAATCTCCTCGATGTACCTGATGCCATGTCGGCCTTGGGAGGTGAATTGCCTTTTGAGCCAGAGAACCTGACGATCAAAACGCTGGCCCTTGAGGCAGCTGGCGCCAAGCTCAGAGCTTCCGGGGCATTTACGTTTGATGTGACCGACCTGAAAACCTATGGTGGGATCCCACGTCCGGATGGGCAAATCGAAGTCGACATCCAAGGCCTGAACGCGCTTCTGGATACGTTGATCTCTATGGGGCTGGTGGCAGACTCTGATGCCATGGGCGCTCGTATGATGCTGGCGACGGTTACGAAGGCTGTGGGTGAAGACCACCTGACCTCAAAGGTTGAGATGTCTCCAGAGGGTCACGTTCTCGCAAACGGCAACCGTCTGAAATAACCCATGCGACCGCAGCTGGACCAAGTCATACGCATCCCCCTCGCACCGCTGCTTGTAGCGCAGGCGATTGGCGTTCGACGGCGAGCCAACACCCTGTCAGAGCCCCCCGGTGCGCGGGAGGGATGTGACGGCTCCGGGACATCCCTGCGGCTTTTGATCCTCGGAGACAGCTCTGCCGCAGGCGTTGGCGCACGCACGCAAGACGCGGCGTTGTCAGGGCGGTTGGTCGCGGCGCTATCTACGGATTTTGCCGTCAGATGGAGGCTGATTGGTGAAACCAGCGCCACAACGGGTGTGACACTGAAGCGGTTGGCGGCAATTGAAACCACTCCGTTTGATGTGGTTGTGTCGGCCCTTGGCGTGAATGATGTGACACGCGGCAACAGGCGAGGCCTTTGGCAAAAACAACAGCGGCAACTGGCAAAAGTGTTGACCACAAGGTTTGGCGCAAAGCTAATTATCGCCTCAGGACTGCCGCCCATGGGCGCCTATCCAGAGTTGCCACAGCCGCTGCGCTGGGTGATCGGGCAACAGGCGCAACGCTTAGACAGCGCCCTTGCGGAGGTCTGCGAGGGACACTCTGTGATGACACACCTGCCGATTGAGGTGCCGTTTGAACCCCGGTTTCAAGCGGAAGATGGCTATCACCCATCAGAGGAAGCCTATGCGTTGTGGGGACAATTGATAGCCACGCACATTCGCAAACACCTCAAAGGCTGATCACCGGCGGGCGCGGCGCAGGTCGCGGATCATCGGGATAGAGTAAACCACCAAAGCCGCCCAAATCATTGGGAAGGCAATCATGCGGGCGCTGCCAAACGGCTCGTCAAACACAAAAACAGCCATCAAAAAGATCATGGTGGGCGCAATGTATTGCATGATGCCAATGGTAGACAGCCGCAGAAGCTTGGCACCATTGGCATAAAACAACAGCGGCACAGCAGTAACCACACCACAGCCCATCAGCAGGAATGTGTCGCGCATGGTTCCAGCAAAGTGACCCTGCCCTTGCGACGTCAGCCACAGCAAATACGCAACCGCCGGAATGGTGAGAATGATCACTTCCAGCAAGAAACCTTGATTGGGCCCAACAGGCAGAGATTTCTTGAAAAAGGCATAAAAGCCCCAAGATATGGTGAGGGCAAGCGCCGCCCACGGCAAACTGCCCGCATCAATCCAAAGCACACCAACCGCAGCGGCAGCCAACGCAACCGCAACCCACTGCAGACGTGTCAGTTTTTCGCCCAGCAACATCGACGCCAGCGCAATGCTGAACAGCGGGTTGATGTAATACCCCAGTGCGGCGTCCAGCGCGCGGTCGTTGGCGATGGACCAGACATAAACACCCCAGTTCACCGTGATCAGCGCGGCAGTGACACAGGCCATAGCCAGCGTGCGGGGATTGCGTAGGGCGGCAACGATATCAGAGGTGCGGCGGAGAATAATCAACACAAGTCCGGCAATCGGCACGGACCAGATCACGCGGTGCGCCACCACTTCAAGGGCCGGCATATGGGCCACAAGTTTCATGTAGAGCGGCAAGAACCCCCAAAGGAGATAGGCCGTCATCGCATAGGCAAGCCCCTGTGGCGTGTCGACATTGTCCGGCTGTTCACTGCGCACTGCCATGATGACCTCCCTGTTCGCAACGCTTCTTGTTAGCGGTGTGTCCGAGGGAAGGAAATTCGGTATTTGTGCGGTGAACCATCAGTTTCTGTGATGATTCACCTGTTAAGGTCATACTTTCACCCGTTCTGACTTTGGATCGTACATCGGTTTCAGCGACACTTCGGCGCGCACTTTTGTGCCCATGACGTCAATTTCATAGGTTGAGGCCAGAACTTCAGCGGCTTTTTCACCTGCACAGGGCACATAACCAAGACCAATCGCGCCACCGAGGGTATGACCGTAGTTGCCAGAGCTGAGATACCCAACATATTCGCCGTCCCGCAGGATGGGCTCGTTGTGGAACAACAGCGGCTCCGGATCGGTCAGTTTGAACTGCACAAGCCGGTTTTGCGGACCACTTTCTTTGCGTGCGATCACCGACTCGCGGCCAATGAAGTCTGGCTTGTCGGTCTTCACGGCAAAGCCAAGACCCGCGTCCACCACGTGATCTTCGCAAGTAATGTCATGGCCAAAGTGGCGGAAGCCTTTTTCGATGCGACAGCTGTCCATCATGTGTATGCCGCATAGCTTCAAGTCTAAGTCCTGACCGGCCTCCAAAAGCGTTTCAAAGGCGTGACCGGCCATGTCGGAGGAGACATAGATCTCCCAACCCAGTTCTCCCACGTAGGTCACGCGGTGCGCACGGGCGAGGCCCATGCCCAGCTCGATCTCTTGTGCCGTGCCAAAGGGGTTGGTCGCGTTGGAGAAATCGGCCGGCGAGGCTTTTTCCAGCAGTTTTCGGGCGTTTGGCCCCATGATCGCCAGCACACCTTCACCCGGAGTGACATCGGTGATCACCACGTTGAAGGTGCCTTTATGACGCTCCATCCAGGTTTGGTCGGCAAGCCGTGTGGCAGCAGGGGTGACCACTAGATAGCTGGTTTCGGTGAGGCGGGTGACGGTCACGTCGGCTTCAATCCCGCCGCGACGGTTGAGGAATTGGGTGTAGACAATTTTGCCGCTTGGCACCGAATAGTCACCACCTCCGACATAGTTCAGGAAGGCTTCGGCGTCCGGACCTTCGACCCGAATTTTGCCAAAAGATGACATGTCGTACATGCCGACGTTTTCACGCACGGCACGGTGTTCCGCAGCAGAGTTTTCAAACCAGTTTTGGCGTTTCCACGTGTATTGGTATTCGCGTTCCTGACCTTCAATGGCAAACCAATTGGCGCGCTCCCAGCCCGCCAATTCGCCAAAGACGGCACCCTGTTCTTTCAAGTGATGATGGAACGGGGTGCGGCGCACGCCGCGGGCGGTGGCTTTTTGACGGTAGGGGTAGTGATCAGCATAGAGCAGGCCTAACGTCTCCTTGGAGCGCTCAAACAGATAAGTTTTATTACCCTGAAACGGCTGCATGCGGGAGATGTCCACATCACCAAGATCAAACGGTTTCTCGCCGGCATCCATCCATTGCGCCAGCGCCATGCCTGCGCCGCCAGCGGATTGGATGCCAATCGAGTTAAACCCGGCCGCCACCCAAACATTGTCCATCTCTGGGGCAAGGCCAAGGTGGTAGGCGTCATCCGGGGTGAAGCTTTCTGGACCGTTGAAGAAGGTGTGGATGCCCGCTTCCGCCAACATCGGCATGCGGTTCACCGCCGCTTCGAGAATGGGTTCAAAGTGGTCGAAATCTTCCGGCAACTGATCAAATTCAAAGGTGTCGGCAATGCCATTCATACCCCAGGGCTTGGCATTTGGCTCAAAAGCCCCGAGCAGAATTTTTCCTGCGTCTTCTTTGTAGTAGGCACATTCATCCGGCACGCGCAGGACCGGCATTTGCGTCAGCTGCGGGATGTTTTCAGTGACGATGTAGAAGTGCTCACAGGCGTGCAGAGGCACATTTACACCGGCCATTCGACCAACCTCGTGGCCCCACATACCGGCACAGTTCACAATCATATCGCAGGCGATATGGCCTTGTTCTTCGCCATCGTCAGACACCCAATCCACGCCCGTTACCTTGCGGCCCGCCTTGGCGATATTGGTGACTTTCACCCGCTCTTTGACCGTTGCCCCCATCTGTCGCGCACCTTTGGCCAGCGCCAAAGCGATGTTGGCTGGATCGCCTTGACCGTCGAGCGGCAGGTACACGCCTGCCGTGACATCCTCGATGTTGAGGTGGTCGTAGCGGGCTTTGACTTCTGATGGAGAGATTTCCTCAACCTCAACACCAAAGGCGCGGGCCATTGCGGCCTGGCGATAGATCTCTTCTTTACGGTCTTCGGTCAGCGCGACAGTGATCGACCCACAACGCTTGAAGCCTGTGGCCACGCCAGTTTCCGCTTCGAGATTGCCGTAGAGCTCTTGGGAGTATTTTGCGAGCTTGGTCATATTGGCAGTGGCCCGCAATTGCGCGATGAGGCCAGCGGCGTGCCAAGTGGTGCCGGAGGTGAGCTGTTTGCGCTCCAGCAGAACAACATCTTTCCAGCCCAGTTTGGCAAGGTGATAGGCAACAGAACAGCCAACAACCCCGCCACCAATGATGACCACACGGGCTTTGTTCGGGAGATCAACCATAAGCTACGTCCTTTTGTGTTGTTTCGCAGAGCCTACTCCTTGCGACGTGCAGGGAGCGGGTGTCATGCCCGCAATCTTTCATTATTGGGATCCCACATTGGCTGGTCTTCTTGCACCACCGCGTGGTGTTTGGCACCGTAGATTTCGACTTCAAGCTCGGTCCCCGGCGCCGCCAGCTCGGCTGTCACCATGCCCAGCGCAATGGACGCATTAACGCGATAGCCCCAGCCGCCAGAGGTGGTTTCTCCGACAATTTTGCTGCCGTGCCAGATACACGACATGTAGGGGGCGTCCGCCTCACCTGCGTCGACTTTGAGTGTGACAAACGACTTCTTCACGCCCTGTTGTTTTTCGCTCTGGATCGCGGCCTTGCCCGGGAAAACCTGGGGTTTGTCCAGTTTCACAAAGCGCTCCAACCCGCCTTCGAGCAGAGAGTAGTCCGTGGACAAGTCACCCTTCCAAGCGCGGTAACCTTTTTCCAAACGTAGGGAGTTCAGCGCATACATGCCAAACGGTTTGGCACCAGCAGCAATCACCGCATCATATAGTGCGGGCATCTCCGCCATAGGGGCATGAATTTCCCATCCCAGCTCGCCAGCAAAGCTCACGCGGGCCAGTTTGCAGGCAATCCCGGCGACCGTAGCGTCTTGGAACGTCAACCATTTGGCTTGCAAATCAGCCTCAGCTCCCATCGCCTCAAAAATGTCGCGGGACTTTGGACCGGTCACAATCAGGCAGTTGTACTCGCGCGTGTGGTCGGTGAGTTCGATGGATCCATCCGCTGGCAAAGCGTTCCTCAGGATCTCAGAATCATGCCATTGCGCGGTGGCAGCGGTGATCAGGGTGAACTCTTCATCTGAATAGGTGAACACACTCATTTCGGTGACAATGCGGCCACGCTCATCGGAGAAATAGGCCAGTCCGACACGGCCCGGCGACGGAAGCCGAGACGCAGTGAGACCGTTCAACCACTCGGCTGCGCCCTTGCCTTTCACACGGAACCGCGAGAATCCGGGCAGGTCTAGCACACCGCAGTGATCACGCACGGCTTCACATTCTTCTTTCACCCGTTGTTCCCAAGGGCCAGATCGGCCCCAGGTGTGGGTGGCCGCGAGCGAGGTGTCATCGCCGTCTTTGGCAAACCAGTTCGCCCGCTCCCAGCCATTATAGGCCCCCATAACACCGCCAGATGCGACAACCCGGTCATGGACGGGGGAGAGCTTCTTGTCCCGGGCGGCGGGCCATTCGTGATGCGGGAAGTGCATGGCGTATTCGTTTCCGTACACCTCCATGCCTTTTTTCACGCAGTAATCGTGATCGGTGTAATCGGTGTAGCGGCGTGGATCGACGGCCCACATGTCCCATTCAGTGTGGCCATCCACAATCCATTCGGCAAGCACTTTGCCAGCACCGCCCCCTTGCGCGATACCAAACGTGAAGACGCAGTTTTCAAAGGCGTTTTCCACACCTGGCATGGGGCCAATCAGCGGCAGGCCATCTGGTGCGTAGGGGATCGGGCCGTTGATCACCCGGCTAATGCCGGACGTGGCCATTAATGGCACGCGTTCCATGGCGTCAGTGACAATGTCTTCAATTCGATCGAGATCGTCAGACCAGAGTTGGAAGGAAAAATCATCTGGCATTGGGTCCGCATCTGTCTCCCAATGCGCCTTACAATTCGGCTCATAGGGGCCGAGGTTGTAGCCGTGCTTTTCCTGACGCAGATAGTAAGAAATATCCACGTCACGCAGCAGCGGAAGTTTCTTACCCCCATTGGCCTTGGACCAGCCTTCGATTTCTGGGATTTCCTCAGTCAGCAAGTATTGGTGGCTCATCACCATCATTGGCACGGTGCGCCCGCCATAAGGCTTGAACCACTCGCCTACGCGCTGAGCGTAATATCCGGCGGCGTTGACCACATAGTCACAGGCAATTTCACCTTTGTCGGTGTGCACAATCCAAGTTTTGTCTTCTTTCTGGGTCACCCCCGTCGCCGGGCAAAAACGCAGGATTTTCTGCCCCATATCGCGGGCGCCTTTGGCCAGTGCTTGGGTCAGCTGGGCGGGGTCGATGTCGCCATCGGTTGGGTCATAAAGCACGGCTTCAAGGTCATGGGTTTCAAGGAAGGGATAGCGTTCCTTGGTTTCCTCCGGTGTCCACAGTTCCATGGGAATGCCTTGGTAGCGGCCCATCGACAAGGCCCGTTCAAACTCCTGCACACGCTCCTTAGAACGGGCCAGCCGGATAGAGCCGGACTGGTGATACCCCATCGGATAATCGACTTCGTCCCCCAGCCGTGCGTAAAGCTCGGTGGAGTAGCGCTGCATGTTCATGATCGCCCAAGAGGTGGAGAAGGTGGGCACATTACCAGCGGCGTGCCACGTGGAGCCTGCGGTCAGCTCATTCTTTTCCAACAGGACACAGTCCGTCCAGCCTTTCTTGGCCAAATGATACAGACTTGAGGTGCCTACAACACCGCCGCCAATGATGACCACACGGGCCTTGCTTGGAAAATCAGACATGACCGTCTCCCTCAGTCAAAGACAAGTTTTGCTGCCAAGCCGCCAAAGATGACGGCTGCAATTTTGTTCAGAATGCCCGTGGCTTGCTTGAGCTTTGCGCCCACGATGCCCGCAGACAGGCCAATGATCGACACCACCACAAAGCCACCGGAGGCAAACATCACACCGAGGATCACAATCTGTTGCCAGATCGGGCCAACCGCGGGGCTGGTAAATTGTGGTAGGAACGCAAGAATGAAGAGGATGATTTTGGGATTGAGGATGTTGGTCAAAAACCCCCGCCGTACCGCCCGCAGCATGTTGGAACGCCCTTCGATGTTTTTCTCAACCGGTTTGGCCGTCCAGGACTGATACGCCAGCACCACCAGGTAGGCGGCGCCCGCGTAGCGGATCACCAAGAGTGCGGTAGGCGACGCGGCGATCAGCACTGCCAGTCCGGCGGCAGCCAGAGTGATGTGCACCACAAGCCCCAAAGTCACGCCCACAGTGGCGGCAAAGCCCGCCTTGGGGCCGCCTGCAATTCCGCTGGCGATGGTGAACATCATGTCCGCGCCCGGGGTGAGGTACATGACCAGCGACGCGGCCATAAAGGCCCAGAGCGTGACACTGTCCATAAGTGCAAATGTTTCCAGCATAATCAGTCCTTTTGCGGCACACCGTCCGCGAGTGAATAGTAGTCGCCTTTGTCACGGACAAAGATGTGTTTGGTCAGCTCCAGACCGGTTGGGCCGTCTACCGCGCCCAAGGCAAAGCTGGTGGTGTCCTCGTCATGGGCCTTCCAGAATAGGAAAGAGCCGCAGCGGGCGCAGCTGCCGCGTTTGGCGCTTGGACTGGCCTCGAACCACAGCACACTGCCGGTAATGGTCAGGTCACTGTCGGCGACATAAGCCGACGACCAGATGCCACCGGATTGCTTGCGACACTGGCCGCAATGGCACATGGAGGCGCCTTGCGGAGCGGCCTTGGTTTCAAATGTGATGTCGCCACAGAGGCAAGATCCCTTCAGCATTGTGTAGTCCTCAATAAACCGGCGGTGCGATCACCCAGATCGCAACACAGGCATCGTTGTACGGGTTGGACCAGTGGTATTCTTCCCCACGAATGCGGAAGCTGTCGCCTGGACCAACGGAGAAGTCTTGATCGCCAATGCGCAGGTCTAAACGGCCAGAGATGATGTAGCCAACCTCTTGCGTTGGACGCGTGGCGGCATCCTGCATCCTGGAGCGCGGCGCAAAGGTGGAATGCACCATTTCAAAATCATCAGTCAGATCGGGGGACAGCAACTCTTCGACCAAGCCTTCCTCGCTGCCGCCCATCGGACGACGGGCACCTGCGCGGACAACGTAGCCCTGCTCATGCGCTGGCGCGGAAGACTGGCCAAACAACATCGACATCGGCACGCCAAGCACTTTGGCAATCTGGCGCAGGTCGGAAATGGTCGGTTCGGATTTGTCACGCTCCACCTGGCTGAGCCACCCCACTGAGCGGTCCAAAGCCTCTGCCATGTCGGTCAGCGTCAGGCCACGTGCTTTGCGCAAGGCGCGCAAGTCCGCTCCCAGCGTTTGCAAATCTTGTGGCACGTTGTGCAGCATGGCGCGAATCCCGGTGATGAAATTTTTCCCTCGAATTTCACGCTGCACCAGTTTGGTGAAATTTCAAAACATTTTTTCACGCATCGAGAAACTCTCCGGACTCCCAAAGGGAACAAAACGTGAATATAATGGCGATTCTTATGATTGCCGAGCTCTGCATAACATCGAACTTCACGTTTCTCACCGGGGCATCCCATCCGGAGGAGTACATTCGCCGTGCCGCCATGGTGGGATTAGAGGCAATTGCCATTGCGGATGTGAACAGTGTGGCGGGCATTGTACGCAGTCATACCGAGGCGCGTGAAATTGCGCGTGAAGTGCGCGAACGGCGCAATGCAGATGCCGCAACAGGGTTGATTGGTCCGCCCTGCCCGGATCACATTCCACTGCCAGCGAGCGCACCGATCTACGCCACCCCGCGCCTGATGCCAGCGGCCCGACTGGAGTTTAGCGATGCGCCGCCCATCACCGCACTGCCAGAAAACCGGCAAGGCTGGGGCAATCTGTGCCGCCTGCTGTCCAAAGGGCGACTACGGGCGGAAAAAGGCAGCTGTATCCTGCATCTGGGTGATTTGTTGGAGTTTGGCACCGGGTTACAGTTGATCTTGCATCCCCATCCGCACAGGCATCGCAGCCCACGCGGCGCGTGTGATTGGGCCAAACATCTGCCGCAGCTGTCGCGCCGCTTTGCCGGGCGGCTGCAACTGGCGCTGGCGCCGGGATATGACGGCGAGGATGCCACCCGCTTTGCCACCCGTGCGCAGCAGGCGGCACAATTGGGCGTGCCGTTGGTGGCCACCACAATGCCGGTGATGCATCATGGCGGGCGGCGGCGCTTAGCGGATGTGCTGACCGCGGTCCGACAAGGCTGTCGCGTGGACAGTTTGGGGCAAGAGGCGCAGACCAATGGCGAGCGGCGGCTGCGCAGTGCGGGAGAAATGCGACGTCTGTTTGCGGGTCACGAGGCGGCACTGGCGCGGACCACGTGGTTGATGAAGCGCTGCACGTTTTCGCTAGACGAGTTGCGTTACGAATATCCCAGCGAAGTGGCACAGGGCGAAACCCCGACAGATCGGCTGCATCGGCTGACCTACGAAGGGCTGCGCTGGCGTTATCCGCATGGGGCACCGGAGAAAGTGCGTGGCATGCTGGAACACGAACTCGCGCTGATCGGGAAGTTGAAATATGAGCCCTATTTCCTGACCGTGCGCGATGTGGTGCATTTTGCCCGTTCGCGTGAGATCCTCTGCCAAGGGCGCGGAAGTGCCGCAAATTCAGTGGTTTGTTACTGTCTGGGTGTGACCTCGGTCAGCCCAGAAATTGGCACCATGGTGTTTGAACGCTTTGTCAGCGAAGCCCGCGATGAGCCGCCCGATATTGACGTCGACTTTGAACATGAACGCCGCGAAGAGGTGATCCAGCACATCTATGAACGCTATGGGCGCCACCGGGCCGGGCTGTGCGCCACCGTGGTGCACTATCGTGGCAAACGCGCGATCCGCGAGGTCGGCCGCGCCATGGGGCTGATGGAGGACACCATCTCGGCGCTGTCATCGCAGCTTTGGGGGTTCTTCTCCACTGATGCGGTGCAGGACACGCGCATGCGCGAGATTGGGCTGGATCCCAATGACCGGCGCCTGGCGCAGACCATGGCGCTGGTGCAGGAGATCATTGGCTTCCCGCGCCACCTGTCGCAACACGTCGGCGGCTTCATCATGACCGAAGGGCGGCTTGATGAATTGGTGCCAATCGAGAACGCCAGCATGGAGGACCGTACGGTCATTTGCTGGGACAAAGATGACATTGAGAGCCTTGGCATTTTGAAGGTCGATGTGTTGTCGCTTGGCATGCTGACCTGCATTCGCAAGGGCTTTGACATGCTCAAGCGTCACCACGGGATGGACCTCGCATTGTCGACGATTCCACCAGAGGATTCAGTGGTTTATGACATGCTGTGTAAGGCCGACAGCATTGGGGTGTTTCAGGTCGAAAGCCGGGCGCAGATGAATTTTCTGCCGCGGATGAAGCCACGCAATTTCTATGATTTGGTGATCGAGGTGGCGATCATCCGCCCCGGCCCCATTCAGGGCGATATGGTGCATCCCTACATCCGACGGCGCAATGGCGAGGAAACTGTGACCTTCCCGTCTGACGAGTTGGGCGAAGTGTTGGGCAAGACGCTGGGCGTGCCGCTGTTTCAGGAACAGGCCATGCAAATCGCCATCATCGGCGCGGGATTCACGCCGGAGGAAGCTGACCGGCTGCGGCGCTCGCTTGCGACCTTCAAGAAGCACGGAAATGTCAGTGAATTCCGCGATCGTTTTATGCGAGGGATGAGGAAAAATGGCTATGAGGAAGACTTCGCCGCGCGCTGTTTTTCCCAAATCGAGGGCTTTGGATCTTATGGGTTTCCGGAGAGCCACGCGGCCTCTTTTGCACTGTTGGTCTATGCCTCCGCCTGGATCAAATGTCACCATCCCGGCATCTTTGCCTGTGCGCTTCTGAACAGCCAGCCGATGGGGTTTTACGCGCCCGCCCAGATAGTTAGGGATGCCCGAGAACATGGGGTCGAGGTTCGCCCCGTCGATATCAACGAGAGTTTTTGGGACAATGTGATGGAGCCCGACGGGCGTGGTGGACTGGCGCTGCGGCTGGGGTTTCGGCAGGTGCGGCGACTGCGGGAAGAGGACGCCAGTTGGATCACAGCAGCACGGGGCAATGGCTATCAAACGGTGGAGGATGTCTGGCGGCGGGCGGGCATTGATCCACACGTGCTGACGCGGTTGGCGGAGGCGGATGCCTTTGCCTCATTAGGGCTCAAGCGCCGGGAGGCGTTGTGGGAGGCCAAGGCGATCACAGCGGACAAGCCATTGCCTTTGTTTGCAGGGGATATGGACGGCGAAGGCATTCTGGAGCCTGCGGCGATGCTGCCGGAAATGTCCATGGGAGAACAAGTGGTTGAAGACTATGTGGCGATGCGGCTGACCCTGCGCAAACACCCTGTCGCGCTGCTGCGGCACATCCTGACGCCGGGGGAGCCAAACCAGGGATTAACGGACTAAATTCCGCCCAAAATCGCGTCGGTATAACGTCAGTATCACGACTGTATTGCGGAGGTGCGTTTTTGCGCCGAATTGGGTAAACGCAACGCCCTATGTGTTGCGCAGCCGCGCGGCAAACGTTGACACAATTGACCGAAGCACACACTCAGAGTATCGCACAATCAAACAACCAAAAGGCTTCAAGTGCATGGCATTTTCTATCAAGTTCACAAACAAGATCGAAAGTGACTTTTGCCACGGCCAAATCGATATCGGGGCTTTTTGTGAAACATTCGAAACCCACCTAAACGCCTACTCCTTGAAACAGTATCAACACCAGTGGAAAGATGCGCTTTCAGTTCTGATCAAAGAGCGTACGCCTGTGGCTTTGTTCACGAGCATCAATCTCGACGATGACGACATTGGCTTTTTGTGGATGTATTGGCTCGTGCCATCCGAAACCGCTGGAGACGCCGACTATCGAAAAGAGCAACTTTGTAACTATCCGATGCAGGCCGACGCAGGCTATTACGTAGGCCAGCGGTTTATGTTTGTCACAACAGAGGCTCGTAATTTCGAACGCCGCGTCTACATGCCGTACGAAGACGGTTCACAAGGGCCAGAACTCGCACTCTATTACCTCGACCTGTCCGCACCGGACCGCATATTTGGGTATCTAGACGATCACCTTGAAGATGCCAGCCATTGGTATGTAAGCAACGAAGCGATTCAGACATTCTTCGAAACGCTTTAATTCCTACTCACAGCTTGCGCCACACAGACACATGCGTTTTGCTCATGTTGGTGAAGGGCGCGCGGGTCCAATCCTGCCAGCGGTGCTCCAAAGACATGCCCGCGATCCGCGCCATAAGGTCCAACTCAGCTGGCCAAGCATAGCGAAACGGTGCCGAAAGATGTTCGGCCTGCCCGTCTTTGATCCAAAGGTGATGGGAGCTGTAGGATTGCGTGACCACATCGATCTCATCGACACCCCAATGATCGGGGTCATGGGCAAACGGCACGTGTGTTTCCCCAAACGGCAAGCGCTGCAACGGTGGCACCAATGTTTCGACCACAAAGCAGCCACCGGGACGCAAATGTCGGGCCGCGTTTTCAAAGCAAGCAACCTGCGCATCCTGCGTGGTGAGGTTATCAATGGTGTTATACACCAGATAGACCAGTGAAAAATCACCGTCGACCTGCACCTGGGTCATGTCCCCAACCACCACGGGGATATCAGCCCCGCCGGGTTTCTTACGCATCTGGGCCAACATCGCCGTGGACAGTTCATTGCCACTGACTGGCACGCCCTGAGCCGCAAGAGGCAAGGCAATGCGCCCGGTGCCAATGGCAAATTCCAGCGCTGCACCGCCATTGGCCAACACCGCCAGAATGTCGACACACCGCGTGACAAGTGCGGGATCCGCGCCAACATGGTTGGCGTCATAGGTTTCTGCTACCTCGGCATCAAACACACCGTCACTCATCACCACACCCTTTGTGTTATGGCACCTCACAGGTGAAGAGGCGCACAGTCAAACCACCATGCGCCACCGTGGCAAATGGGGTCTCAAGCGGCAAGTTGGTGGCTTTGGCCAAACCAGCGTCCGTGGTAATTATGCCAACCTTCCAACCGGAAAACTGTGCAGAGAGGGCTTTGCCCAAGCTGGCATGCAGGGCAAACAGTCCCTTTTTGTCACCAAGGCGTGCGCCGTAGGGCGGGTTCACAATCACAATGTCGGGCGGGCCTTCCGGGGGCGTGATCTCACCTACACTTTGTTGCGCAAAGCTGCAGAGGTCCGCCACGCCAGCGCGGTCTGCATTCTCAAGTGACATGCGAATGGCACCCGCGTCTTTGTCCGAGCCATAAAACCGACCTGCTGGCACCTGTGTGGTCGCTGTTTTCAGTGCGGCGAAGGCTTCGGCATCAAAACTGGCCAATTGCTCAAAAGCAAACCTGCGGGACCGCCCCGGTAGGAGACCAGCCGCCATTTCAGCGGCTTCAATCACAAAGGTACCGGAGCCACACATCGGGTCATAGACCGTCTGGCTGCCGTCATAGCCCATCTGACGCAGGAACATCGCCGCCATATTTTCGCGCATCGGCGCTTTGGCCACGGCGGGTTTATGGCCACGTTTGTGCAGGCTTTCGCCCGAGGTATCGAGCGAGAAGGTCAGCATGTTGTTGTCGATGCGCACCTTGAGCACCACCTCAGCCTCTGCGGAAATTGGCATACCCACCGCCGCAACAAGGCCTTTCTCAATGCGTTCTTTGGCCGCCCCAGCATGGTAGATTTTGGACTTCTGCGTCACCACTTCCACCTTCACCGGCACATCAGACCGCAGGTAAGGCGTCCACGACATCTCGCCAATTTGCTTCTCCAACAGATTGAGATGCATACATTGGAAATTGCCAATCCGGGCCAGCACCCGCACCGCGCCGCGCAGACACAGGTTGGCGCGCCACACGTCCTGCCAATTGCCGCGAAAGCGCACACCGCCCGGCATCATCTTGGGCTTTTTGAACCCAGCTTCGGTGATCTCGGCTGCCAAAGGCTTTTCCAGCCCCGGCGCGGTGACAACAAAAATCTCAAACTTGCGCATATCGCTCTCCATCACCAAAGCGATGTGCCGCCTCAGGTTTCACAGTCCCTAAATACCCCGAGATGACCTTGCGCAAGGCGCAAGTGAGGGGTTGGCCCCTCTTAAGGGGTGCCAAACAGGGGTTCTGCCGCCGCCGCCAATCGCAAAAGCCGCTCCTCGGACCCGCCCTGCCCTAGCATCATCAGGCCACAGCTTGGCACGCCAGTTGGCAAGGTGATGGCCGCAGAGCCCATCAGATTGCCAATCCGAGTATTACGCAAGGCCAGCAGGTTTTCGGTCACGTAGTAGTCTTGGTCGTGCATCAGGCGTTCAATGTTGGGTGGTAGGATCGGCGCGGTTGGCAGGAGTACGGCGTCATATCCGGCAATCCGCGCATTCCAGGTGGCCCGATGCGCATCGAGCTTGTGCCAGGCAGCCACATACTCCGGTCCACTGAAGGACGCGCCGGCGCGGAACCGTTCCAGAATTTGCTCAAACATCTTGTCCGGTGCCGCCTCAATCACCTCTTTCCACTCGCCATAGGCTTCTGCGGTAAACAGCGGCGCGGAGAGCGCCATGGCCTCCGCCACCTCTTCGGCCTTGAGGAATTCCAGCTCCACGCCAGCTTCGCGTAGGCGATGTAAAGTGCGTTCAAACCCAGCCAAAGGCGCCTCGCGCACCTGATCCAACGCCACGGATTCCAGCACAGCCATGCGGGTGCCTTTCAGCGACGCGCCACGCAAGTCCGGCACAGGTTTGCCTTCCAAAATGCCCAACAGAAGCGCCGCATCTTCCACCGTGCGGGTCAGCGGACCAACGGTGTCAAACTTACGACACAGCGGCACGGTGCCGGCGCAAGACACGCGGCCAGCGGTGGTTTTGAGGCCCACCAAATCGTTCCACGCCGCTGGAATGCGCACCGAGCCGCCGGTGTCTGAGCCAATGCCTGCGGCCGCCAGCCCAAAGGCCACGGACGCCGCCGCACCAGACGAGGAGCCGCCGGGCACCGCACCGGGATCATTCACACAAGGCGGCGTGGCGGTCATCGGGTTCAGCCCAATGCCGGAAAACGCCAGCTCGCTCATATGGGTTTTGCCCAGACAAATCAGGCCAGCCGCCGTGGCGTTGCGCAGCACTTCGGCGTCACGTGTGGGCACCCGGCCTTTGAGCAAAGCCGAGCCTGCCTCCGTGGCGACACCTGCCGTATCAAACAGGTCTTTCCAGCTGACCGGCACGCCGTCCAGAGGCGAGAGCCGTTGACCCGCGCGGGCGCGTTCGGCGGCGGCTTCGGCTTCGGCCAAGGCACGCTCGGCTGTCACTTGGGCATAAATCCGGTCGCGGGCGTCATGGCCGTCAATCGCGCCCAGAAAGGCTTGGGTCAGCGCCACAGGGTCAATTGCCCCGCTCTCAATGCCCCGACCCAGGTCTGCGGCGCTTTTCTCCAGCCAATCCAACATTCTGCTCTCCACTTTCTCTTTGAAGGCGACGGTAGCGGCGCAATCGCGCATGGACAATCCCGAAGCGACGCCCATATTGGCGTCATGACATTTGACAGCGATATTCTGATTGCAGGTGGCGGTCTCAACGGCCCCGCCTTGGCCCTGGCGCTGGCTCAGGCCGGCTTTGACGTCACCGTGGTGGACGCACGCCCTGCCCCCGCCCGAGCGGGCAGCAATTTTGACGGACGCGGCTATGCGCTGGCGCTGGCCTCCAAACGGTTGCTGGCGGCGATTGGTGTCTGGGACAAGGTGGCGGACCACTCCGAGCCAATGCGTGACATCAAAGTGTCCGATGGGCGCGCCGGCGAAGGGCCATCGCCGTTTTTCCTGCATTTTGACCACACCGAGATCGAAGAAGGCCCGATGGGCTTCATGCTTGAAGACCGGTTTTTGTATCGTGCTTTTCTGGAGGCGATGGAGGCCGAGCCACGCATCACTTTGATCTCTGGCACTTCAGTCACAGATCAGGCTGTAGATGTGGCGGGTGTGACCGTTACGTTCAGCGATGGTGGCACACACCGCGCAAAGCTTTTGGTGGGCTGTGATGGGCGGCAAACCGGGGTTGGCAAACGCGCGGGTATCAAACGTACCGGCTGGGGCTATGGGCAAACCGCCCTGGTCTGCGCCATTACACATGAGCTACCGCACAACGGTGTGGCACATCAGTTTTTCATGCCACCCGGACCGCTGGCGATCCTGCCACTTCCCGGCAACATGTGTTCGATTGTCTGGTCCGAAACAGATGAAAACGCCACCGCGATCCATGCCCTGTCCGATGAGGACTATATGGCCGTATTGCGCCCGCGGTTTGGCGATTTCCTGGGGAAGATTGCCCTCACTGGCAATCGCTTCACTTATCCTTTGAGCCTGTCTGTGGCCAATGAATTTGTCGACGACCGTGTCGTGCTGGTGGGTGATGCGGCGCATGGCATGCACCCAATTGCCGGGCAGGGTCTCAACGCCGGCCTGCGCGATGTGGCGGCACTGGCGCAGGTGCTGACCGAGGCGCACCAACGTGGCGAAGACTTTGCCTCAGAGCTGGTGTTGGCGCGGTATCAAGAATGGCGGCGGTTTGACACCGCCACTTTGGTTGCAGCCACTGACCTGACCAACAAACTGTTTTCCAACGACAATCCTCTGCTGCGCGCGGCGCGGGATGCGGGTATGGGGTTGGTCGGCGCGGTGCCCGGCCTGCGCCGGACGTTTATGCGCGAGGCGGCGGGTCTCAATGGAGAACTGCCCAAGCTGATGCGCTAAGACGCTTTCTCATTCGCAAAATATCCTGGGGGTGAATTGGCTCAGCCAATAGGGGGCTAGCCCCCTCCCCCGCCACAGTCAGTCCAACACGCGGGCTTCGTCGATCAACATGACTGGAATGCCTTCGCGAATTGGGAACGCCAGATTAGCGGCCTTGGACACCAACTCCTGACGGTCGACATCATAATCCAGACGGCCACGGGTTTGCGGGCAGATCAACGATTCCAACATGCGACGATCAAACTTCGGTCCGGGTATAGTGTGGGCATTCATTGCATAAAGTCCTCTCCAGCGCCGCCACGCAGCGCAAATTCCAAAAGTGTCACAAGGGTTTCCCGACGGGTGGACAAAGACGGCGCCTCCAGCAAGGCCTGTTTGTCCTCTGCCGTAAACTCCAACAGCATCGACAGAGAGTTGATCAACAACTCATCTTCCGCGTCTTTGAGCGTGTCCCAATCTGTCGACAGGTCGAGCTGTTCAAAATACCGTTTTAGCAGGCCCATAAAGACCGGGCGTCGAAAATCGGCGTCCTGTTCAACCGGACCAAGATCGCGATCAAACCCACTCCAGCTGACAGCGCAGCGCCGGTAAGGCGTGAAGCCATCCATTTCCGCCAGAATCCGAAACCGCGACACGCCGGTGAGTGTGATCAAATAGCGGTTGTCGTCGGTTTCCGAAAACTGGGTGATGCGCCCAACACAGCCAATGGTGTGCAGCCCCTTGTCGTCCCGCCCCGGCACCTCATTGGGTTGCACCATGCCAATCAGCCGCTCGCGGGTTTTGAGCGCGTCATCCATCATCGCCAGATAGCGC
The DNA here is from genome assembly GCF_913054185.1 of uncultured Shimia sp. Classification (GTDB taxonomy): domain Bacteria; phylum Pseudomonadota; class Alphaproteobacteria; order Rhodobacterales; family Rhodobacteraceae; genus Shimia. Next base: position 27,174 of record NZ_CAJXIV010000040.1, read on the forward strand.
GGTTCAAAAATATGCAGCGGCAGGCGGGACCGGGGCAACAGAAGCGCCCCGGGCAAGGGAAACACAGACAGTGTGTCCGGCAAGTCAGCGGCTTTGATCATGCAGAAAGCCTACTCCGGTTTGCCTAAACCGCAAAGCGGGTCAGACAAAGATCATCGAGCTGAGCTTGCGACGGCCATTGAGCACCACCGGATCATTGGGCTTGAGCGCCTCAAAAATGGTGAAAAGCTGGGCTTTGGCGGCGCCATCATTCCATTCGCGATCCCGGCGGAACAGTTCCAGCAGCTCATCCACAGCCTCTTCGACCATTTCCGCACCATGCAGCGCCTGCGCCAGATCGAGACGGGCCTGATGGTTGTCCGGATCCGCATCCACAGCAGCGCGCAATTCGGCCACTGGACCGGCATTTTCTGCCTGACGGGCCAGTTCGATTTGCGCCCGTACCGCTTCGATTTCCGCCGCGGCAGAGATCACCTCTGGCACGCCGTTGATCACCGCTTCTGCCTCATCAACTTGCTCTAGAGCCAAATAGGACCGCGCCAAGCCCGCAAAAGCCTCGGCATTCTCCGGATCTTGCTCAGCAATGGCCGCAAAGGTTTCTGCGGCAGAGGCTGCATCACCTTCGGTCAGCATTTCTTCAGCCGCCACCAAGGCATCCGCCAGACCACCATCCGGCACTTCGCCACCAGCAGCTTCAATCACACGGGCCACAAAGGCCTCGATTTCGCTGCCCGGCAACGCACCTTGGAAACCATCCACAGGTTGGCCCTGCCAGAAGGCATAGACCGTTGGGATCGACTGCACGCGCATCTGGCCGGCAATGCCCTGATTTTCGTCGACGTTGATCTTGGCCATTTTCACAGCGCCACCGGCAGCGATAACGGCTGCCTCCAGCGCGGGGCCGAGGGTTTTACAAGGGCCACACCAAGGCGCCCAGAAATCCACAATCACCGGCACGGTCATGGAGGTGTCCACCACTTCAGCCATAAAGGTGGCCTCTGACACGTCTTTGATCAAATCGCCTGCTGCGGCCGCGGTTGGGGCGCCTCCGCCAATAATATCCATCATCATTGTTCTCCGTCTGGAACTTGCCCCCTATATGGAGGGCAGCGCGACAGAAACCAAGAGAGGAGTTGGCCAGATATGCCAGCAAAATGGGACATCTTTGCACACTCCGAGCGTATGATGGCGATGGATGAGGCCGCGTGGGCCCGGCATGCCAATCCACTCAGCGTCTATTCCCGCATGTCGATTTTGCCACTGATGACGATAGCGGTGTTTTCGCGGGTCTGGCTTGGCTGGGGAGCGGTGCTGCCAGTTGGTCTTGTGATCTTATGGACCTGGTGGAACCCACGTGCGTTTGCGCCGCCAAAGACCACCAACAGCTGGGCGGCGCATGGCACGTTTGGGGAGCGGGTGTTTCTCAACCGTAAGGCGGTTTCAATCCCTTCCCATCACACGCGGTGGGCCATAGCACTTGGCGTGGTTTCAGGTGTGGGCATGGTGCCGTGGATTTGGGGGCTTTGGCAGCTTGACCTTGGTATGACGTTGTTTGGCTTGAGCCTGATGATTGGTGGCAAACTGTGGTTTGTCGACCGAATGGTCTGGCTCTACCAAGACATGAAAGACGCCCACCCCGACTACACGGCGTGGGCGCGGTAAGCTGTCTTACAGATCAAAGGTCGCAAACACCGGCGCGTGATCCGACGGCTTTTCCCATCCGCGGGCATCGCGGAACACGCGGCTGGCGTGACCTGCGTTGGAGATGTCCCCCGTGGCCCAGACATGATCAAGACGGCGGCCTTTGTCCGCCGCATCCCAATCGCGGGCGCGGTATGACCACCAGCTATAGAGATTGCCCTCAGGGATGTCCTGACGGGTGATGTCGACCCAGCCGCCAGCGTCCTGGGTTTCGGCGAGCTTCTCCACCTCGATTGGGGTGTGGCTGACCACCTTCAGCAGCTTTTTGTGATCCCAGACGTCATCTTCACGCGGCGCAATGTTCAGGTCGCCCACAAGGATGGATTTCTTGACCTGCTCTTTGCGGAACCAATCCCGCATCTCCGCAAGGTAGTCGAGTTTCTGGCCAAATTTTTCGTTCTTTTCGCGGTCAGGCACATCGCCACCCGCAGGAACGTAGAAATTGTGCACGGTCACGCCATTTTCCAGCGTGCCCGCAATGTGGCGCGCGTGGCCGAGGTCAGCAAAATCTTCGCTGCCCGCTTCGACCATCGGGATTTTGGAAAAGATCGCCACGCCGTTGTAGCCTTTTTGGCCGCGCGCAACCATGTGGGTGTAACCCAGCTCAGCAAAGGCTTCGGTTGGAATGAGCTCCACCGGGCTTTTGCACTCTTGCAGGCACAGCACGTCGGGCGCTTCTTCCTGCATCAGCTTGAGCACAATAGGCTCGCGCAGACGCACCGAGTTGATGTTCCAAGTCGCAAGGGTGAAAGACATGTGGCGTGCTCCCGTTTTGTTCTCATCGCGACCCTACCCCTGAGCGTTGGGACTGCCAATGCGAAATCCTGCGCATTTGGGCGCGTGGCATTGTCGGCAGTTTGTCCGCAAAACAAAAAAAGGGCCCGAGCCGAAGCCCGGGCCAGTCCAACAGGGAGGTTCATGTCATAACCCGGACATGGGCGGGAACTCATAGGTCTTTGTAAATGATGTGTGTCAGATATGACTTTGATACACATCAACGTAACATATTTAGTATCTCCGCGCCGTTTCCAAAGGGGGGGCGCGAAGAAATCGGCAAGATTATGCCACCAGGCGGTAGCCACCGCTCTCAGTGATCAGCAGACGGGCGTTGGAGGGATCAGGTTCGATCTTCTGACGCAGGCGGTAAATGTGGGTCTCCAGCGTGTGGGTGGTCACGCCAGCATTGTACCCCCAGACTTCGTGGAGCAGCACCTCACGGGCCACAACACCTTCGGTGGCGCGGTAGAGAAACTTCAAAATATTTGTCTCTTTTTCCGTCAGGCGCACCTTGCTCTCATCTTCGCGCAACAGCAGCTTCATGGAGGGTTTGAATGTGTATGGTCCAAGCTGGAAAACCGCATCCTCAGATTGCTCGTGTTGGCGTAGTTGCGCACGAATCCGCGCAAGCAAGACGGGAAACTTAAAAGGCTTGGTCACATAGTCGTTGGCGCCCGAATCTAGCCCCAGAATCGTGTCCGCGTCACTGTCATGGCCGGTCAGCATCAGGATCGGGCTTTTCACACCCTGTTTGCGCATCAAGCGACAGAGCTCACGTCCGTCGGTGTCTGGCAGGCCCACGTCGAGGATCACGATGTCATACAAGCCTTCTTTGACGCGGCCCATGGCCTCGACCCCGTTGCCCGCTTCAAACACGTCAAAATCCTCGGTCATCACAAGCTGCTCAGAGAGCGCCTCGCGCAGGTCTTCGTCGTCATCTACCAGCAGGATCTTTTTCAACTGTGCCATGTGCGTCTCTCCGTAGTGCGTTGCTTGGTAGCCATGTGAGGTGACTTCACGATCAGAACAAGAATTGCTGCAATCTGCTCACGGCCTCGTGTTTCAGCACCACCAAATGTTTCATATTGCTGCAGAAGAGGCTACATGGGATTGGCTGAAGACAGAGGTTCCAATGAGTTTTGCGCCTGACATTATCGAGCGATTGGCCCGTGCACGGGCAGATCTGCGCATGGGTGTGCCGATTGTGCTGACCGGCGCAGGCATGCCGTTGCTGGTGCTGGCGGCAGAAACGCTGACGGCGGAACGCTTGGCAGATGTGCGGACACTTGGTGCCACACCGGACCTGACCTTGACCGCGCGGCGGGCGGAGACGCTCAAGGCGCGGGCTTATGATGGCGATATTGCCCGTGTGGCGCTGCCTGCGGACAGTGATCTGCGGTGGATCAAAGGCATTGTCAGCCCGGAAGATGATTTGAACACGCCGATGAAAGGGCCTATGGCCACGGCGCGCACGGGAGATGCGGATTTGCATCGTGCGGCGGTAAAGTTGGTGAAGTCAGCGCAGTTGTTGCCAGCCGCGTTGACCTTGGAGTTGGTTGAAGCCGGCGGCTTTGCCCTGGAGCATGGGCTGACGGTGATCCCGTCTGCTTTGGCGGCACCTCATCTGGCCGCGACCAGCCCTCTGCATCCGGTGGT
>NZ_CAJXIV010000041.1 GCF_913054185.1 uncultured Shimia sp.
CTGCGCTTCGCTGACATTGGCGACTACTGCGGAATCGGCTCGGCTGCCTTGGCTCGCTGAACGTCTGCTTTCGGGAACCTGGTCACAGAAAGTCGCGCCTGTAGTATGGTCGCCGTCGCATCTTTCGCCAGTGTCTAGAAAGGGCGGCCTGCGGACCTACGTCGAAGGTCGAGCCAATGGCAGCTGGACCGTGTTCTATCAACTTGTCAGGCGCGTTTCATTAGCTTGGCTTTACCAGCACAGTCAGGGAAGCGGACACAGCCCAGAAAAACTCCATATCTTCCGCGCCGTTCGACAAGCCATCCTGCTTCGCAACTGACGCAAGCTTGCTGGGCTTCCTCGCAATCAGTGCAAACAAGTTCTCCCTTGGTCTGGGAAGGGATCGGCAGGCCAACACCGCAGGCCGGACAAGCCGGCATTCTGCTGCCGCACAGTTTCACGTGCTCGCAGCGATACCAATCGCGACCATCCTTTCCGACCATGTGTAGCAGGCGCCCTCCGCACCCCGGGCAGGTGTGAGTGTGCTTTTGAGCGTCTAAAGGCACAACCACGCCGAACTCAGGTTCTTTCATTGGCTCTTCGGCATTTGGGTAAGGCTCGGCCTCGGGCGATACTAGGCCGAGCAGAGGGTCGTCGACGATCAGCGACGGGAAGCCCATCGTGGCGTTGTCGGCGCCGAGGATAATGACGTGATCGGCCTCCAAGCCTTTCGACGCATGGATGTCTTGAAGTTGATCGTCGCCCCGGGGTGCTGACGCTGGAGTCGCCCTATATCGGGCCTCAGGAAACGATATCGCCCGAGGACAAGGATCGACGGCTTCCCGCCTCGGTTACCTTGAGTGGCGGCAAGAGCGGCCACTGTGTCCTTCAAGGTTTGCTCCCCGGTGTCGCGGCGTGTCCAAGCGATCCTGATCGAAGGTTCGTCAGTTTTGCCTGCCGGTATCACAGTTTTGGTGATCTGAGCGGGATTGCGAAGAACGAAGCGACGGGCGGCCAGAGCGATCTTGTCCACCGACCGGAAGGTTCGACCGAGATCGACGGTGCGATGGACACCAGTGGCCCCTGAATAGGTGCCGCCGAATTCCGCGCCAAAATTCCGCATGATGTGGATGTCCGACCCGGCAAAGCGGTAGATCGACTGCCAGTCGTCGCCGACGGCAAACACCTTGGCATCGGAGTGCTGGCGTTTAAGTGCCTGTGTCAGCCTCGCACGACCTGTCGAGATGCCCTGAAACTCGTCGACGAGGATGTGGCGGAACGGGCTCTGGTAGCGCCCGCTCTCGACCAGAGCCGTGGCGCGGTTCACCATGTCCTCGAAGTCGATGCGGTCGCCAAGGCGGGACTGATACTCGCGAAAGACCGCGCCGAAAATCTTGAGGAAGGCCTCCGCCCGCTTGCCCAACTTCAGCGTTTGCGCCTTGTCGGAGCAATCCTCGACCCGATAGCCGCCGTTCTTGAAGTGACGCAGGAAGGTGCCCATCAGCGAAGAGAAGCTGTCCACCACCCCGACCTCGGCCACACGATCGTAAATCTCGATGTCCGGAATCGGCCGCAGCGTGACATGTGGTTCGAGCTTTTTGGCAAGCGCTTCGAGCAGCCGGCCTTCATCACGTTCCCAGCTGTAGGTTTCCACCAAAACCGTCTCGTGCTCGGCATGGACCTGCCGTTTCCAGTCCATGCTTTCGAGGTATTCATCGCGATCAACGTAAGGCGCCGTAGTCAATTCCTCCGCGCCGTCCCTGCCGCGTCTCTTACGCACGCCGAAATGCTCGATGTAGACGCCGCTCTCTGTCAGCCGGAAGTCTGGCAAGTAGGTGCGGCGCCCAGTTTTCTGGAGTTTGTGCACGTAGCTCGGTTCGTATTCGTAGGCGATGCCGTTCCGGAACAGCCAGTTGGCGATCAGCAGTTCTTCAAAGCTGTTCACCATCTCGCCTTGCAGTGTCCGCAAGTTGCGGCTTTCGATTTGCGCATACCATTCGTGCTTCGTCTTGAAATCCCACTCAGCTGGAAAGTCGTCAAAGAAACCGGCGAACCAGCCGATCACTGTTTGTGCGATATCGCTGGCGGTCGCCACCACGTGCCGAAGGATCTCCTTAATAAGCGACAAGAACGCCTTGTCGTCTGTTGCCGTCGGCGCCAACGGTGGCTTCTCGCCTTCCACCTCACCGATGATCTCATAAGCCAGAGCATGGAAGGTTCGTGCTGCCACGGGGACTCCGCACCTGGCTTCGATGCGCTCTGACATCTCGGTCGCCGCGTCTTTCGCGAAGACAAGCAGCAGGAGCTCACTTGGCTTTCGTATCTCCGCCTTCACGAGGTAAGCAGCCTTAGCGGTGATCACGCTGGTCTTGCCCGACCCGGCGCCAGCCAGAACGAGAGTCGCGTCTTCGTCGACAACGACGGAGAGCCGCTGTTCAGGTGTCAGCGGCATGGTCTCAACCGTGTCGAAGAAATCCTTCCAGCGAAGCAGTTGGGCTTCCACTAACGCCTCGATTGACGCGTTCCGGACGGCATTCGGATCAGATGCGAACGCCGTAATCGGGGCAATTCGGGACATCACCTCTTCGCCAACGGCCTCCGCATTCAGCTTAGACAGCACGCGGCTGTTTAGGTCGGCAGCATCGTAGGCCAACGATGCTACATGGCACGCCGCTGGGTAAGCCTCCGGCTCCTTGAGCGAATTGAGCGCTTTAAGGATGCGTCGGACAGCGACCTCCTCTTTTTCCAGTTCTTCCCGATTGAAATCAACCCAGGCGGTGGCAGCCGCATCGGCGAAGTTCTGGCCGCAGTCGCATCCGCCGCTGGCAAGGTCAGGTTCCGACCGCCCCCGAGATCGAGCGAAAGCGACGACGAGAGAAGGCCTTTCCTCACCGACGGGCTTGTCGATATATCTTCAAGCCCTATCCAGGGCGAACCTGCCCCGCGTGCCGCAATACCCTTTTCTTGCAATGTTAGGGATCTCGGGTGTCGGCCCAAAGGGTCAACCAGGAATCCCAGGAAGGATTTTGAGACGAGGTCCATGTGCACCGAATTGTTAGTCTTTTCCACGGTTTAGCAAAAATCGGTCCGCAGGGAACCTTGTGGGACGCTTCTGGCACGAATGGGTGGCTACTTTGTACATTTTGCTCGACAACGCACTCGAACCCGGCGAGCGGTAGGGCAGTCAGCCGCCATTCGCTGCACTTCCGATCAATGTCGCTGGGGCCAGTAAACCAATCAATAAAAGCGTGAAACCCAATGTCCGCCGCCAAACAATTCGTGGGTCGATCACAAAGGCAGAAACGCTAACTCGATACTGGTAATTCGGTGACGTGTAGGCTCTGGCCCATCCAGATGGTCTGGAGACTGAAAACTCGGAACTGGCGAATTTCAATCGTGCGGACACTGGTGACCGTTTTACTCGCGCCGTTATTCGCGGGCCTTGTTTAAGTTATCAAACGCCGCCAGTTCACGAACCAACTTTTGAAGGCCCGGTGCACCGGCTGATGCCGAAGGGCTTACAATTCGGATTGGCCACTTCAGTTCCACGGTCATCGGTATGCCAATTACTTCGGGTTCAGAAACGAGGTTCAAGGACCCTTGATCTACAATTGCCCGGCCTGCACCCTGAGCAACCATTCTGATCAGCGCGGATTGGGTGCCTGCTTCCGCCATAACCTGAAAGGGCACTCCAGCCTGGTCAAACATATGTTCGACGGCGCGTCGGAACGGACTGTGAGCCGGCAGCATAACTTGAGGAACGCTTGCCAGTTCTGCCAATGATATCTCGCTGAGATGCCTGAGTTTGTCGTCGGCATGCAAGATGGCGGTTGGCGAGACATCCCCGACCCGGATGCAGGCCAAATTTTGATCGCCCGGGTCTGAGGAAATGACCACGCAATCAGCACGTCCCTCTCTCAGTGCCGCAAGACATGAGTCTTCGTTTAGAACATCGACATCAATCCTGAGCCCCGGATGTCGTGCCATGAGGCGACCTGCAGCGCTTGCCACCCGGGTGTCTGCCACGACGGGAAGTGCCGCTACTCTAAGGTGGCCACCCATTCCGGTGGCAATCTGTTGGGCGGCATCTCTAACTCTTTCAAGCCCATGATAGTGTTTTAACGCAGCCTCTTGCAGACTATGGGCCGCTGCGGTTGGTTCAAACTTACGTCCCGATCGATCAAACAGCGCCACGCCAATTTGATCTTCAAGTTCTGCAACCGCACGGCTGATCGCAGGTTGAGATATGTGCAATGCATTTGCTGCCTTACGCGTTGATTTCTGGCGATAAGCCATCTGGAAGATTTCAATCTGGCGGGCGGAAAGGCGCATGCTGTTTGATAACATCGACGTATCAAGTGATGCAACTTTTTGATTTTTTTAGCATCGAAATTTGCGCTATCTAAGATGAAGCTGTCTGCAGAAAGGAACGCCTTTGCCGCTCGATATCTCAATACTGCTGGTAGCAATATTCTTGGGTGCCGTGCTTCAGGTTGGTGTCGGGATTGGGTTTAGTATTGTTGCAGGCCCTCCCATGATGGTTTTGCTGGGAACATCAGTCGCCGTTCCAATTCTGCTGATGCTGAATACGCTGGTGTCAGCCGTTGCCTTCGACTGGCATATTTGGATGACCGAGAAAAAGACGATCAAGACCGCGATTATGGGGTGTCTTTTGGGCGTGGCATTGGGGTTGGTTGTGTATCCTTATCTATCTGAACAGATCGTGTTGGGCTTAACCGCAATGTTGTTGTTGGTTGGCGTTTTGACAACGCTCATCCCACTGCGATCAATGGTTGGTACAAGTGGATTTGCGGCGATTTCTGGTTTGTCTGGGGTGGCCACGGTTTGGGCTGCAACTCCCGGTCCTCTAATGGTGTTTGGGCTGATCGCAACTGGCCGATCCGCGCAGGAAACCCGCAGATTGGTGCAACCCATCGCACTGGTGGCCTACGGAGTTGCACTGCTGCTACACAGCTTGGTTGATGGGGGAGGTTTTGCGCAGGCGCCAGGGGTTTGGGCCTTTGCAACGGCCACCTTGGTAGGCAGTTTTCTTGGACGCGTGATCGGCCCACTGCTGCCTCAGCATCTGATTAAAAATGCCATTCGAGTCATCTCAATCCTGGCCTGTTACGCGCTTTTTCGGCGCGTCTATTTGGTAAGTTAGGCAAGGGGTAAAATGATGTTGCACGACGAAGTTTTGGCCCGCTTTCCACGCGCACCACTCATGAATGGTGAAACGCCATTGGTCCAATTGGACCAGATGTCTGAGCGTCTTGAAATTGATCTGTGGCTCAAGCGGGATGACCTGACTGGCCTCGGGTTTGGCGGCAATAAGACCCGTCAGCTTGAGTTCTACCTTGGCGACGCGTTGGCGAAGGGGGCTGACACGGTGCTCATCACCGGTGCGGTGCAATCAAATTATGTGCGTTCAGCGGCGGCGGCGGCGGCGAAATTGGGACTTCGCGCCATTTTGCAACTGGAAGAGCGGGTCGCGGGTATGGGCGCGCCATACTACACCTCCGGGAATGTGCTGCTGGCGAAAATTCTGGGTGCAGAGCACATCAGCTATCCAGAGGGCGAAGACGAGGCGGGAGCCGACGCCGCGCTTCATGCACGCGCTGATGAGGTCAAGGCCAACGGGGGCAAGCCATATGTAATTCATCTGGGATTGAACCACCCGCCACTTGGGGCCCTTGGATATGTGGCCGCGGGAATGGAACTCTGTGAGCAGATGGATGATTTCGACGCTGTTGTTGTTCCTTCAGGCAGCGGTGCAACACACGCGGGGCTTTTGACTGGGCTGCGGCTGTGCGGGCTATCGGCCCCGGTCCACGGGATTTGTGTGCGCCGTGATCACCAACAGCAGAAGACCCGGGTCAATACAGTGTTGCACAAACTGGCCAGTTTGCTGGACATTGACCCAAAATTGACCACGGATGCTGTGCAAACTTGGGATGCCGCATTGGCCCCAAGCTATGGAAAAATGAGTGCAAGTACTCATCATGCTCTCAGTCTGATGGCCCGCACCGAAGGTATTTTCCTCGACCCGGTGTATACCGCAAAAACCTTTGCTGGTTTGCTGGACTTGACAGAGAAGGGGCATATTCAACCCGGTCAAAAAATTGTCATGCTTCACACCGGTGGGTTGCCTGCTCTCTTTGGCTATCAAGAAGAATTCTGAGTGGAGTGACCTGATCCGGTTTGCGGTGCTGTACTGACCAAAAATCGCAATCAAACCCCCAGTTCGAAAACAAACTTGTTTGCCATATCTCCTCGCTTTTGCGGCCAAACATGCAATTGGACAGAAATTTCTCATCCCTTACCGGAGTATTCGCAATGCCAAACCAGCTTCCTCAAGATTTAGCCGATCTTCCCACGCGCATCACCGGGCCGGCGGCATGGATCGGTCAAGAGATGGCGGAAAATCCTGATCTCTGGCTTTATCAACTCAGCTCAGAAGACATTGGTGACATTGAGAACGGTGCCCGGCATTTCCTTTCGCTGGGGCTTGATGCTGGGGAGATCTCCAAAGAGACTTTTCCACTCACAACGTTTTCCACTCATGTTGAGGAACTAAGTAAAATCTTGCTGACTGGAGTGGGCGTCCAAGTGCTGCGCGGTCTGCCAATCGCAGACTACTCTCAAAAGTTTGCTGCCACCATTTTTTGTGGTCTTGGCGCCCATCTTGGAAGCGCGCGGTCCCAAAATGCACAGGGGCATATCTTGGGGCACGTGCGCGATATTGGCGGTGATGTCAACGATCCCAACAGCCGCATTTATCAGACATGTGAACGCCAAACCTTTCACACAGACAGTGCGGATGTTGTGGGCTTGCTATGCCTGCGAGAAGCCAAGGAAGGGGGGCGATCCTTACTTGTGAGCGCTGAATCCATCTACAACAGAATGAGAGCTGAGCGACCTGATCTGCTGGTAAAGCTCTTTGACCCAATCGCCACTGATCGGCGGGGCGAAATCCCGGAAGGTGCCAAGCCTTTCATGGAAATACCCGTGTTGAATTGGCATATGGGGCAATTGACGGTTTTCTACCAACGTCAATACATCGACAGCGCCCAACGGTTTGACGGCGCTATGCCTCTGACATCTGAACATGTTGAAGCGCTAGACATGTTCGATGATCTGGCCAATGATCCAACACTTTGCTTTGGGATGCAGCTAGAACCCGGTGACATGCAATTTGTCTACAATCACTCACAACTGCATGATCGCACAGGCTTTCTCGACTGGCCTGATCCCAACAAGCGCCGTCACCTCATGCGCCTCTGGCTTTCGATTGATGGCGATCGGCCTCTGCCTGAGTGTTTCAAGGAACGTTATGGCTCAATTGAAATTGGCAATCGCGGTGGAATAATCACCAAAGAAACCAAGCTACACGCACCGTTGGACTGACAAATGGCACGGGCTGTTGTGCTGTTTGGAATATCAAAGTCTCAGAAACTGACGCCTTCAATTTGGAGATGGCAGTTTCTGACTTCTGCTCTGCGCGCCAAACGCGTCCCTGGCACCAAGTGGATCATATAGACCCATTTCTATCCTTTGCTGCCATTGAAGCGGCAGTGAAGATCAAACCAAAGTTCTATCGCAGGTCCGGATAAGGAGTGCCACGCGGATGACCGCAGCATCGCGTAAGGTACGTTGATATACTGACCTTGTTCCGAGCGTTTGCCGTGCTTGGCCCTACTCCTACTCATTGCCGCGCCTCCTCCTCGGTGCCTCCTGATATCGCTTCTATTTCCTTCGCTCAGTAGCCCGCAGAAAAGTCATCCTGCGTTACATAACATGCCACAAATAGCTTCGCAGCTAGCGTTACGAGCGAAGAGTCCGGGAATTGGTTCACACAATACTCTGACTGACCGACAAATGACCCATTTTGACGGAATTCTTCTTGCATCCATTCGATGTGGTCTTGACCCAGCCAACCCAGGGCAGGCTCAGAAATCCGGTTAGTCTTTTCAGAGATCACTCCCGCTTCAGACAAGACTTCATAGCAAATAGGGTGCACGGCGTCTTGTTCGCCACTTCCCCAATAAAGGCGGCGAACTGTTTTTGAGAAGTCCTCCTAAAGCGCGCCAAGAAAATCTCCCTTAGACGCTTAAAAACAGCGAACCTGCCGTCGAAAACTGTCCCAATAGGCATCGATCTAGCCGCTTCCCTTGCCTCTTTTTCGCTGAGACAAAAGGTGCCAAATGTGCGCTCTTTGTCTAAGCCAGTTCTGGCGGTAGTCCAGACAACACAAATCGTATCGCCATCTTGGATGTCTTCAAACGTTTCTCCGAATTCGACGACTTTGTCTGTTGGAGTCCCTTGGGGGCAGACCGACAACTTCCGACGAAAATTCGTGGTTGATAACTTCCGTTGGTCGATTTTGTTTAGTCCATTTGTTATTTTCCATTGCCGGCCTCTACGTAAGGAGAAGCCGCATCCGCCAAAAACTCGCTCCATTTCGACATCAGGAGGCGCCGCAGCACTATCAAGTCTGAACGCGCATATACGCGCTCCACTTCCGACCCACTTGATGCGCAAGAACCACTTCAGCTACCTCTCGCGGTGAGCCAGCAATCTCCGCCGCCCAATCCCAAAAAGAACTACGAAACCCATGCACAGTGAACTCGCCATGCCCATGCGTCGCAAAAGCATCAGCATCGAAATGTTGGACAACGGATGGTGCCGCTTCTGACTTTCAAAAACGTACATCAAAGCCATTGCCTTCATCGGTTCCAAAATACGCAGCATTTCATCGGCCACTGGAACGCGGTGCGGCTTGCCGCCCTTCATGCGGTCTTTAGGAATGGTCCAAAGCTGCGCATTCCAATCAGTTTCGCCCCACGTCATGTCCAGCACTTCGGACGTGTGGCAGCCGGTTAGAATTGTGAACTGCAACGCCTTAGCGGCTGTGGCGAAGCGCGCGACTAATTTTGCATAGTAGGCGGACACGCCTTGCCACGGCATAGCATCATGGTGATGCACCTTGGACGACACACCCGCTTCCTTCACCGCTGTGACCGGATTCTCGCCTTCAAGAAAGCCTGACGCCTTGGCCTTATCCAAAACAGCTTTATGCGCTGGGCGAGCCGCTTGGCCGTTTCGTGCTTGATTGTCCAAATTGGAGACAAGCACATCAGCACCTCGGGCTGACCAATGGCATCAACGGGCATACGACTGGCCTTGGGGAAGGCATAGTCCTGCAATGTGTTGAGCCATTGCTGGCCGTGCTTGGGGTTTTCTGTCCTTTGACAGTCACGCGCACAATCCAGCGCCGCGCACCGGAAGGGTCAACAACAAGATAAAGCCCAGCGCCGTTGCCGTGACGTCCAGGCCCAAGGTTCTCAACAATCTTTTTGGGTTAGCTTCCCGCCCAGCGCTGCCACTCGACATACCACCTTTTGTACCACACAATAAAAGCGTACTGCGGCAACCGAATGGAATCTAGCAAACCTAGATTGAACAGGTTGTTTCAGGTTTTCTTAGGTTTAAGGCGGCTTGGGCCACCCAAGAAAATCGAACAAAAAGTGTGGGTGGCGGAGACGAAGGCCGAACAACAAATGACCCAATCATTTGGTATGATTGAATATTTCTTATAGGTATTCAAGATGCAACCTGCATTTTACCCCACATTTTCTGTAGGTCACTTGTGAGGCAGGTTTGTAATGATCGAAAGCGGCATTTCGGACGGACGTACACCCCGCCCCTCACGGGGCGTTGGGGGTGTACGTCCGTCCGAAACTTTTTTGCACAATTCGTTTTGTCCGGACAGCTTCGGAACAATCTCCTTACCAGAAGGGAAAAGCATGGTGCATTTCCCGACCTGCCTGAAAGAAATAATGACTATGAATACTACCCCTTCCCAATTTCAACTACTCCCCAATCCAACCATTACCAAAGCAGGCGAGTTTCGCCCGAAACTCAACGTCCCCTTTATCGTGAAAGACCTTTTTAAGCCCGGCGAAGTTGCAATGATTGCTGGAGCGCCCGGCCTTGGTAAATCCAGTATCATGGCAGCCGGAGCGGCTCACGCTGCACAAGGCCGCGACTTTGGTGGATTGCCAGTCAAAAACGCTGTAGTAATTTACTATGCCGCCGAAGATGCATATGGGGTTCTTTGCCGAGCGCATCCCTATATGCAAGACCCCGCATGCGCCAACGCTCCCTTCTATGTGGTCCACGGTGCGCCTAACCTCTTGGATCCAGAGGCGCCGGAAAAGGTCGCGCAATTTGTGGCTGCAAAGAAGATCGAGCACAGGTGCGACCAGGCGTTGGTGGTTTTCGATACGCTCAACCGGTGCATTGGCGAGGCTGACGAGAACTCCTCCAGCGCCATGGGAACAGTAGTCGGGAACGCCGCGTATATCGCCCAATCAGCAAACGCATCGGTCGTCTTTCTTCATCACGTTGGCAATGGCAATGCGGACCGGCCACGAGGCTCATCAGCGTTCCATGGAAACGTGGACTCGCTTTGCTTGCTAAGCAAGGCCCCTGAGGCGGGACCTTCCAAGGTCGTACTCCTCAACGCTGTCAAGCAGAAGAACGCTCAAGAACTTGGTCCTCTTCCCTTCAGGCTCGACAGTTTCAAAATTGGGACGGACAGCGAGGGAAGCGCGGTTACCGTCCCGATGGCAGTCCCGATGGAACCCAATTCTTTTGCGAAGCCGAAGGAGCCTTCAAACGAGAACCGGAAGCCCGCGCCGAAGACAGAAGAGCGCCGCGCCGATATCGAGCGCGTGCTATTTGAACTCGGCAATACCGAGCCTGGCTCCTTTTTCCAGCCAACGGAAATCGCCGCAAGATCAGGTTCGGCATTCAATGAAGTCCGCAACTCCGACAGCCTACGCGTCGCTGTTCGGAGAGCGCTGGAAGCTCTTGAGAAAGCAGGGAAAGCCGAAAAAGGCGCGAAGGGGTATCGCTTAGCGCAAGAGGTGACTACTTCCGGCGGCGCTGGCTCGGCCTAAGAATGGGAGAGGTGGGCGCATCTTCACCCTCCGAGGATGCGCTACCTCTGCTTGTGAGGCCAGTTGAACCAACAAGCCGCTCCATTTCTTGTTCGAAATGATCAAGCATCGACGACGCTAATGCTCGAAGTTCGGCTGCAGGAATAGGTGAAAAGTCGTATTTTGCAAGGCGGAACCGGCGGCAATGCCGCGTGGAGTGAAATAAGAGGGTATCCAGAGATTTCGTAATTTTTTCGTCCACGTGTCTATTTCCCTATGTCCAGATTTGAAGGCGCACAACGGATAAAATAGTAATTTTATCCCCCCTCCAAAAATGGCAAGGTATGGCTCTATTTTCGTTCCGACACTCCGTGAAAACGTTTTCGCCGAAATGTGAAAGCGCGAGTCGCATTGCAATAGCAGGGCAAACCGCAGCCCACTTACGATATATCACCCGCTCGACGGCGGCCCGGGATGTGGTGCGGAAACGACTGGAGCACTCGACGGATACGGCCCAAGCGAACGCCGCAGAGAGGGTAGCAGAGAAGCGAAAAGGCCGGGTGTGCGAGCGGTTCATTATTGCACTCCCCGTGGAGGCCACGAAATACCAAAGGCTAATGCTGGCGCAACAGTTCGCCGAAGAACTGACACAAGGCCGGGCCGGGTATGTTCTGGCCATACACGACAAGGCGGGCAACGACAGGAGCAACCCCCATTTTCATCTCGTGGCATTCGACCAACACGCATCCAACGGCGGTCGCGGGCGCCCACGTAGCGTAATAGGGATGGCACGAAAGAAAGCCGTGGAGACTTCGGCGAAACGCTGGGCCGATCTTCATAACCAGATGATGCGAGGCTGGGGATACGGCCCTGAAAGCGTCATCTCAAATCAATCATTCGCTGATCGAGGCATCGACCGTATTCCCGAAATCCACGAAGGCCCAGCCTCCAGGGAAATGACCATGCGAGGTGCGAAAATATCGAGCAAACCGGAATGGAAAAGGATCGACGCGGGGCAGACACGCGCCGAGGCCAATTGCATTATCCGAGAAATCAATCAGCTGAACAAGGAAACCGAAAATGCCACAAGCAATCGACTGGGAAGCCGAAATCGAGGAAATCAGGACGAAAGCGACAGCCGCCGCCCGCCATTCCGAGAGAACTGTGGGCGGAGTGTCACAGATGCTATCCAGCCTGACCAGCCAGACGAAAGCGCTCTCAGAGGTCAACAATCGGCAGAAAGAACTCGACAACCGCCTTGGCTCACTGGAAGAGACACAGAACAACCTGAACATCCTCTTGCGGGGCCGCCAAGCGCAAAGCGCAAGCAACTATCCAGCTCCTCTCCTGAGCGGTTTCATCGGTTTGGTATTAGGCGTGGTCGCGTCCGGCGTGTTTTTCTTGAGTTGATCTTCTTGCGCGACACGCTCCGGGCGCGGCTTGCGACTCTTGGCGGTCGCCGCCACGCCCTGCCGGACAACGTGAACACTCCACCTGAAAAACGACTTTCACAATCATCAGGCTCACCACTGCAAGAAACCAGCGAACGGTGACCGCCCGACAAATGATCAATCACCAGTTGCGGTTGGGACTCCCCCCGGTCTAAGCTCCAAAAAAAGCATTCCGGGGCATGGCAGTGTGTGATTTCAATAATTTAGTTTCCCGTTTTGGCGTTGAAGCCCAGCGCCGCCTTTCATCCATCGTTTCTGGTCGACCCGAAGAGCAACTAAGGGCACCGCTCGAATTACTAATCCCGGGCATCGCCGAGCTTTGCGGCCTGCCGTCCGGGAGCGTCTTTCTGGTCCCAGAAACACCAATGCCTGACCTCGCCATCCGGCCCGATTACGCCGTTATGCGGCGACGAGGGCGGACCGAAGAGCTCCTTGGTTTCATTGAGATCAAAGCCCCCGGAAAAGGTGCCGACCCTCGACGCTTCACCAATGCCCACGACAAGAAGCAATGGGAAAAATTGAAAGCCCTTCCGAACCTGATTTACACAGATGGCAATGAGTTTTCGGTTTGGCACGACGGTGAACTACAAAGTGACGACAGCGGGGATGGCATCGTTAGACTCTCTGGCGATGTGCATTCCGCAGGGGCCAGCCTATCTGCCCCTCAGGAGCTTTTGACTTCTTTCAGTAGTTTCCTGAATTGGGAGCCGACATCACCGCGCACCGCGAGAGAACTTGCCAACATCTCCGCGCGGCTTTGCCGTCTTCTCCGCGACGAAACGCTTGAACGCCTCGAAGCCAATGACATTGACGTTTCGGCCCTCCGCTCTGACTGGCGACAAATCCTTTTCCCTGAAGCAAATGACAAGCAGTTTGCGGACGGCTATGCCCAAGCAGTCGTGTTTGGCCTTCTGATGGCGCGAGCGCGTGGAGTATCGCTCGCCGACGGCATCGACCACGCAGCGAGGGACTTGCGCAGCACTGACAGCCTAATCGGGACCGCCCTTGGCTTCCTGACCTCCAACCCGGACACGTTGGCAACATCCCTGAAATCTCTCACCCGCGTTCTGGAGGCTGTAGATTGGGCGAAGGTCTCACGTGGGAACGATGATGCTTGGCTCTATTTTTACGAGTTCTTTCTCGAAACTTACGACAATAAACTGCGTAAGCAGACCGGGTCTTACTACACGCCGCCCGAAGTAGTGCGAGCTATGGTCCGGCTCACCGATGACATCTTGCGCGATCCAACGCGCTTTGCCTTGACCGGGGGACTTCGTGCCGACGAGGTCGTCGTCGTAGATCCAGCCGTAGGCACCGGCACCTACCTTCTGGGCATTCTCCGCCACATCGCCGAACAGGTCGAGGCAGACCTTGGTGCGGGCGCAATCCCCGGCGTAATGGAGGCAATGGCCCCAAAGCTGATCGGATTCGAGCTTCAATTCGGCCCCTTTGTCGTCGCGCAACTCCGCCTCCTGAGCGAGTTGGTGGAATTAACCGGCTCGTCCGACATTCACCCTCGATTGTTTGTCACAGATACCCTGAGCGATCCCGAGGAGTCCCGCTCTCGGCTTCCATCGGTCTTCGCCCCGTTGACCGATAGTTATGAGGAAGCAAACCGTATTAAAGGCCACGAGCCAATAACGGTAGTGATTGGCAATCCACCTTACAAGGAAAAGGCCAAGGGTCGTGGCGGATGGGTGGAGAATGGCCGCGACGGAGAATCCGCTCCAATGGACGATTGGAGGGCGCCACCTGAATGGGGAGCTGGTGCGCACCTGAAGCACCTCAAGAACCTCTATGCCTATTTTTGGCGATGGGCGACGTGGAAGGTTTTCGGCGAACCGCCCGCAGAAGGCGCAGAACCACGAGCAGACCGCAAAGGCGTTGTTTGCTACATAACCGTAGCGGGTTTCTTAAATAGCCCCGGTTTCCAAAAAATGCGGGCCGATCTCCGCCGGGACGCAGATGAAATCTGGGTAATTGAAGCCACCCCGGAAGGCCACCAGCCGCCAGTGAACAGCCGGATCTTTCAAGGTGTCCAGCAACCTGTATGCATTTTGATCGCCGCCCGAAACAGCGATGAAGGCACAGCAGCACCTGCCATTGTTCATCACCAAAGATTGCCTGCCGAACACCGGGAGCAGAAGTTCGAGGCGCTGGCTGCCATCCAACTGGATGGTCCAGAATGGGAAACTTGTCCTAACTTGCCGCGAGCACCATTTCTGCCCGCTGCTCAGGGCGTTTGGGGGGCAAGCGCATTACTTGACGATGTTTTCTTGTGGGACGGCTCTGGTGTAATGCCCGGTCGCACCTGGGTAGTCTCCCCTGACGCTCAATCTCTAAATGACCGATGGGACACCTTGAAGTCGGTTGGTGATGCTGATGAACAGGCAAAACTATTTCACCCTCATTTGCGGAATGGCTTGCCGGGCGACAAGCATATTGACAAGGAACTGCGAGCTGGTCTCCACGGGCATAATTTCAGGAGCCAGTCAGTTAAGGCTGACTCTGGAACAGCAATAGCGCCAACCAGATATTCTTTGCGTTCGTTTGATCGCCAATGGATTATTCCAGATGGTCGACTAATCAATCAGCCAAACCCAACGCTTTGGGAAACATACGGCCCAAATCAAATCTATCTAACAGGCTTGATGGCCCACTCGCCAACAAGCGGGCCAGGAATAGGCATTTCAGCAACAATACCTGACCTCCATCACTACAAGGGTTCCTTTGGTGGTCGGGTTTTCCCCCTGTGGGCAGACGGCACCGCGTGCCAGCCCAACATCCGCCCGTCATTACTGATAGAGCTAACCCGGATACTCGGCCAACCAGTCTCGGCTCCCGACTTACTTGCCTACATTTCAGCAGTAGCGGCAAATCCGGCATATACAGCCCGCTTTCAAGCGGACTTGGTTCAACCCGGTCTCCGCATCCCTCTAACTGCAAGGGTCGAACTCTTCCAAGAGGCAGTCAACCTTGGGCGGCGGGTAGTCTGGCTCCACACATATGGCGAACGCTTTGCCGATACGACCAATGGTCGACCCGCTGGCACCCCACGTGCCGTCCCCGGGCCGACAATTCCCCGTGACGGTGCCATTCCGAACGATCCTGCCGGTTTCCCCCAAGAGCTGCGCTACGACGAATCAGAACAGCGTCTCCATGTCGGGGAAGGCTTCATCGACAACGTATTGGCCGAGGTTCGCGCCTATGAGGTCTCCGGCAAGAACATCATTGACCAATGGTTCAGCTATCGCCGCCTCGACCGCAGTCGCCCCATCATTGGCGACCGTCGGCCACCTTCGCCCCTGGAGAGGATTCAGCCTGAACGCTGGCCCTATTCTTACACTGAAGACCTATTCAACCTCCTTCACGTTTTGACCCTGCTGACGCAGTTGGAAGCGGACCAAGCCGACCTGTTGGAACGTATCTGCTCTGGGCCGCTCATTGACTCGGAAATCCTACGAGCGGATGGCGTTTTTGACGACGACAGCACCGCCACAAGCCGCCCGGGCGACGACCGGCAAAACGAAATGGTGTTTTAGGTCAGGTGTCTTCCATAGAACGGCGCAAAATCTCTGCGTTGATGTCCACGCCATCGGCGAACCATTCGAGTTCGCCGGACACCCACATTGCCCACTGTTCAAGAAGTGTTTCGCGGTCCTGAAAGAGATTGGACCTGTTGTAGGCTCGGGTGGTCTTTGTTCCAATGGCGTGCGCGAGCGAGACCTCTGCGACGTCATCTGGCGCTTCTACAATTTCACGCGCCCAAGTGCGAAAAGCGGCGCGCATCCCGTGAACCGTTGCGCCCGCGTAGTGAGATTGCAGGAGTTTTCGCATCGTATTCTCGGAAATTGGCTTTTGAGGGTTTTTGGGTGAAGGGAAAACCAAATCACTGGCCTTCGTTCGACGCTCACCGAGTTCCAGTAGAAGGGTGCGAGCTGACAATGACAATGGAACAATGAACTCTTCCCGGGTTTTCATATTTTCTGCAGGAATAACCCACCTGCTCTCGCCGAGATCAATCTGGCTCCAAGTTGCTGACCTCACCGTACCCGAACGAAGTGCCGTGAGTATCGTGAACCGCAACGCAGCCGCGCCAATACTGTTTGAACTGTTCAATTTGCGCATCAAATCAGGAACATCAAGATATTCCATCGCTTTGAAATGCTCTGGTTTGTCCTGTTGTTTTCTCATCAAATTGCGCAGTCCGGTGGCTGGATTTCCCCTGGCTCGATATCCCTTACCGCAAGCGTGGTCGAACACGGTTGAAATCCTTTGGAGCACCCTGCGGGCAGTCTCCGGCTTCTTCATCCAGATTGGATCAATGACAGACTCGATATCGTCTTGGTGAATATCTGCAACGGACAAGTCCCCTATGGACGGGAACGCGTAGGTTTCCAGCGTCTTGATCCATTGGGCAATGTGCTTTCCGTTGTGCTTAGTGTCCTTGAACTTTCGCTCGTGAACTTGCCGGGCCAAATCTTCAAATGTCGTGGCCCTTCCTTCGGATTCACGCTCTCGGACTTTTGGGTTGCCGCCAGAGCGAGCGACTTTTCGTAGCTCCATCGCTTTTTCACGGGCTTCTGCAAGGGGGACCAGTTTTGCGGATCCCAGACCAAAATCCCGCCTCCTGCCACGAACAACGATACGAAGGACCCACCGGCGGGCACCAGAACGATCAACTTGTAGGTAAAGACCTCCACCATCCGCGTGGCGACCCGGCCCGGCGGCTCGCACAAAAGCTGCGTTGAGTTTCTTTTCGACGTGAGGCCCAGATTTCACGCGTCGCTGAGATTCATCGAATAAATGGTCGTCCATTTCTCACCCCACATTCTATCCCACATTTATTATGGGCGGTTTAGGGCCAGATGTTGGCAAAAAATCGTCGAAACCAGTATATGTTGGGTTTACCGATGCCACCCCGAGCTGAACTTGGGGTTAATGGCGGAGACGAAGGGATTCGAACCCTCGATACCGTTCCCGGTATACTCCCTTAGCAGGGGAGCGCCTTCGACCACTCGGCCACGTCTCCGCGGACCCGTATATTTGGCACATCCCGCAGACACAAGTCCCAAAACTCACGAAATTTGGATTTCCACACACAAAGTTTTGGCCTGCTATCTTGCGATTAAATCAATTCTCGCAAGGCAGACACTTCCCGCCTTATGCTGCCTGCAATCATTGCTTCGGGAGGACAGGGAATGAGCTTGGATGAAGAGATGTTCCAAAAAGGACTGGCGGCGCGCAAAGCAACGCTTGGGGCGGAATACGTGCAAAACACGCTTGATAACGCAGATGACTTCCATCGCCCTTTTCAGGAGGCGATGACCGCCTGGTGTTGGGGCTTTGGCTGGGGGGATGATACCCTTGATGCCAAGACACGCTCTATGATGAACCTGTCGATGATCGCTGCCCTTGGCAAGATGACCGAGTGGGAAATCCATCTGCGTGGTGCGCTGACCAACGGCGTGAGCAAAGACGAGGTGCAATCCATCATTCATGTGATCGGTATTTATTGCGGCGTGCCGCAGGCGCTGGAGTGTTTTCGGGTGGCCAAACGTGTATTTTCTGAGGGAGAGGCTTAGGCACGTCACACGGCCTGATGACCTGTGTCAGTTCTTCTTGGCGCCAATCTTCGGCTCGGTGCCGGTGCGCAGGCGGGCAATGTTTTCATGGTGGCGGGCAAACACAATCCCCGCCAAAAGAACCGCCAAAACAACTGCGCTGCCATGGCCTAGCACCAGCATCCACACCGCGCTTGACGCAGCCGCCACCAACGCGGACAGCGACGAAATCCGGCTCACTGCGGCCGTTGCCAACCATGTCAGGCAGCAGGCGATGCCCACCGGCCACGCCAGCGCCAGCATCAGGCCCAAAAAGGTCGCGACGCCTTTTCCACCTTTGAATTTCAACCACACAGGGAAGCAGTGCCCTAAGAAGGCCATCAGACCCGCCACCTGCGCTGCATCTTCATTTGCCATGGCCCGCGCGATCAACACTGCCACCGCGCCTTTGCCTCCGTCCAATACCAAGGTCAGAGCGGCGGCCTTTTTGCTGCCGGTGCGCAGCACGTTGGTGGCGCCAATATTGCCGGAGCCGATCTCGCGCAGGTTACCCAGTCCCATGAGCTTGGATAGGACCATGCCAAAGGGAATGGACCCCAACAGGTAGCCGACAACAGCCCACATCAGGAGGGCGGGCAGGGCGGTCTCAAATGCAGGCATCAATCTCTCCGGTAAACGGGCTCACCAGCCACGTAAGTTGCCAGCACTTTACCCTGCAGGCGGGCACCGTCAAACGGCGTGTTTTTGGATTTTGACTTGAGCTTAAACCGGTCGAGCACAAACGGCGCATCCGCATCAAACAGCACCAGATCCGCCGGCGCACCCGCTTCCAAGCGACCACTGTCCAGTCCCAGACGTTTGGCGGGGTTCAACGCCATCGCGCGGAATAATTCTGGCAAGGTCAGGCTGCCGTTATGGTACAGCCGCAGCGCGGCTGGCAGGAAGGTCTCCAGAGCCACAGCGCCGGAGGCCGCCTCTTCAAACGGCAGGCGTTTGCTTTCCTCATCCTGCGGCGTGTGCATTGAAGAGATCACATCAATCAGCCCTGATTTCACCGCCTCAACCAACGCTAAGCGGTCGTCTTCCGCGCGCAGCGGCGGTTTGATTTTGAAGAAGGTCCGGTAATCCGCAACGTCCAGTTCATTCAACGTCAGATGGTGGATCGAGGTGCCTGCCGTCACGTCCAGCCCGTTTTTCTTGGCACGTTCCAAGGCGGGCAATGCGCGGGCGGCTGTGATCTGATCCGCGTGATATTTTGCGCCGGTCATCTCCACCAGAGCCATGTCGCGATCCAACCCCATGCGCTCCGCCATTGGCGACACCGCTGGCAGGCCACGCAGCGCAGCAAACTTGCCCGCCGTGGCTGCCGCACCTTTGGACAAGCCCGGCTCCTGAGGGTGTGCAATTACCAAAGCGCCGCAGGACCGCGCATAGCTCAGCGCGCGAGAGAACACTTTGGGATCACTCACCACGTGATCACAATCGGTGAACGCCACCGCACCCGCATCCAGCAAGAAGCCAATTTCGGTCATCTCGCGGCCTTCGCGGCCTTTGGTCAAAGCCGCCATCGGCAGAACATTCACCGGGGCCGCCTCATTGGCGCGGCGTTCGACAAACTCCAGCACCTCAGGCGTGTCAATCGCGGGCAACGTGTCGGGCCGCGTGACCATTGTGGTGACCCCACCAGCCGCCGCTGCTGCGCCTGCGGTTTTGTAGCTTTCCTTGTGGCGCTCCCCAGGCTCACAGACCTTCACGCCAATATCGACAATCCCCGGCGCAAGGCACTTGCCGACGCAGTCCACTGTCTTGTCCGCATTCGGCGCATTGTCGTAGCCAAGGTCGGCGATGGCACCATCAACCACCAGCACCCAGCCAAGGGCGTCGCTGTCCTTGGCCGGATCAATCAAACGGGCGTTTGTAAAAAGCGTGCTCATTGTTGGTCTCCTTGAGCCAAAGCTGGGCGTCTTTGGACGTGTCGGAATTGAGAGGTCAAGACGTCGCTCCATTCATCGTGCGTTCAATCGTGGCCATAGTCGCCTGCGGATCCGCTTGATATTTGATCAGGTGTTTGTCGCCGGTTTTTGTCACCACCTGCACAAAACTGCCCAGCTTGTTCAACTCAGCGATGTTGGAAAGCGAAATCGCACGCCCGCCAGGGCCAAGCAGGCGTTGGGTGGTCAAATCCCAGCGCACGGCCAACTCATCTGACATCAGGTAGCCCGCGCGGACCACCACAGCCGCCAGCCCACCCACAGCGCCGGTCCAGACATATGGATTTCCAACCGCCCACAAAATACCCATGCCCACGGCCATCGCGCCTGCCGCAATCCAGGTGTTGGTGCGAATGTAGTTGGCCCGCTCGCCTTGAAAGCTGTGCAATACAGCCTCGCCGTCCAAAAGCTCTGTAGTGGGTGTCAAAAGATCAGGCATCACAATATCCAGAAGATCAAAGCGCCCAGAACAAGGGCAATGAGCGGCAAGGCCAGAAGGGCCAGCAGTAAGGTCAGATGTGGGTTGGACGCCGGGGCGGGCTGCACTGTGCCGTGTGTTGGCGCGCGGCCTTTTGCGCTGGCATCAGGCAGTGGTTCAAAATGCACCGGCGCGCCGTCTTCTTTGTAGGTGCCAATCCAGCGCAGGGGTGATTTGGGGGTCAATGTCTGTACCACCCCATCAAAGGCGGCAGACAAAACAACCAGGATCCAGCCGTTTTGCGCACTCAATCGCGCCGCATCTTCGGCCACGTCCTTTTGCGCGATGCCAAGGCCTTCGACCATGTAATGGGTGAGCCCAAGCCCTTCGAGATCACTCACCGGAAACAACTCGATGAAGTCCTCATCCAGATAGGTGAAGCCTAGCGCCTCTTGTAAAGGCCACGACACCAATGTGCCATCCGCGCCGTGTTCTTGTGCGCGAAACGCATCAATCTCTTCAGATGGCACATCAACGGCAAACAGCCGCACCAAGCCACGTTCTGAAGAGGACACCTGCACGCGCCTTAGCCCCCGATCCAGACAACCAAGCCAACAAAGGCAAACATCACAATCAGGGCAACTGTCGCGACACGGCCACTCATTTTAGGGTCTTTGGGATCTTCCATGGTTTAGGCCTCCATCACTTGTTGGGCACGGGACTCGCGCAGATTTCGGGCCAGCAGGTCCATCGCCGCCATACGCACAGCCACGCCCATCTCAACCTGCTCCTGAATGACGGAGCGGTTGATGTCGTCGGCAATCTCGCCGTCAATTTCTACGCCGCGGTTCATTGGGCCAGGGTGCATCACGATGGCGTCGTCTTTGGCATGGGCCAGCTTGGCGGCGTCCAGACCATAGCGGTGATAATACTCGCGCTCCGATGGGATAAACCCGCCGTCCATACGCTCTTTCTGAAGCCGCAGCATCATCACCACGTCCACATCTTTGAGGCCTTCTTCCATGTCCTCATAGATCTCTGCACCAAACTCAGCAAAGTTGCCAGGCACCAGTGTCGGTGGCCCAATCAGGCGCACGCGGTTTTCCATCTTACCCAATAGGATCAGATTGGAGCGCGCCACACGGCTGTGGGCAATGTCGCCGCATATCGCGATGTTCAAGCGGTGCAAACGTCCCTTGGCGCGGCGGATAGTCAGTGCATCCAGCAAGGCTTGTGTCGGGTGCTCATGGCGTCCGTCACCCGCGTTCAGCACAGCGCAGTTCACTTTCTGCGCCAGCAGGTCCACAGCGCCGGAATGCGGGTGGCGCACCACCAGCAGATCGGGGTGCATCGCATTGAGCGTCATTGCCGTATCAATCAGCGTCTCGCCTTTTTTGATCGAACTGGCCTGCATCGCCATATTCATCACATCCGCGCCCAACCGCTTGCCTGCGATCTCAAAACTCGCCTGCGTGCGGGTGGAATTCTCAAAGAACATGTTGATCTGAGTAAGGCCGGTCAGCGCATCGGAATGCTTTTGCGCGCGGCGGTTCTGATCGACGTATTGATCTGCCAAATCCAAAATGGTTGTGATCTCGTCGGGCCTGAGCGGCTCGATCCCCAAAAGATGCTTGTGATCAAAGCGCATGTGCTGCTCCTTTTGCCGAGATTGGCCTGCTTATAAGTAGGCGGGCAGGGCGGGGCAAGCGCCGCTCTGCGTGATCAAAGACTTTGCGCTCTTTTGTCTGCGCGGTTGCCGGTCTACTCTGCGGCCATGGAATCGGCATTGGACTATCATACGGCGCGCGCCTTGCTGGAATGGCATGTGGAATTGGGCGCCACCGAAGCCATTCTGGATGCGCCTCTGGACCGCTATGAGGTGCCCAAAGAGGACCCCAAGAAAAAAGCCGCTGCTGCATTGCCGGTGGCACCCGCCGCGCCGGTGCGGATGCCTCAAATCGATCCAGTCGCCGAAGCGCAGAAAGCCGCCCAAGCCGCCAAAGATTTGGCCGCGTTGGAGCAGGCGATGGCGCAGTTTGACCATTGCACTCTGAAACGCGGCGCCCGCAACCTTGTCTTTGCAGATGGCAATCCGGCCGCGCGGGTGATGATCATTGGTGATGCACCAGACCGCGACGAAGACCGCGAGGGCAAGCCATTTGTGGGCCGCGCGGGCACATTGTTTGACAATATGTTTTCCGCCATCGACATGGGCCGTGATGTGCCGATGAGCAAAGACGCGCTCTATATTGCTTCCGTTGTGCCTTGGCGGGCGCAACGCGGCGGGGAGGTGCCCGCACCGGTTCTAAAAATGATGCGGCCTTTCTTGGAGCGCCATATCCAACTGGTGGCGCCAGACATCATTGTGTTGATGGGCAACGCCGCATTAGACTGTGTGACTGGAAAGCGTGGCATCACTCGCGCCCGTGGGCAGTGGCAAACCGCTTTTGACAAACCTGTACTGCCCATGATGAACCCCGCCGATTTGTTGCGTCGACCTGCTTTGAAACGGGAGGCCTGGGCAGACCTGCTGAGCCTAAAAGCCAAGCTGGAAGAGACCGCATGAAAATCCTCGCCTTCTCCGATCTGCACCGGGCAGCCCCTGCGGCCCGCCGCCTTGTCGAGATGAGCCAGGATGCGGATTTGGTCATTGCGGCGGGGGATTTCACCAACCACCGCATAGACCTGCCCGGAGCCTTAGACTTGATCGCAGGCATCACTGCACCGATCATCATGGTCCCCGGCAACAACGAAAGCGAAGACGAACTGCGCGCCGCTGCGCCCGACAACGCAACCGTTTTGCACGGCGAGGCGACAACTTTCGAAGGCCTAAACATCTTCGGCCTCGGCTACGCCGTCCCGGTCACGCCGTTCAAAGACTGGTCCTGCGACATCGACGAACCCACCGCCGCCAAAATGCTGGCCGCCTGCGAAGCCGCTGACATTCTGATCAGCCACTCGCCACCCAAAGGCCACTTGGATGTGACGTCTACAGGTATGTCGCTTGGCTCGAAAGCGGTGCTTGAGGCAATTGAGCGCATTGCGCCACCGCTGGTCCTATGTGGACATATCCATGATTGTTGGGGTCAGTCGTCTCAGGTTGGCCCGTCCAAAGTTGTGAACCTCGGCCCCACCGGCATGTGGTTTGACATCGCGCCATCCGCCTAGGAGACTCCGATGGGTCGTATCGACGAAAGCAAATCCTTCATCCCAGTGAAAATCGCGATCCTGACGGTGAGCGACTCCCGCGAGATCGCCAATGATCGCTCCGGTGACACGTTGGTTGGCCGACTGGAATCGGCTGGTCACATCCTTGCGGACCGTAAAATCATCAAAGACGAACGCGTCGAGATCGCAGACCAACTGCGCACATGGTGTGCAGACAAGAACATCGACGTGATCATCTCCACCGGCGGCACCGGCCTCACCGGCCGCGACGTGACCGTCGAAGCCCACCGCGACGTTTATGAAAAAGAGATTGAGGCCTTTGGCACGGTCTTCACCATGGTCTCCATGCAGAAAATTGGCACCTCTTCGGTGCAATCTCGTGCCACGGGCGGTGTGTCCAATGGCACCTATCTCTTCGCGCTGCCGGGCAGCCCTGGGGCCTGTAAAGACGCCTGGGACGAGATCCTGAAGTATCAGCTCGACTACCGCCACATGCCCTGCAACTTTGTGGAAATCATGCCGCGGCTGGACGAGCATCTCAAGCGCAGCAAGTAATCTTGCACCTCCGCCAAAATTTTTGACAAAAAATGTGACGGAACGTTCGCTGACATCCGTATCACCTTTGCGTGCCTTGGCTTTTGGTTTGGGCAGGCGCATCATGCACAATACCACCGACGCTGGGAGGCAAGGCAGATGAGATTTTTGCGGCAAAGTCTGACGGGGCTGTTTTTGCTCTCTGCCACCGTGGCTTTGATCCTTTATGCGGGCAGCCTTGTGATGAACGCTGTTGAAGAGCGCATGGCCCAAGACAGCAAAGGCCCGCCCGCGCGCGAACGTGTCTTTACCGTGAATGTAAAAACCGCTGAGCCGGGCGCGGAAACACCGGAGTTGGTGGCGTTTGGTGAAGTGCAAAGCCGCCGCTCTTTGGAGGTGCGCGCCGCCGCCGCAGGCACCGTAATCTTCTTGTCTGAAAATTTTGAAGACGGCGCCAATGTTACCGCGGGCGAAGTGCTTGCCAAAATTGACCCCACCAAAGCCAGTTACGCGTTGGACCGCATCGCCGCGGATCTTCTGGATGCAGAGGCAGAACAACGGGATGCGGACCGCACGCTGATCTTGGCGCAGGACGAGTTGAAATCCGCCGAAGCGCAGCTGGGCTTGCGCCAAAAGGCCTTTGACCGCCAGATGGATCTGCAAGATCGCGGCGTCGGGACGGCAGCCTCTGTGGAGGTTGCCGAATTGGCGCAAGCTGCCGCACGTCAGGCCGTGCTCTCCAATCGCCGCGCCTTGGCGCAGGCCGAAGCGCGGGTGGATCAGGCCAAGACCCGCCTGGACCGCACCAAAATCCTTCTCGCCGAGGCTCAGAAAGACCTCGACGACACCGTGATCACGGCGGACTTCTCTGGCACGCTGTCTGAGGTGAACATTGTACAAGGTGGGCTTGTTTCGATGAACGAGCGCCTCGCCACTCTGATTGATGCCGAAGCGCTTGAGGTTGTGTTCCGGGTGTCCACCACGCAGTACGCCCGGCTGTTAGATGACAACAGCCAGTTGCATCATGCGGAAATCACCGTGTCTATGGATGTGCTTGGTGCGGATTTGACCGCCACAGGCGTCATCACACGGGACGCCGCCGCCGTGGGTGAGGGCCAAACAGGCCGCGTGCTCTATGCCCGCCTCGATGGACCACGTGGTCTCAAACCCGGAGATTTTGTCACTGTACGGGTGCGGGAACCGGAACTGGAAGACGTGATCCGATTGCCGGCCACGGCGATCAATGCCGCCAGTGAAGTGCTTGTTGTGGGCGAAGGCAATCGCCTGGCCACGCAACAGGTGCGATTGGTGCGCCGCCAAGGAGACGACGTTTTGATCAGGGGCCGAGGTTTGGCTGGGCAATCTGTTGTGACCCGCCGCACGCCTTTGTTGGGTGAAGGCATCGCGGTGAAACCACTAACGGGCGAAGAGAAAATCCCCGACGCCCCCGCCATGATTGCGCTGAGTGACGAAGAACGGGCCAAGTTTGTCGCCGCGGTTGAAGCCAACGGGCGCATTCCCTCTGACGCCAAAAAGCGCATGTTGCAGGCGCTCAGCCAACCTGAGGTCCCCGTACGCATGGTGGAACGCCTCCGTAGCCGGATGGGGGGCTAAACCATGCGGGAGATCAGCGACCGCGCCAGCGGCATTCTGAGCTATTTCACCCGCCACGCCACCGCCGCAAACCTGCTTTTGGTGGTGCTGATCCTCGCGGGTATCGCTGCCATGCCCCGCATGCGGGCGCAGTTTTTCCCTGATGTTGTGATCGACAATGTGTCCGTGTCCATTGCTTGGGAAGGGGCAGGGGCCGAAGATGTGGACGCCGCCATTGTGCAGGTCATGGAACCGGCGCTTTTGGCTGTGGAAGGCGTGGAAAGCACAGCCTCTCGCTCCACCGAAGGCAGTGCCCGCATTACGCTTGATTTTGAGCCCGGCTGGGACATGGCACGCGCCACCGATGATGTGCAAGTGGCTGTGGACGGGGTGAACACCTTGCCGGCAGAGGCCGAAGATCCAACCGTGCGGCGTGGTGCTTGGCGCGACCGCGTGACCGATGTGGTGATCACTGGCCCCGTGGGCGTGAACCAGATTGCCCGCTTCGCTGATGAGTTTGTCACACGGCTTTATGCCGAAGGCGTGACCCGCACCACCATTCGTGGCTTGGCTGAACGGCAGACCATTGTGGAAGTGTCGTCCGTTGACCTGATCACGCATGACATCACCATGGAACAAATCGCGCAGGCC
Organism: uncultured Shimia sp.; assembly: GCF_913054185.1. Taxonomy (GTDB): domain Bacteria; phylum Pseudomonadota; class Alphaproteobacteria; order Rhodobacterales; family Rhodobacteraceae; genus Shimia. The sequence goes on from NZ_CAJXIV010000041.1 coordinate 26,293, forward strand.
GTGGCGCAGGAGGTCAACGCAGACCCCGCAGGCGATGTGACCGGTGCCTTTGCCCGCGTGCGCACGGGTGTTGAGAAACGCGCGCCGGATGAGATTGCTGGTATTGCGTTGCGCTCTAATTCTGACGGCACCAAGCTGACGGTGGACGATGTGGCCACCGTGCGCGTCGAAGGCGTGGACCGCAACCGCACCTATTTTGTGGGCAACGATCCCGCCATGTCGATCCGTGTCGACCGAACTGATGCAGGCGACGCCATCGCCATGCAACGCGCCGTGGAAGAGGTGGCCGCAGAAATGCAGGCGACCTTGCCGCAAGGTGTGAAACTCGAGTTGATCCGCACCCGCGCGGAAGCCATCACCGGCCGTCTCAATCTGCTGATCGACAACGGGTTGATGGGGCTGGCGCTGGTGGTTGTGCTGCTGTTCCTGTTCCTCAACGCGCGCACAGCCTTCTGGGTGGCCGCAGGCATCCCGACAGCCATGTTTGCCGCCGTGGCGCTGATGTATGCCGCTGGCCTGACGATCAATATGATATCACTGTTTGGCCTGATCATCACACTGGGCATCGTCGTTGATGACGCCATTGTGGTCGGGGAACACGCTGACGCTCGCGCGCGCCGCCTGAATGAGCCGCCGTTTGTGGCGGCTGAAAACGCCGCCAAGCGCATGTCTTTGCCGGTGTTTTCCTCCACCATCACCACAGTGATCGCCTTTTTCGGTCTCACCGCCATTGGCGGGCGCTTTGGCGATTTGATTGCCGACATTCCCTTCACGGTGATTGTCGTGCTTCTGGCCTCACTGGTGGAGTGCTTCCTGATCCTGCCGCACCACATGGCCCATGCGATCAAAAACTCCGCCAAGGAACATTGGTACGATGTGCCTTCGCGCGTGGTGAACCGAGGTTTCCGCTGGGTCCGTGAAATCCTGTTTCGCCCCTTCATGCGGTTTGTGATTTGGGCGAGGTATCCAATGCTCGCGGTTGCCGTGGTGGCCTTGGCGACCCAAATGGCCTTGTTCATTGGAGGCGACGTGAAGTGGCGCTTTTTCAACGCGCCGGAACGGGGCTCTGTCACTGGCAACTTTGCCATGCTGCCAAGCGCCACCCGGGCTGACAGCCTCGCGATGATGAAAGAGATGCAGCGCGCCACCGAAGAACTTGGCAAAGAGTATGAGGCGCGTCACGGCCGCAACCCGCTGGACTATGTGATCGCCGAAATCGGCGGCAACTCCGGGCGTTCTCTGCCCGGCTCCGAAAGCCTTGATCCGGACCTGCTTGGCGGCATAGCCATCGAACTCATCGACGCCGACCTGCGCCCCTATTCCAGCTTTGCCTTTGTCGCTGAACTGCAAGACCGCGTGGCTCGCCATCCCTTGGTGGAAACTGTGAGTTTCCGTGGCTGGCGCTCCGGTCCCGGTGGTGACGCGTTGGACGTACAATTCTACGGAGCGGACAGCGAAACTCTCAAATCCGCCAGCGAAGCCTTAAAAACCGCTTTGGAAGAGTTTGGCGAGGTCTCTGCCGTTGAGGACAACCTCAGCTACGACAAAGAGGAGTTGATCCTAGAGTTGACCCCGCAAGGCCGCGCGCTGGGCTTCTCCATCGACGCGCTGGGCCGCGTGCTGCGCCACCGTCTCAACGGAATCGAAGCCGCAACTTACCCCGATGGTCCCCGCAGCGCCGCGATCCGCATTGAACTGCCCGAAGGCGAACTCACCGCAGACTTCCTCGAAGGCAGCCTGATGCGCACCCCCTCTGGGGCTTACGTCCCGCTGGCCGATGTGGTGACCGTGCAAAGCCGCACTGGATTCTCCACAGTGCGCCGTGAAAATGGCGTGCGATTGATCTCCGTCACCGGTGACATCAGTGAGGATGACCCTGCCCGCGCCGAAGCTATCCTTGAACAACTGCGTGACGACATCCTGCCCGCCATTGCCAGCGAAAAACAGGTTGAATGGCGCCTCGCGGGGCTGGCCGAGCAGGAAAATGATTTCCTCAACGATGCCCGCTCCGGCTTGATCTTGTGTCTGGCTGGCATCTACCTCGTGCTCGCTTGGGTGTTCTCCAGTTGGACCCGTCCCATGGTGGTGATGGCAATTATTCCGTTTGGCCTGGTGGGCACCATCTACGGCCACTGGTGGCATAACGTGCCGCTGTCGATGTTCACGGTGGTGGGCCTGCTGGGCATGACCGGCATCATCATCAACGACAGCATTGTGTTGATCACCACCATCGACGACTATGCCAAAGACCGCGGCGTGATCCCCTCGATCATTGACGGTGCTGCTGATCGTTTGCGACCTGTGTTCCTGACCACCGCCACCACCGTGCTGGGCCTTGCGCCTTTGCTGTTTGAACGCAGCGCTCAAGCGCAATTCCTCAAGCCCACCGTGATCACGCTGGTCTATGGCCTTGGATTTGGCATGTTCCTGGTGCTTCTGGTGGTGCCCGCTTTGGTGGCAATCCAGTACGACTTCACGCGTCAGATGCAGGCCTTACGCCGTGCACCACGGGCCAAAGGCATTCGCGCGGGTGTGGCGCTTTGTGCCGCTGTCATCGCGGCTTGGCTGGTGGCAACCTTTGGTTGGGTCTTGCTGAACGGAGAAATCCACCCATTTTTGGCGCAGACCGTTCTGCCATCTGACACGTTCAACAACACCTTCCCGGCCTTGCTGCTGTTCCTTGTGGGGGCGTGGTTGATTTCGTTTGGCGGTTATCTTGTTGGCGTCGCCTGGATGATTTTACGTGCTTGGCGAAAAATGGCCTCAGCCTGAACAGCCAACAATATCCACGGCATGGTTGGCGCCCAACACCGTGAACCGCAAGTCGGCACGGTTCACCATAAACGAACTGGCGTCCACATGCATCATCTCGGTTTCCGTGACCAGAGTTTTGCCAGACCGTTTGGTTTTGCCCTCGGCCACCCAGATGTGCGGGTCTGCAGTTTCCACCACAGCCACTTCTGTGCCGCCGGCGCTGGGCATATGTATGGTTGCCTTTAACGCAACTCCGTCTGATGTTGGTGACAGCTTACATGTCACTTTGCCCACGCCTGCCTCTCGGGCGGTCAGAGGTTGATCCACCAAGGCCGCTGCAATTTCTGCATCCCGTACCCCGCTTGGCGGCAGCTCCGCTTTCACCTTCAAACGCTGTGGCACACAGATGTCGCGGCACACGCCAATATCCAGCGTGGCTTTCAAACGCACCGGTTTGTCAGCATCCTTTGGGGAAATCTTTACCGGCAAAACCAATGCATCCGTATAGCCGATGGAGCGCATGCCGTTTTGATTGAACACAACGGGCGTCGGCCATTCCAGCGAAACACTGTCTAAGTTCCGCGATCCGTTCCATGTGATTTGTGGCGGAATGCCCGCATCCCCAGGCGCGCGCCAATAGGTCTTCCAACCTGGGTTCATCGTGACTTTCACAGCCGCCATATAGGTGCCGTCTGCATCGCGCCACCCTGGCAGGATTTCGGCCTGCACAACTTGATCAAAAGATTGGGCAATGGCCGTAGCGGGCACAAGGGCAGGGGCCATCAGCGCCGCAAGCGCCAGCGAGGGGAGGAGGGAACGTGTTGTCATAAGCAACACATGAGCCATTGGTCGCAAAAAACCAACTCACAATCCGATCAGATAATCGCGAGCGATTGAAACAGTTTGCTTACCTCTTGCGTCTAAGGTCAGGGGAACACATGTTGAAAGCAAGCGTCGACATTCAACGTATGAGGTCCCCTTGGACACGACACAAGACACTGAGACACAAATGGATTTGACCGGGCAACTGCTCATAGCCATGCCCGGCATGAGCGACCCACGCTTTGCCCATTCGGTGGTGTTCCTCTGTGCGCATTCGTCAGATGGGGCCATGGGGTTGATTGTGAACAAGGCGATTGATGGCGTGAACCTGTCTGATCTGTTTGATCAACTCTCCATCGAGCCAAAATCCCCTGAGGCCACATCAACGCTGCATTTTGGCGGTCCCGTGGAAACCGGGCGTGGCTTTGTGCTGCATTCTCCAGAATATAAGTCTGATCTGTCCAACCTGGAGGTTGGGGCGACTTTTGCGCTGACCACTACGCAGGACATCCTCGATGACATCGCGCAAGACTTGGGGCCGCATAAGGCACTGACCTTGTTGGGCTATAGCGGTTGGGGGCCGGGGCAGTTGGAAAACGAGATCGGCGACAATGGCTGGTTGATTGCGGATGCCACGGACCAGATTGTGTTTGATACAAGCAACTCAGACAAATGGGCCGAGGCCCTCAAAAGCATCGGGGTGGACCCGCTGACGCTCAGCTCTGCCGCCGGCCACGCCTAATCTTCGGAAAGCGCAATCACAAGAGCCACCGCCTCGCCATCGAGGGGGCGAGCGCCATGACCTTTGCCAGTTGTGTCTTCCATCAAAAGTCGGTCGCCGGGACCGAACACACGGGTGTCGCCTTGGCTGGTCCAACCTTCAACTTGCCCTTCCAGAAGAATAAACAGCTGCCGGCGCGGGGAAGGGTGGGCGGCGTCACTCCAATCTTTCGGAAACCGAAACCAAAAGCACTGAGATGTCTCAATGGGATCGGAAATATCCAAAGCCGGGGCTGGTGGGGCATACTGGATTGAGGACATGTCGAATGTGATGTCCTCAAAGTGACTCTCGCCAGAGCTGTCAGAGTATAGTCTGACGCACGCAACGGTTTCTGCCATGGCTACTCTCCCTGCATCCTGTACTTGAACTATTAGCCTTCAAGACTGACGTTGATCCGTCAAGCGCTGGGCACCGGCTTTGGGGTTTTAAGTCCCTCTGGGAGCAGCGGCACGCCGCAACCGGTCATTGATCGCACGCCCCAGTCCATGGTCTGGAATAGGCGACACGGCAATTGGGGCATCCCCGTCGGCATCCAATGCATGTAGGTGATGAAACAGATTGGCTGCGGCTTCGGGCAAATCGCCTGCGACACTTAGGTTCAGCGTTGCCCCTTCGACTTTGCCAAACCCC